>NZ_JBAKFQ010000022.1:0-76124 GCF_053484255.1 Martelella sp. FLE1502
TGGAACTACTTCAAATCAACAGCATGCGTTGCAGACTAATCGCCCGATGCTCTAGCGCGCTTCAGCCATGCGCGCGGATGACCGCTAGAAAGTCCTCGCCGTAACGCTGCAGCTTGCTCTGCCCGACGCCCGAGACCGAAAGCATGGCCTCCGGCGTGTCCGGCCGTTCGGCGGCGAGCGCGATCAGCGTGGTGTCGGGGAAGATGACATAGGGCGGGACGCCGCCTTCCTTGGCAAGCGCGGTGCGGGTTTCGCGCAGCGCCTCGAACAGCGCGCGATCCTGCTCGGGAACGGCGGCTCGTTTGTCGGCACTGCGTCTGGCCGAGCCGGGGGAGCCGCCGCGCGTGGGGCGGTCCTTGCGAAACCGCACGGCCCTTTCCTTGCGAAACACCGCGCGCGCCTCCGGCATCAGCTTCAGCGCGCCATAGGCCTCGTGGTCGACCGTGATCAGGCCGGCCGCCAGCAATTGCCGGTAGACCGACTGCCAGGTCTTGACCGGCAGATCGCTGCCGGCGCCGAAGACTGGCATCTGCGCATGACCGAAGCGTTCGGTGCGCTCGGTCTCCTTGCCGGTCAGCACATCGATCAGGTGCCCGGCGCCGAAGCGTTCGCCGGTACGGTAGATCGCGGCCATCGCCTTGATCGCGGCTTCCGTGCCGTCCCAGGTCTCGACCGGCTTCAGGCAGGTGTCGCAATTGCCGCAGCCGCCGGGATGGGCTTCGCCGAAATGGGCGAGAATCGCCTGCCTGCGGCAGCCCGAGGTTTCGCAGATGCCGAGCAGGGCGTTGAGCTTGGCGCGTTCGACCCGCTTGATCTCGTCGACCGCGTTGCCGCCATCGATCATCCGTCCGCGCTGCACCACATCGGCCATGCCGTAGACCATCCAGGCCTCCGACGGCAGCCCGTCGCGGCCCGCGCGGCCGGTCTCCTGATAATAGGCCTCGACCGAGCCTGGCAGGTCGAGATGGGCGACATAACGGACATTCGGCTTGTCGATGCCCATGCCGAAGGCGACGGTGGCGACAAGGCAAAGCTCCTCTTCCTTCAGGAAGGCATCCTGATTGGCGTCGCGTAACGCGCGATCCATGCCCGCGTGATAGGGGAGCGCGCGGATGCCCTGGCCGTTCAGCCATTCGGCGGTCTCCTCCACCTTGGCGCGCGACAGGCAATAGACAATGCCGCTATCGCCCTTGTGGCGGGTAAGAAAATCCAGCAATTGCCGGCGCGGCTGGTCGCGCTCGATGATTTCGTAGGTGATGTTCGGGCGGTCGAAGGAAGTGGTGAAGACTTCCGCTTCCTGAAGCGCCAGCCGCTCGATGATATCGTCGCGGGTATGCGGATCGGCGGTCGCCGTCAGCGCCATGCGCGGTACACCGGGAAAGACGTCCTTCAGCGCATCGAGCGCGCGGTATTCCGGGCGGAAATCATGGCCCCATTGCGAGACGCAATGCGCCTCGTCAATGGCGATCAGCGCGATCTTCACATGCGCCATCATCTCGCGGAAACCGGCCGTCGCCATTCGCTCGGGCGTCACGTAGAGAAGGTCGAGCTCGGCATTGTCGAGCCCGCGGCGGATCGCGCCATATTCCTCGCGCGAAAGCGTCGAGTTCAGCGCCGCGGCTCTGACGCCAAGCTGTTTCAGCGCCTCCACCTGGTCGCGCATCAGCGCAATCAGCGGCGAGACAACCAGCGCCACGCCCGGCCGGCAGAGCGCCGGCACCTGATAGCAAAGCGATTTGCCGGCGCCCGTTGGAAACAGCACCACCGCATCGCCGCCGTCGACCACCTGTTCGACGACGGCCTGCTGCTTGCCGCGAAAGGCGGAATAGCCATAGACGGATTTGAGGACGGAGAGCGGATCGGCGACGTTTGACATGTTGGAGCAATAGCGCGGCGAACGGCGCACGCCAAGACCGGGGCGGGAGAGGCTTGGGTGTTTGCCGCGTTTTTCTTGCATTCGGCGGCGGCGGGAGCGATAAGCCGGAGCAAGAGAGTAAGGCAGATAGCATATGGCAGGCACGAACAGCGAGCGTCCGCTTCTGGCGGAAGGCCCCGTGATCATTCTGGTCAATCCGCAACTCGGCGAGAATATCGGCATGGTGGCCCGCGCCATGGCGAATTTCGGCCTTGCCGAACTGCGCCTCGTCGAACCCCGCGACGGCTGGCCGAGCGACAGCGCGCGCTCTGCCGCCTCCAAGGCTGATCATGTGATCGATGGCGTAGAGGTGTTCGACCGGCTGGAGGACGCGATCGCCGACCTCAACTTCGTCTATGCCACCACCGCCCGCAGCCGCGACGGCTTCAAGCCGGTGCGCGGGCCGACGGTCGCCGCCGAAACGCTGCGCGCGCGCCACATGGCAGGGGAGCGCTCGGGCATTCTGTTCGGGCGTGAGCGCTGGGGGCTGAAGAACGAGGAGGTGGCGCTCGCCGACGAGATCGTGACCTTCCCGGTCAACCCCGCCTTCGCCTCGCTCAACATTGCCCAGGCCGTGCTGCTGATGTCGTACGAGTGGATGAAATCCGGCATGGAAGATGAAAACGCCACGCCGTTTCAGGCGCTCGAGCAGACGCCGGCCACCAAGGAAAATCTGTTCGGTCTGTTCGCCCATCTCGAGGAAGCGCTCGATGCGCGGGGATATTTCCGACCCGCCGACAAAAAGCCAAAAATGATCGACAATCTGCGCGCAGTCTTTACCCGCAGGGCGATGAGCGCGCAGGAAATTCATGTGGTGCGCGGGGTGATTTCCGCGCTCGATCGCTATACCCGCAAGAACCCGCGCGGCCAGGATGGCGGCGATGAGCGATGACGGCCCAGTTCTGATCTTCGATTCCGGCATTGGCGGGCTCACCGTGCTGCGCGAGGCGCGGATGCTGATGCCGGAGCGCCGCTTCGTCTATATCGCCGATAATGCCGCCTTTCCCTATGGCGATTGGGAGGAGGAGGCGCTGCTCGAGCATCTGCTGCGGCTCTTCGGGCAATTGCTGGAGGAAATCCGCCCGGCCTGCGTCATCATCGCCTGCAACACGGCCTTCACGCTTGCCGGTGCGGCACTGCGCGAGCGCTTCCCCGAAACCGATTTCGTGGGCACCGTGCCCGCCATCAAACCGGCTGCCGAACGCACCGCCTCCGGCCTGATCTCCGTGCTCGCAACGCCCGTGACGGTGAAGCGCGATTACACCAAGGGGCTGATCGAAAACTTCGCCACGCACTGCCACGCCCGCCTCGTCGGCTCGCGTTATCTGGCGGCCCTTGCCGAGGACTATATCTGCGGCATCACCGTTGCGGATTCGGCGCTCTGGGCCGAGATTGCACCCTGTTTCGTGGAGGAGGAGGGGAGGCGCACCGATATCGTGGTGCTGGCCTGCACCCATTATCCCTTCCTCGCCAACCGCTTCCGCAAGCTCGCCCCCTGGCCGGTGGACTGGCTGAACCCCGCCGAGGCGATCGCCATGCAGGCAAAGCGGGTGCTGGGGCCATCGACAGCCGCCGCCGATGGCGGCCCCAACCATGATTTCGTGATCTTCACCGGGGCGAACCTGCGCCCGGAAACCGTGCGGCTGATGCAGGGCTTCGGCCTCAAGATCGCCGCGCGCCGGGCGGGGTGAACGACGGCAACTCGGGTCAGTACGGTTCCTGTGTTGCGCGGTTTCCTGTCTGGAGCGGTGTTTTGCTGACTCGACACCCTAGGATGGGTCATGCTCGTGCTCGACACGAGCATCCAGCCCGCACGGAAAACGGTCTTTCGACCATCGCTCCCTCTCTTCAACTGTTTCAAGGCCCGGGTCTGACCCACGCGTCCGATCGTTTTTGCTGCGTTATCTGAGCGCTTCACCGCATGCTGCCGCAAGTAAGCCACCACAGCCGCCGAACCTGACGCACGCTGCCTGGATCCTCGGGTCGAGCCCGCGGATGCCGCCGGATAGGGCAGGGCTATCGCATAGGGCTTTTTCGCATAGCCCCCGAATCTTCTCGCCCCGGCGGGGAGAGATGTCGCGACAGCGACAGTGAGGGGGGGAGTCTTTCCTCTCGAACGCCCTCACGAATGGATACGCTGCTTTACCCTCACTGCCCCTTTCGGGGCAGCTCTCCCGCCAGCGGGAGAGAGTATTGGGAGCAAGCTGCCAAGCCATTGCGATAGCCCGCCGCGTAGGGGGAGAGGGCGGCCGAATCCGTTTGCTTCAATGGATGAGTGAGTTGACCAACTTATATAAGTTAGTTAAGCAACTCACTAATTGAGCCATCGCCGATTGGAACACATTCGGCTTGGCAGGCAGGGCGAGCGCCCATATGAGCCTGCGCGGAATCACTGCCGCAGGATGAGGCCGAAATGAACAGGGAAGACTTATGAGCAGGAAGGATATGGGAAAACGCGCGCGGCTGGTGGAGGCGGCGGTGAACCTTGCCTACCGGCAGGGATATACCCGCACGACGATCGCCGACATCGCGAAGGAATCCGGCGTGCCGCTCGGCAATGTCTACTATTACTTCAAAACGAAGGATGACATCGCGACCGCGATCCTCGACCACCACAAGGGTCAGTTCGCAAGCCTCATGGCGGAACTGGCGGAATTACCCTCGCCCAAGGCCCGGCTCGTCGCCTTCGTCAACAAGACCGTCGGCAATGCCGGGGAGATCGCCTTGAGAGGCTGCCCCGCGGGTTCGTTGAGCGCCGAACTCCTGAAGGCCGGCGACAAGGCGGCGGTGGAGGCTTTTCCGCTGCTCGCCGCGCCAATGGAATGGATGACCGAGCAGTTCGCCGAAATGGGCCATGGCGATGACGCCGAGGCGCTGGCGCTGCAATTGCAGTCATCGCTCCAGGGCGCGTCGCTGCTGGCGCAGAATGCCCGCAACCCCGAGCTTCTGGCGCGCGAAGGGGCAAGGCTGAAGATGTGGATCAACGGGCTTTAAGGCCTCAACCGGCCGCCAGCCCCGGGATCGGCACGCCGAAGGTCTGGGCGAGCAGCACGAAGTTGAGGCTGAGCACGGCGATCGCGGCGAGGATGGCGAGCGCGCCGATCAGCCGGCCATTGGCATACTCGCCCATGATCTTGCGGTTGCGGGTGAAGATAACCAGCGAAATCATCGGCACCGGCAGCGCGATAGACAGGATGATCTGGCTGACGACCAGCGCCTGGGTGGCGTTGACGCCGAGCGCGACGACCACGAAGGCCGGCAGCATGGTGATCAGCCGTCGCAGCCAGATCGGGATCCGGAAGCCGACGAAACCCTGCATGATCATCTGCCCCGCCATGGTGCCAACGACCGAGCTGGAGATGCCCGATGCGATCAGCGAGATCAGGAAAACGGCCGCCGCAGCGCCGCCGAGCAGGGGCGTCAGCATATGGTAGGCGGACTCGATTTCGGCGACCTCGCTGTGGCCCTTGTGAAACGCCCCCGCGGCCATCATCACCATCGCCATGTTGACCACGCCCGCCACCGCGAGCGCCGCCACCACTTCGATATTGGAGAACCGCAGCACACGGCGGCGCTCGGTCTCGTTCTTGACCGCGACCCGGTGCTGCGTGAGGCCAGAATGGAGATAGACGGCATGCGGCATGACGGTGGCGCCGATAATGCCGACCGCGATCGCGAGCGCCGTGGCATCTGGAATGTCCGGGCGGACAAGGCCCGTTGCCGCCTCGCCCCAGGCCACGGGCGCGATGAAGAGCTCGATGATGTAGCAAAGCCCGATCACGCCGATCATGGCACCGATGATCAGTTCCATCGGGCGAAACCCCCGGCGCTCAAAAAGCAGAATGCCGTATGTGACCACCGCAGTGACGCCCATGCCCGCCATCAGCGGCATGTTGAACAGTAGCGCGAGGCCGATCGCGCCGCCGAGAAATTCGGCAAGGTCGGTCGCCATCGCCGCAATCTCGCTGACGATCCAGAGCAGGATCACGACCGGTTTGGAAAATTCGTCGCGGCAGACTTCCGCCAGGTTGCGGCCGGTCACGATGCCGAGCTTGGCCGACAGCGCCTGAAACAGCATGGCGACCAGATTGGCGAACAGCACCACCCAGAGCAGCGTGTAGCCATAGCCGGCACCCGCCTGGATATTGGTCGCGTAATTGCCCGGATCGACATAGGCGATCGCGGCGATCACCGCCGGACCGACAAACAGCAATGCCGATTTCGGCCGCACCCGCCCGGAGGCGAGGGCCTGTTCGATGGCCGTATTGGTCTTGTCCGTGAGCGAGCGGCGCTTGGTTGTCAGGTCAGTCATGGGGCGAGGCATGTTGGACAGTTTGGAATTATTAAAAATATAGCCTAGGCTACATTTTTGTCAATCGTCGTTATCATGGCGCGATCAAGGCCGTTCGCCAAGGGCGATTTGCCTTGTCACCCGCCACCGGATACAAGAACAGGACGATAATTTACCCTCGGCTACAGATTGATCCTGCAATTCAGGGAGTGACCGGTGAGCGACGATCAAAAACCATCCGATTGCGACGCCGCCGACCGGTTTTCAAAGGCGCGGTCCGAGCGCGCGAGCGCGCTTCTGGAGGATTACACCGAGCTGATCGGTGACCTGATGGCCGAACACGGCGAGGCGCGGATCGCCGATATCGCCCGCTCCATGGGCGTCGCCCATCCGACGGCGACCAAGGCAGTCGCGCGGTTGAAGCGCGAGGGGCTCGCAACCTCGCGGCCCTATCGCGGCGTATTCCTGACGCCGGCGGGCGAAGCGATGGCGGAAAAAGCGCGGCAGCGCCACCGGATCGTGCACGATCTGCTGCTGGCCATCGGCGTGCCGGCCGAAGCGGCCGAACTCGACGCCGAGGGCATAGAACACCACGTCTCCGAAGAGACGTTGAAGGCTTTCGCGGCCTTCCTGGCCGGAAAACACGAGCGCGAGCCGCCGAAAGACTGAGGGCGTCGCGGCTGTTCAGTCCCAGAACGGCCGGCCGGCTTCCCTGCGGGCCTCCGACGGCGTGACGCCGATATCTCTCAGGTGGTCGTCCGATAGTTCGAGCAGATCCATCCGCTGACGCCGCCGCTGCGGCCAGCGGACGAACAGAGTGTGGAGCACAAGCCCGGCGGCGCGCCGAATGGCGCTGAAGCGGGCAGGGCTCCGGGCCGAGGAGTCGGTCATGGGGGTATCCTCTCATTTTCGAGGAGATTTATGCCGCCGTCTCGCCCTTTGTTTCGGTCTTGACCGAAGCGATCGGCGATGACGGTGTGTTTCCCCGGTGCTAGATTGGGCCCATGACAAACACGGTTTCCGCAAACACGCTCGCCTCCGTCGCCGCCCTGATCGGCGATGTCGCGCGGGCGAACATTCTTTCCGCGCTGCTTGGCGGCAAGGCGCTGACCGCCGGCGAGCTTGCCGGCGTCGCCGGCATCACGCCGCAGACCGCGAGCGGCCATCTGGCCCGTCTTGTGGATGGCGCGCTGGTGGCGGTCGAAAAACAGGGCCGGCACCGCTATTTCCGCTTGGCCTCCGCCGATGTCGCCGAGACGCTGGAGCATCTGAGCCTGCTTTCGGCGGCCGGGCCCGCCCGCTATCGCCCCACCGGCCCGAAGGACGAGGCGATGCGGGTGGCGCGCACCTGCTACGACCACATGGCCGGCGCCATCGCGGTCGGCATCACCGATTCGCTTGCGCGCGCGGGCTATCTGGAATTCGACGGAGCCGCGGGGCTGGTGACCGACAAGGGCCGGGCGTTTTTCTGCGATTTCGGCATATCGCTGGAAGAGGCCGGCAAAAGCCGTCGGGCGCTCTGCCGCACCTGCCTCGACTGGAGCGAGCGCCGCCACCATATCGGCGGCTGGCTGGGGGCGGCCATGCTTTCGCGCTGCCGCGAGCGCCACTGGCTGCGGCCGGCGAAAGAGGGCCGGGCGCTGACCCTGACGCGGGAAGGGCAGGCCGGCTTTGCCGCCACCTTCGCGATCGATCCGGCGGTGCTGCGCATCATCGCATGAGGCGGAAAGCTGTGGGTAACGCCCGCCGCCGCACGACCGCGCCGGCGCCGACCTGCTATAGCAGGCTATGCGACCCCGCTCATCTGCGACGCGTCCGCGACAAATCCATCCGAAACGAAGGTGAAGGCGAAAGTGCAAGTCGACATCGATATGGGAACGACATCGACCGGTGACGTGGCCAGTCTCGATATCGAGGAATTGCTGGCGACCCGGCTTCTGGTGCAGGGCAATTCCGGTTCCGGCAAGTCGCATCTGCTGCGCCGGCTGCTGGAACAGTCGGCAAAATGGGTGCAGCAGGTGGTGATTGACCCGGAGGGCGATTTCGTCACGCTTTCGGATGCTTTCGGCCATGTAGTGGTCGACGGCGAGCGCTCCGAGGGCGAGCTGATCGGGATTGCCAACCGCATCCGCCAGCATCGCGTTTCCTGCGTGCTGACGCTGGAAGGCCTCGAGATCGAGGACCAGATGCGCACCGCCGCCATCTTTCTCAACGCGCTGTTCGATGCCGATCGCGACCACTGGTATCCGGTGCTGACGGTGGTCGACGAGGCGCAGATGTTTGCGCCGTCCGGCGGCGGCGAGGTGGCCGAGGAGGTGCGCCGGCAATCGCTCGGCGCCATGACCAACCTGATGTGCCGGGGCAGAAAGCGCGGGCTTGCGGGCGTGATCGCCACCCAGAGACTTGCCAAACTGGCGAAGAACGTCGCCGCCGAGGCCTCCAACTTTCTTATGGGGCGGACCTTTCTCGATATCGACATGGCGCGCGCGGCCGATCTGCTCGGCATGGACCGCCGCCAGGCTGAACAGTTCCGCGATCTGAAGCGCGGCAATTTCGTGGCGCTTGGTCCGGCGCTGTCGCGCCGCCCGCTCAAGGTGATCATCGGGCCGGTGGAAACCTCGGCGCGGTCCTCCAGCCCCAAGCTGATGCCGCTGCCGGACAAGCCGGAGGATGTCGACGACCTGATCTTCACGCCCGATCCGGAAGACCTCGCCCGTCAGGCAGCCGCCCCGCGCCGGGTGACGCCACGTCCGCGACCGACCGTCGATATTATCGACCAGCTTTCCCAGTCTTCTGATGCTGCGCCGGAGCCGCGCGGCCCACGCGCGAGCGCGATGAGCGACGAGGAGCGGGAAGACTGGATTACCATGACCCTGGCCGAAATCGCGGATGGCAAGGAATCGGCTTTCCGTTCGGATTCAGAGCTTTATCAGGATTTTTTGATGCGCGGTCGCATGAAGCGGATTTCCGGCGCGCCGCTCTCCATGTCCGATTTCCGGCGCAGGCTCGCGATCGCCCGCTCCGGCGTCGATGAGGCGATGGCCGAGAGCGAGGGCTGGCAGATGGCGCTGTCGCTGACGCCGCATGTCACCGATGATCTTCAGGGCGTGTTCCTGATGCTGGCCAAGGCAGCACTCTCCGGCGAACCTTGCCCATCCGACGCCACGATTGCGCGCGCCTATGGCACCCACTCCGCCCGCCGCGCCCGCCGCTTTCTCGACTGGTTCGAGGAACAGGGCCTGATCGTGCTCCACACCGAGCCCGGCGGCAAACGCGTCGTCGCGTTTCCCGATCTGGATGCCAAGACCGAAGGCGGCGACCCCGACGCGCCGGCGGATGCGGGCGAGCGGCGGGATGCGGCGGAGTAGGGTGTCCGGTCCCGTTCGTCCGGCGCTGTTCAACGCTCCCCGAGAAGCCGTTATGGCGGTCGCGGTGAACCGCCCTCTCATGGGTCATGCTCGTGCTTTACCCGAGCATCCAGGCAACGCGGAGAACGCCGCCTGGACCCTCGGATCAAGTCCGAGGGTGACGCCTGATAGGGTAGAGTACCGTCGGAGAGGGGGCTATGGCGTCTCAGGTAAACAAACCGTCGGCCGCGCTACCCCGCATTCAGATAGCGGATCGCTTCATCGCGGCGGAACAGGTAGAGCAGGGTTCTGAGGGCCGTCCCGCGTTCGCTCTTGAGTTCCGGGTCCTTGCTGACGATATAGCCGGCATCCTTGCGGGCGATGGCGAGGATGTCGCCATGGGCTTCGAGGCTGGCGAAGCGAAAACCGGGTATACCGGACTGGCGCGTGCCGAGAAGCTCGCCCTCGCCGCGCAGCTTCAAATCCTCCTCGGCAATGCGGAAGCCGTCATTGCTCTCGCGCAGCACCGAAAGCCGGGCGTGGCCCATTTCCGAAAGCGGTCCCTTGTAAAGCAGGATGCAGGAGGAGGCCTCGTCGCCGCGACCGACGCGCCCGCGCAACTGGTGAAGCTGGGCCAGGCCGAAGCGCTCGGCATGCTCGATCACGATGATCGAGGCATCCGGCACATCGACGCCCACTTCCACGACTGTGGTGGCGACCAGAAGGCGGGTTTCACCGGTTCTGAAGGCCTCCATCGCAGCGTCCTTGTCGGCGGATGACATAC
Organism: Martelella sp. FLE1502; assembly: GCF_053484255.1. NCBI lineage: Bacteria > Pseudomonadati > Pseudomonadota > Alphaproteobacteria > Hyphomicrobiales > Aurantimonadaceae > Martelella > Martelella sp. FLE1502. Next base: position 10,338 of record NZ_JBAKFQ010000022.1, read on the forward strand.
GGCCATGAATCAGGCCGACCTTTTCCGGCCCGAGCGCTTTTGCCAGCGTTTCATAGCGTTCCTCGGCCGACATCAGCTCGACGGCCTCCGATTCCTCGACCAGCGGGCAGATCCAATAGGATTTTTTTCCTTGGGCCAGGGCATCGCGCAGCCGGCCGACGACATCGCCGATCCGTTCCAGCGGAATCGTGACGGTCTGGATCGGTTTTCGCCCGGCCGGTTTTTCGGTGAGGTTGGAAACATCCATGTCGCCGAAGGCGGCGAGCACCAGCGTGCGGGGGATCGGCGTTGCCGACATCACCAGAAGATGCGGCGCCATGCCCTTGGCCGTCAGCCGCAGGCGCTGATGGACGCCGAAACGGTGCTGCTCGTCGACAATGGCGAGCCGGAGATCGTGATAGGTGACATTGTCCTGAAACAATGCATGGGTGCCGATCACGATCCTTGCCTCGCCGCTGGCGATCTGAGCCTCGATCTCCTTGCGCTCGCGCGCCCTGGTCTTGCCGGTCAGCAGGCTGACGGTCACGCCGGCCTTTTCGGCAAGCGCTGCGATGCCCTCATAATGCTGGCGCGCCAGGATTTCGGTCGGGGCCATCAGCACCGCCTGACCGCCATCCTCGACCACGGCCAGCATCGCGAGCAGGCCGACAATGGTCTTGCCGGAGCCGACATCGCCCTGCAGCATGCGCAGCATCCGGGTCTCCTTCGACATGTCGTCGAGGATCGCCGTCACCGCCTGTTCCTGTCCGGCGGTCAGCGCGAAGGGCAGGGCGGCGCGCACCTTGTCCGAAAGCGCGCCGGTTGCCCGCACCGGCCGGCCCTTGGCCTTTCGCATGCGGCTTCTGACCAACGACAGCGAAAGCTGGCCGGCCAGAAACTCGTCATAGGCAAGCCTGCGCCGCGCCGGGGCCTGCGGCTCGATATCGGTTTCGTCGCGCGGGGCGTGGAGGGCGGCGAGCGCCTCGCCGGTCGTCGGAAAGCCCTCCCGCGCGACGATTGCGGGATCGATCCATTCGGGAAAGACCGGAACGCGCGCGAGCGCTGCCTCGATCGAGCGGCGCAGAATTTTCGCCGAAAGTCCCGCCGTTAACGGATAGACCGGTTCCACCGCCGGCAGCGTATCGGCTTTCTCGACCGGCACGATATAGTCGGGATGCACCATGGTCGGGCGACCGTTGAACCATTCGGCACGGCCGCTCACCACCACCGTCTCGCCAACCGGCAACTGCTTTTCCAGCCAGTCGGCCCTGGCGTGAAAGAAGGTCAGCGTCAGTTCGCCGGTCTCGTCATGAAGGTAGACGCGATAGGGCGTGTTGGAACGCGAGGGAGCCGGCTGGTGGCGGTCGACGCGGCCTTCCACCGTCACGATCGCGCCTTCGGGCAGGTGCGCGATTCCCGGCTTCAGCCGCCTGTCGATCACGGAGGTCGGCGCATGGAACACCAGATCGATGACGCGGGCCTCGTCCTTGCTGCCCGTCAGCTTCACCAGCAGCTTGGCAAGTTTGGGCCCGATCCCCGCAAGCGAGGAGGCCGGAGCGAACAGGGGATCGAGCAAAGCAGGTCGCATATTTTTGAAATGTACCCGCTGAGAGGCTTTGGCAAGGCTGACAAGCGCGAAACGAGCCGCTATAGAGGCCAATCAACAGAGAAGGTATCGAAATGACCGGTTTGAAGCGCACCAGCGCCGACCTCGACCCGCGGCGGCGGCGCATGCTGTTTCGCGCGTGGCACCGCGGCATTCGCGAGATGGACCTGATCCTCGGGCAATATGCCGAGGAAAATATCGCCGACATGGACGAAGCAACGCTCGACCAGTTCGAGACGATCATGGCGGAGGAGGACGCCGACCTGATCGCCTGGATCAACGGCGCTTCGCCCGTGCCGGAGCATCTGCGCATGCCGCTGTTTGAGAGCATTGCCGCCTATCGGCCGGATTTCGATCCGGTTGAAAAGAACGCCTGAGACGCCCCAAGCCATGATTTCCGGATTTAACCCGAAGAAACTCGAAGGCCTGAGCGGGGCCGTCACCATCGCCAATGCCGTGCCGGGCACGGAGCCGCTGGTGCTGGCCGAAATGGCGCGCGCCGGGCAATCGGTCGCCTATGTGCTCTCCGATGGCCAGCGGATTGCCGATTTCGAGCAGATGCTCGGTTTCGTGGCCCCGGAGATTCCGGTTCTCACGCTGCCAGCCTGGGATTGCCTGCCCTATGACCGGGTCTCGCCCGGCGCCGATACCGAGGCGCGCAGGCTGTCCGCGCTCGCCGGCCTCGTCGCCCATGCCAAGAAGCCGCATCCGGCGATCATCCTCGTCACCGTCAACGCGATGCTGCAGAAGCTGCCGCCGCGCGAAATCGTGGCCTCGCTCGGCTTTTCCGCCCGCGCCGGCCAGGTGATCGATATGGACGCAATCGTGCACCGCCTTGCCGATGCCGGTTTCGAACGCGTGCCAACCGTCCGCGCCGTCGGCGAATATGCGGTGCGCGGCGGCATTCTCGATGTGTTCGTCCCGGGCGCAGACAACGGCGTCCGCCTTGATTTCTTCGGCGATACGCTGGAAACCATCCGCGCCTTCGATGCGGCGAGCCAGCGCACCACCGGCACGGTCAAGTCGCTGGAACTCAACGCGATGAGCGAGGTGACGCTCGGCGATGACAATATCGCGCGGTTCCGCAAGAATTACCTGTCGATGTTCGGCGCTGCCACCCGCGACGACGCGCTCTATCAGGCGGTCTCCGAAGGCCGGCGCTATGCCGGCATGGAACACTGGATGCCGCTGTTTTACGAGCGGCTGGAAACCATGTTCGACTATCTCGGTGGCTTCAGCGTCGTCGTCGATCACACCGCCCGCGAGGCGGCAGCCGAACGCGCGGCGCTGATCGAGGATTATTATCAGGCGCGGCGCGCCAATATGGGCGAGGGGCGCGGCGGCGCGCCCTACAAGCCTGTACCGCCGGATACGCTCTATCTTGACGACAAGGCATTCTCGGCGGGGCTGGATGCCATCCGCGCCATCCGGCTGTCGCCGTTCAACGAGGCCTCCAGCCTCGGCAAGCCGGTGATCGCGATCGAGGCCCATGCCGGCCCGCGCTGGGCCGCCGAGGCCAAGGCGCGCGATGACGACGCCCGTACCAACGTGTTCGAACAGGCGGTGCGCCACATCGCAGACAAGCGCGCCGGCGGCGGCAAGGTGTTGATCACCGGCTGGTCGGAAGGCTCGCTCGACCGGCTGCTGCAGGTGCTGAAGGAGCACGGGCTTGAAAAGATCAAGCCGATCGGCGCATTGGCCGAGGTTGAAAAGCTCGGGCGAGGCGAAGCCGCCAGCGCGGTGATGAGCCTTGAAGGCGGGTTCGAGACAGGCAACCTTTTTGTCATCGGCGAGCAGGATATTCTCGGCGACCGCCTGATCCGCAAGAACCGCCGCCGCCGCAAGGCGAGCGATTTCATCTCGGAGGTTTCCGGCCTTGACGAGGGCTCGCTGGTCGTCCATGCCGAGCACGGCATCGGTCGCTTCATCGGGCTGAGAACGATCGAGGCGGCGGGCGCGCCGCGCGATTGTCTAGAACTGCAATATGCCGATGACGCCAAGCTGTTCCTGCCGGTCGAGAATATCGAGCTGCTGTCGCGCTACGGGTCGGATGCCGCCGAAGCGCCGCTCGATCGGCTCGGCGGCGGGGCGTGGCAGGCCAAGAAAGCGCGGCTGAAGAAGCGCCTGCTCGACATGGCCGACGAGCTGATCGCGATTGCCGCCAAGCGTGCCACCCGTTCAGCACCCGTGCTGCAGGCGGCCGAGGGGCTTTACGACGAGTTCGCCGCCCGCTTCCCCTATGAGGAGACCGAGGACCAGTTCAACGCCATCGAATCGGTGCGCGGCGATCTCGGCCTTGGTCGGCCGATGGACCGGCTGATTTGCGGCGATGTCGGTTTCGGCAAAACCGAAGTGGCGTTGCGCGCGGCCTTCCTTGCGGCCATGAACGGGGTTCAGGTCGCCGTCGTTGTGCCGACCACGCTTCTGGCGCGCCAGCACTACAAGACCTTTGCCGAGCGGTTCCGCGGCCTGCCGATCAAGGTGGCGCAGGCATCGCGCCTGGTGCCCGCCAAGGAACTGGCGCAGACCAAGAAGGATCTCGCCGAGGGCAAGCTCGATGTCGTGATCGGCACCCACGCGCTGCTCGGCGCCTCGATCAAGTTCGCCAATCTCGGCCTGCTGATCATCGACGAGGAACAGCATTTCGGGGTGAAGCACAAGGAACGGCTGAAGGAGCTAAAAAGCGACGTGCATGTGCTGACGCTGTCGGCAACGCCGATCCCGCGCACGCTGCAGCTCGCCATGACCGGCGTTCGCGAACTCTCGCTGATCACCACCCCGCCGGTCGACCGCATGGCGGTGCGCACCTTCATCTCGCCATTCGATCCGCTGGTGATCCGCGAGACGCTGATGCGCGAGCATTTCCGCGGCGGCCAGAGTTTCTATGTCTGCCCGCGCCTCTCCGATCTTTCGGAGGTCGAGGCCTTTCTTCAGGCGGAAGTGCCGGAACTGAAGGTAGCGGTTGCCCACGGGCAGATGGCGGCCGGCCAGCTCGAAGACATCATGAACGCCTTCTACGACGGCAAATACGACGTGCTGCTGTCGACCACGATCGTGGAATCCGGGCTCGACGTGCCGACCGCCAACACGCTGATCGTGCACCGCGCCGACATGTTCGGCCTCGCCCAGCTCTACCAGTTGCGCGGCCGCGTCGGGCGCTCCAAGACGCGGGCCTTCGCGGTGTTCACGCTGCCGGTCAACAAGCGGCTCACCGATACTGCCGATCGAAGGCTCAAGGTGCTGCAATCGCTCGATACGCTCGGCGCGGGCTTCCAGCTTGCAAGCCACGATCTGGATATTCGCGGAGCAGGGAACCTGCTCGGCGAGGAACAGTCAGGGCATATCAAGGAAGTCGGTTTTGAGCTCTACCAGCAGATGCTGGAAGAGGCGGTGGCCGAGGCCAAGGGCGACGAGGATGCTGGCGGCTCCGATTGGTCGCCGCAGATCGCGCTTGGCACATCGGTGATGATCCCGGAAAGCTATGTGCCCGATCTCAACCTGCGCATGGGGCTTTACCGCAGGCTGGGCGAACTGACCGACGCGACCGATATCGACGGCTTCGGCGCGGAGCTGATCGACCGCTTCGGACCGATGCCGGAAGAGGTGCAGTCGCTCTTGAAGATCGTCTTCATCAAATCGCTGTGCCGCATCGCCAATGTCGAGAAGCTCGATGCCGGGCCGAAGGGTATCGTGGTGCAGTTCCGCAACCGCGAATTCCCCAACCCTGCGGGGCTCGTGCAGTTCATCGCCGAAAACAGCGTTTCGGCAAAAATCCGCCCCGACCACAGCATCTATTTCAACCGCGACCTGCCGACGCCCAACAAACGCCTTGGCCAGGCGGCTGTGATCATGAGCAAGCTGTCGAAGCTCGCAGCAGCCTGAAGACGCCCGCCGTCACCGGTTGTCCGCCCGAGGCGAAATCGGTGACATCGTAGCGGGCTATAAGCGCGAGGTGCTGTTGCGGCAGATGGTCCCGGAAGGGATCGCCGATCAGAATATCCGCGCCCGTTTCGGCGAGCGTTCTGAGGGCGGCGAGCGTCTGATCGGCGGTTTCGGGGTCGTAAAAGACATCGCCGGCCAGAACGAGCGCCAGCTGCGTGTTCGCGGCAGGTGAATTGCATCGGTCGTCGCCGCTTGCACTCAATACTCTCTCCCGCTGGCGGGAGAGATGCCCCGAAAGGGGCAGTGAGGGTGGCGCGGCTTTTCGGTTCGTGAGAGCGTTCGCGGTGAAAGACTCCCCCCTCTCTGTCGCTTTCGCGACATCTCTCCCCTCCGGGGCGAGAAGATCTGGGGGCTGTGCGGAAGAGCCGTATGCGATTGCCTTGAGGTTCTCGGGGAGAATAGTGCCCTCCCGCTCCCGCTCAATAAGATGCGTAGCGATCTCCACGCCATTGAGCGCGGCGTTGAGCGAAGCAGCCTCCAGCGCCAGCGGATCGATATCGCAGGCGATCACCGCGCCCGCGCCGGCTTTCGCCGCTGCGATCGCGACCAGTCCGGAGCCGGTTCCGTAGTCGATGACGGTTCGGCCGCGCATGTAATCCGGCTCCGCTTCGATATGGCGGGCGAGCGCCAGCCCACCGGCCCAGACATGCGCCCAATAGGGTGAAAGCCCGCTGTTCAGTTCGGTAAGCAGACGCCCGACGCCGCTGTTCTCGTTTGCGAGCCGGAGCCTGAGCGAGGAAAGGCCCGGAACCGGGATTGCCGGCAGCCGGGCCTTCACGATTTCCCGAAACGCGCGCAAACGCGGGTCAGGCGGCGGCAAGCTGCGTCAGCGCCTGCTGCATCACCTCGACGGGCTGCGCGCCGCTGACGGCATATTTGCCGTTGAACACGAAGAAGGGTACGCCGGTGACGCCCATCTGCTGGGCGTTGGCGATCTCGCCGCGCACCATCTCCTTGTCGGCATCGCTTTCAAGCAGCTTGACCACCATTTCGCGATCCATGCCGGCCTCCGCCGCGATATCGGCCAGAACCTTGTGGTCGCCGATATTGCGACCTTCCTCGAAATTGGCGCGGTAGAGCCGGTCGACGACCTCGTTCTGCATGGCGATGCTCTCGGTATGCGCCCAGAGCAGCAACCGGTGCGCATCGAGCGTGTTGGGACGCACCAGAATCCGGTCGAAATGGAAGGTGATGCCGAGTTCCTTGCCGAGGGCCGTGATCTGCGCATGCATCTCGTCGCGCCGCTCCGCGCTGCCGAGCTTTTCGGCAAGCATGGCCTGATTGTCCACGCCTTGCGGCGGCACGGTCGGATCAAGCTCGAACGGACGCCACTGCACGGCAACCTCGACGTTTTCCGGCAGCGACTTGATCGCCTTGTCGAGACGCGCCTTGCCGAGATAGCACCACGGGCAGACAACATCGATAATGGCATCGACTGTGACGGTAGACATGCCGTTCCTTTCTTTAAAGTGCAGGCGCATTGCCGCCCAGGAGATCGTGAACTGAGCAGCTATGCCCCTACGCGATCTTGATCGGCTGGTCGGGGTAGGCGAGCTGTTCGCGGGCGCGCCATTCCGGCGTGACGTAGTTGATGATCAGCGATTTGCGCACGCCCTCGATCGGGCGCTTTTCAAAGCCGTGCCAGGTGTCGGTCGAGGGCACGAAGATCATCGCGTAGTTGGGCGCGAACGGCGAGCGGCCGACATGCTCTTCCTTCGAGGCGTAGATGTCGGTTCCGAGTTTTTCGTGGCCGGGACCGTCAGAGAGATAGATCAGCAGGGTGAACAGTTTCACGCCGATATCGGTGTGCGGCTCCAGCCAGAAACCGTCGATATCCTGCGCGAATTCGATGCGCAGGCTCGATCCCTCGATATTGGTGCCGAACGTGTCCTGGATCGTCGAAGCGACGGCGGGGTCCTGAAATGCCGCGGCAACGGCAGCGCAGCAATCATATTTGGCGATATTGGGCTGGTCGAAATAATGCCGGCTCTTGTTGTGCACCTCGCGCGTGCCCGAAACCCCGCCAAGATCCGGCTTGGGGAAGTCGAGCGCCTGGATGTCCTTCAACAGGTCCGTCGGAAACATGTCCGAAAGCAGCCAGTGGCGATAGGGCTCGGCATTGGAATCGGCATTCTTGAACGCCGATTTCACATGCTCCTGAACGTTTCCGTAATCTGTCATTTCTGAACCATATGCTTGTTTGATCAACGCTATCGTATCGCCATCGGCGGGCGGGCACAACCATTGTCGCCGCCCGTCCTATTTCCCCGGCTTGCCGGTCTTGCCGGTGCGGCGGCCGCGCCGTTTCTGCTCGCCGGGGTCTTCGTAGGAGCCGGCGCCGATCTTGCCGCGCTTGACCGGCTTGACGTCGCTGCCAAGCGGCTTTTCCGTACGGCCGACGGTCATTTCGTCGAGATCGTTCTTGCGGAACAGCGGGCGGGCGGTATCGGTGCCCGGGCCCATATCGTCGAGCGAAGGCTTGGCGAAATAGCCGGTTTTCCCTGAGCTCTCCGCCTGCCGCGATTCTTGCCGCTCCAGCTTGTCGTCCATGCCCTGAAGTTCGGCGGCCTTGAGGCGCTTGATCTCGTCGCGCACCCGGGCTGCGGTCTCGAAGTCGAGATCGGCGGCGGCATCGCGCATCTGCTTTTCGAGCGCGTCGAGATGGGCCTGCAGATTGTTGCCGACCAGATGGCCGTCCGCTGCAAAGCCCTTGCCGCCCTTGGTGCCGATATCGGCGCGGACATGGTCGCGTTCGTAGACCGAGTCGAGAATGTCGGAAATCTTGGCCTTGACCGATTCCGGGGTGATGCCGTGTTCCTCGTTGTAGGCGAGCTGTTTCTCGCGGCGGCGGCTGGTCTCGTCCATGGCGCGCTGCATCGAGCCGGTGATCTGGTCGGCATAAAGCACGACCTTGCCGTCGACATTGCGCGCCGCGCGGCCGATGGTCTGGATGAGGGAGGTTTCCGAACGCAGGAAACCCTCCTTGTCGGCGTCGAGGATCGCGACGAAGCCGCATTCGGGAATGTCCAGCCCCTCGCGCAGAAGGTTGATGCCGACAAGCACGTCGAACGCGCCGAGACGCAGGTCACGGATGATCTCGATGCGCTCCAGCGTGTCGATGTCGGAGTGCATGTAGCGCACGCGGATGCCCTGTTCGTGGAGGTATTCGGTCAGGTCCTCGGCCATCCGCTTGGTCAGTACCGTCACCAGCGTGCGGTAACCCTTCGCCGAAACCTCCCGGATTTCGGAGAGCACGTCGTCGACCTGGGACTTGGCGGAGCGGATCTCCACCGGCGGATCGATCAGCCCGGTCGGGCGGATCACCTGCTCGGCGAACACGCCGCCGGCCTGTTCCATCTCCCAGCCGCCGGGGGTCGCCGACACCGCGATCGTATCGGGCCGCATCGCGTCCCATTCCTCGAAGCGCAGCGGGCGGTTATCCATGCAGGAGGGCAGGCGGAAGCCGTATTCGGCCAGCGTCGCCTTACGCCGGAAGTCGCCGCGATACATGCCGCCGATCTGCGGCACGGTGACGTGGCTTTCATCGATGAAGATCAGCGCGTCGTCCGGGATATATTCGAACAGCGTCGGCGGCGGCTCGCCGGGGCGGCGGCCGGTCAGGTAGCGCGAATAGTTCTCGATGCCGGGGCAGGAGCCGGTGGCCTCCATCATCTCGATATCGAATTTGGTGCGCTGTTCAAGGCGCTGTGCTTCCAGAAGACGTCCAGCCTTTTCAAGCTCTTGCAGGCGCGCCTTCAACTCTTCCTTGATCGACTTTATCGCCGCGTTCAGCGTTGGGCGCGGGGTCACATAGTGCGAGTTGGCGTATATCTTCACCGACTTGAGGTCGCCGGTCTTCTGGCCGGTCAGCGGATCGAATTCGGTGATCGCGTCGATCTCGTCGCCGAACATCGAAATCCGCCATGCCGCATCCTCAAGGTGGGCAGGGAATATTTCGATCGTGTCGCCGCGCACGCGGAACGAGCCGCGCTGGAAATCCATGTCGCGGCGCTTGTATTGCTGGGCCACAAGGTCGGCGAGCAATTGCCGCTGGTCGAGCGTGTCGCCGACCGACATCTGGAAGGTCATCGCGGTATAGGTCTCGACCGAACCGATACCGTAAATGCAGGAGACCGAGGCGACGATGATGCAGTCGTCACGCTCCAGAATGGCGCGGGTAGCGGCGTGGCGCATCCGGTCGATCTGCTCGTTGATCGACGATTCCTTCTCGATATAGGTGTCGGAGCGCGGCACATAGGCTTCCGGCTGGTAGTAATCGTAATAGGAGACGAAATATTCGACCGCGTTATCAGGGAAGAAATTCTTGAACTCGGAGTAGAGCTGGGCGGCGAGCGTTTTGTTCGGGGCCAGAATGACCGCCGGGCGCTGGGTCTCCTCGATCACTTTGGCCATGGTGAAGGTCTTGCCCGAGCCGGTGACGCCGAGCAGCACCTGGCTGCGATCCCCGGATTTGAGGCCTTCGACGAGATCGGCGATCGCGGTCGGCTGGTCGCCGGAAGGCTTGTATTCCGTGACCATGCGGATCGGTATGCCGCCCTCGGATTTCTCCGGGCGTTCCGGCCGGTGCGGCGTCCATATCTTGCCATCCTTGAACAGCGGGTTGCCGCTTTCGATCAGGCTCGACAGCGCGTCGACCGTCGCGGTGACGCCGCCCTTGGCGAGGTTCTGGGCTTCTTCCAAAGAAACATCGACGCCGGCAACCGGGTTCAGGCCGGCGGCGGCGCGGGTCTTGGGATCGGACGATCCGCCTATGGAGACGCCGCGCGCGGTGCGGCTGGCTGTCGCGCCGCCACTTTCGGCGGCCTTGCGGCGATGCTTGCCGGCTTTCGAGGCTAGCTTGCGCTGCGAATCGATGGTCTCGGCTTCGGCCTCCTTCTCCAGCCCGGCAAGCCAGTCCGACATCGAGCCTTCATAGCTCTCGCCGTCGAACGGCGCCTGGGGCGCTTCTTCGAAACCGGAGGGTTTGTCGGAGGATTTCTTGGGTGATCTGGCCATGAGGCGAATATGGGGAACGAGCCTGAAAAAGAAAAGGGTGGAACGACAGAACAAAAATAGAACTTACGCCGCGATTCGGTCAAGTTTCGCGGCTCAAATTCCTGATGCCGTCCGCAGCGGTTTGCGCTAAGAACGCGCGAAGCTGCCGGGCTGGCAGCGTTTCCGGAGAAAATTCATGCCATTTTCGCTTTCGCCCGCGGCCCTGTGGCCGGTTCTAATGCTGGTCTGCTCGAATGTTTTCATGACCTTTGCCTGGTACGGCCATCTGAAGTTCAAAAGCGCGCCGCTGCTGCTGGTGATCATCACCGCATGGGGGATCGCGTTTTTCGAATACTGCCTCGCGGTTCCGGCCAACCGGATCGGCGCGTCGGTCTATTCGACCGCGCAGTTGAAGACGATCCAGGAAGTGATCACGCTGCTGGTGTTCTCGGGCTTTTCGGTGCTGTGGCTGAAGGAGGCGATCACCATCAATCACGTGATTGGCTTCGCGCTGATCGCGGTCGGCGCGGCGTTCATTTTCCGGGCCTGAGGCTCACGCCTCCTGCGGAACGACGGCCGGCTTGCCGGTTTCGTCCATCGCCACCATCACGAACTGGGCTTCGGTCACCTGTTCGCGGTGCGGCATGCGGTGGCGGTGCACCCAGGCCTCGACATGGATCGTCATCGAGGTGCGGCCGATCCGCTCGAACGAGGTGTAGACGCAGAGCGTGTCGCCGACCTTGACCGGCTGGGCAAAGGCCATCGAATTCACCGCTGCGGTGACGGTCCTGTTCTTGGCGCGCTCGGAGGAGGCGACATAGGCGGCGAGGTCCATCTGCGACATCACCCATCCGCCGAAAATATCGCCCGAGGGATTGGCATTGGCCGGCATGGCGACCGTGCGCATGGTCAGGTTGCCGGTGGGCGATTTCTCGTCGTTCATCAAGCTCTCCTGTGGCTTACGGGCGCTGCACCCTTGTCAGTTTCAGACAATATGCGACGGCTGCGGAATTGCAACTCGAGCCATCCGGCCAGCCGGCAACACAAGGTTGTCTTTTCATCACCGCCGCAAAAGCTTTTGTTTACTCTTGTCTGGTCTACTCGCGTCCGGAGTATCAACGCAGATCCGGTTCAGTATGACGTTTCCCTTGCGACGCGCGGTTTCATTGGCAGCTATTGCGGCAACGCTCACCGGTTGTTCCATCGGCGGTTTGATGACGTCGTTTTCGGTGGATACCAGCGACAAGGGCCCCCAGATCGTCACCCGCAGCGAAGAGGCCGCACAGAAGCCGCAGCCCCAGCCGACCGCCGTCGCTACGCCTGCACCGGCCGCCGCGCCAACGCCGCCGCCTTCCATCGAGCAACTGATCGCCAGCACTGAAACCGAGGCCGGCGTGCCGATCGACAGCTATCTCGGCGTTTCGACGAACGAGGAGGCCGCCGTTGTTGCGACCAATGCCGCAGCGCCCTTGACGCCCGCCATCCCGAAGGCCGAGAGCCCTGCATCCGATGTCGCGGCGCCTGATCCCGGTATCGACCCGATCCAGACCGCATCGCTTCTGCCGCTGAGCGAGCCCGGCGGCGTCGCCTCGCCGCAAAAGGGCCGGTTGCCCGGACTTATGCCGCTCGCCGAGCGGCAGTGCCGCAGTTCGCTCAGGGAAATGGGCGTGAGCTTTTCCGAGGTCGAGGCGATCGCGAACGGAAGCCAGTGCGGCATTGCCTATCCGGTCGAGCTGGAATCGCTGTCGGGCAATGTCGCGGTTTCGCCCAGCGTCACGGTCAATTGCCAGACGGCGCTTGCCTTCGCCGAATGGGTCCAGAACGATGTCGCGCCGGCCGCGCGCGTGCGCTATCTCACGGGGCTCAAATCGGTGAACACGATGGGCGGCTATTCCTGCCGGCGCGTGAACAACGGCACCAACTCCCGCACATGGTCCGAACATTCCAAGGGCAATGCCATCGATGTCGGCGGCTTCACGCTGAATACCGGGAAGACCATCGACGTTTCGCCCAAGGGCTTCTTCGCCTTCCGGGAGAAAGGCCTGCTGAAATCAGTTCGCGCCAGCGGTTGCGACTATTTCAACACCGTTCTGGGGCCGGGCTATCCCAAACATAACGACCACCTGCATTTCGACCTGAAGCAGCGCAATTCCGGCCGAAGCTACTGCAAGTAGGGCTCCCGCCGCACCGGCGTGGCCGCGATTTCCGCTTCGCGCTATCCTCACTTTATATTTATCGGCTTCACCCCGCATCGGTTTCGTTTGGGGAACCGCCTGTGGGCCGCACGCGCGCGTCCTCTGCGGGCAAATGCGGCGATCCTGCCACCATGAGATGCTTAAAAGCCGGTATTTTGTTAATGACAAGCCCGGAGCATCGGCATTAAGATCGGATCAGTCGAAGGGAGCTTGAAACGGACTCGGTAGATACAGATATGAACACCAACAAAAGACTTGGTGAACACGCCTGAGAGACTTACGGAGTTAGTGAGAATGATCGCGATGTCGATCCGGATGCAGAACGATCCCTCGAAAAACGGGGACAATCCGAGCCGCGGAACGGCGGTCATCGCGCGTACCAAGCCGAAAACAAAGAAACCCAGCCTGTACCGGGTTCTCCTGTTGAATGATGACTACACACCAATGGAATTTGTCATCCATATTCTGGAGCGTTTCTTCCAGAAGGATCGCGAAGCGGCGACCCGCATCATGCTCAATGTGCACAACAACGGCGTGGGCGAATGCGGGGTCTTTACCTTTGAAGTGGCCGAAACCAAGGTCACGCAGGTGATGGATTTCGCGCGCCAGCACCAACATCCATTGCAATGTGTCATGGAAAAGAAGTGAGGAACTGATCGTGCCAACTTTCTCCCCCAGTCTTGAAAAGGCGCTGCATCAAGCTCTGACCTATGCCAACGACCGTCACCACGAATATGCGACGCTGGAACACCTCCTGCTGGCGTTGATCGATGATGGTGATGCCGCCGCCGTCATGGGCGCCTGTAATGTCGATCTCGACGCATTGCGCAAGATTGTAACCGAATATGTCGATACCGAACTTGCCAACCTGATCACCGGCTATGACGAGGACTCCAAGCCTACCTCGGGCTTCCAGCGCGTCATCCAGCGTGCGGTGATCCATGTCCAATCTTCCGGTCGCGAGGAAGTGACCGGCGCCAACGTGCTCGTCGCCATATTCGCCGAGCGCGAGAGCCATGCCGCCTATTTCCTGCAACAGCAGGAGATGACGCGCTATGATGCCGTGAACTACATTTCCCACGGGATCGGCAAGCGGCCGGGCTCGTCTGAAACCCGCACGCCCCGCGGCGTCAACGAGCCGGAGGAAAGCGATGCCAGCGGCCAGCGCGAGAGCGAGGACAGCGCTCGCAAGCAGCCGGATGCGCTGAAGGCCTATTGCGTCAACCTCAACGAGAAGGCGATGAGCGGCAAGATCGACCCGCTGATCGGCCGCGACGCCGAGGTCAACCGCACCATCCAGGTGCTGTGCCGCCGTTCCAAGAACAATCCGCTCTATGTCGGCGATCCCGGCGTCGGCAAGACGGCGATCGCCGAGGGCCTTGCCAAGCGGATCGTCGAAGGCAAGGTGCCGGAAGCGCTGATCGATGCGACGATCTTCTCGCTCGACATGGGCACGCTGCTTGCCGGAACCCGCTATCGCGGTGATTTCGAGGAGCGGCTGAAGCAGGTCGTCAAAGAACTCGAGGAGTATGAAGGCGCGGTGCTTTTCATCGACGAGATTCATACCGTGATCGGGGCCGGCGCCACCTCGGGCGGGGCGATGGACGCCTCGAACCTGTTGAAGCCGGCGCTTTCCTCCGGTGCGATCCGCTGCATCGGCTCGACAACCTACAAGGAATACCGCCAGTTCTTCGAAAAGGACCGCGCGCTGGTGCGCCGGTTCCAGAAGATCGATGTCAACGAGCCCTCCGTGGACGATGCCATCGCGATCATGAAGGGCCTGAAGCCCTATTTCGAGGAGTACCACAACCTGCGCTACACCAACGACGCCATCAAGGCGGCGGTGGAACTGTCCGCGCGCTACATCACCGATCGCAAGCTGCCCGACAAGGCCATCGACGTGATCGATGAAAGCGGTGCGGCGCAGATGCTGGTGCCGGTCTCGCGCCGCCGCAAGATGATCACCGAGAGGGAGATCGAGGCGACGATCGCGACCATGGCGCGGATTCCGCCGAAGACCGTCTCCAAGGACGACGAGCAGGTGCTCGCCAATCTGGAGCGGGAGCTGCGCTCGGTGGTCTACGGCCAGGACAAGGCGATCGACGCGCTCGCGACCTCGATCAAGCTGGCCCGCGCGGGGCTCCGCGAACCCAACAAGCCGATCGGCTCCTACATCTTTTCCGGCCCCACGGGCGTCGGCAAGACCGAGGTGTCGAAGCAGCTTGCCTCCTCGCTCGGCGTCGAGCTTCTGCGCTTCGACATGTCGGAATACATGGAGCGGCACACGGTCTCGCGTCTGCTCGGCGCGCCTCCCGGCTATGTCGGCTTCGATCAGGGTGGTCTCCTGACCGACGGCGTCGACCAGCACCCGCATTGCGTCGTGCTGCTTGACGAGATCGAGAAGGCGCATCCGGACATCTACAACATCCTGTTGCAGGTGATGGACCATGGCTCGCTGACCGACCACAACGGCAAGAAGATCGACTTCCGCAACGTCATCCTGATCATGACGACCAATGCGGGGGCCGCCGAAATGTCGAAATCGGCGATCGGCTTCGGCTCGTCGCGGCGCACCGGCGAGGACGAGGAGGCGCTCAACCGCATCTTCACGCCGGAGTTCCGCAACCGTCTCGACGCGATCATCCCGTTCGCGCCGCTGCCGACCGAGGTCATTCATCAGGTCGTCCAGAAGTTCGTCATGCAGCTCGAAAGCCAGCTTTCGGAACGCAATGTCACCTTCGAGCTGGAAGACAAGGCTGTCGAATGGCTCGCCGAACGCGGCTACGACGAAAAGATGGGCGCGCGGCCGCTGTCGCGGGTCATCCAGGAGCACATCAAGAAGCCGCTCGCCAACGAGATCCTGTTCGGCAAGCTCAAGAAGGGCGGTGTCGTCCGCGTCGATGTGGCCGAGAAGGATGGCAAGCCGGAACTGACGCTGGAGGCGATCCCCGAGGCGACGCCGATCAAGCCCAGCGAGCTGAAGTCGGACGGCCCCAAGGGCAAGTCCGGCAAGACGGCTTCGGCCGCCGATACCTGATCATCAAGCGCGAAGGTCGGGTGCTCGATCCGACCGGTTCGTTTGGGAACCGCATGAAACGCCGGGGTTCTGCTCCGGCGTTTTGCATTTACAGGACAGGGCGTCCCCTCGCGTTTGCGCCGATGCAAAGGTTCGCGCTCGGCCAGACGTGCCAGGTTCAAAACCGGGAGAGGGCGGTCTCAGCATTGTACGCCGCGTGGCGGTGGCCCGCGTTACATGCGGCCGCGCCTGTCAAGCGCGGGCATCGAAGCGTAGTATTCCCGTTTCTGACGGTACATTTCCTTGTCCGCGCGCCGGACGGCCGATTCGACGGTTTCGCCCTTCTCGCAGATCGCCACCCCGACCGAGATGCTGATCGGCGCATCGGCGTAGAACTGATTGTTGATATTCAGAAGCTTGCCGATCTGTTCCACCATCACCTTGACGTCGTCTTCGCCTGCGCCGGGCATGAGCACGGCAAACTCGTCGCCGCCAATGCGGGCGGCGCAATGGGGCGTGCTGACGGCTTCGCTCAGCACTTCGCCAAGACGGCGCAACAGGCCATCGCCTGCGTCATGGCCAAGCGCGTCATTGGCTTCCTTCAAGCCATTGAGATCGATGATCAGCACGCCGATCGGCCGGAAGTCCTTGCGCTCGAGCCGGTTGATCTCCTCGGTATAGTAGGAGCGGTTGTAGAGCTTGGTCAGCACATCGTGACGGCCGAGATATTCGAGATAGGCCTCCGCCTTCTTGCGCGCCGTGATGTCGGTCAGCGAGACCAGCACCAGCGACCAGTCGTGCTCGTGGCCCGGCAGCACCGAGAAATGCAGCAGCACGTAGCGCTCGGAGCCGTCGAGGGCGTAATTCATCACCTCGTGGCTGTGAAAAAGCCGGCCTTCCCAGAGATCGATCAGCTGTTCGCGGAAATGCTCTTCGACATCATCGCGGAAAATCGCGTGCTGGTTCTGCAACAGCGTCTGCCGGTCGGCGGCGCGGAACATGTCGAGCGTGGCCTGGTTGACGTCGATCACCTTGATTTCGTTCAGGCATTGGCGCACGAAATCGGGATGTACGTCCATGAACACCCTGAGATCGACGATGTGGCGCGAACGCAGGTCCTCCAAGAGGTTGCGGATGCGCGAGAAGTCCTCGACCCACAGCGAGACCGGCGAATGCTCGAACAGGCCCTGCGCATAGAGCGCCTGCGCGCGTTCGCGCCGATGGGCCGCCTCGCGCAGGGAGACATCCTCGGTGGTAAGCAGGATCCGGTCCAGCGTGTCCTCATGGCCGGGCAGAACCTGGCCGCGAAGCTGGATGTCGAGCCGCTTGCCGGAGAGCGTGTAGTTGACGGTGTTGCTGGAAAAGGAATGCTGGCCCTCGAACAGCTGGACCAGTTCGTTGATATGGCTTTCCAGCATGTCGTCGCGAAACACCTGATCGATGCTGGAGACCAGCTGCTCCATGTCGCTGGCTTCAAACAGGTCAAGCGTCTTGCGGTTGACCTGCAGCACCCGGATCGCCCGCGAACAGGCGGCAACGCGCGACCGGTCGGCCCTGAGAAACGCCTCGATATCCGTCACGCTGGCGGAGCGCCATCGGTCGAAAAGGCATTTGACGCCGCTGAAATCCTCGACCCACATGGCAATGGGCGCGAGTTCAAACATCTGTTCAAAAGAGCTGTTTTCCAACTTAATGCTCATCATTCGTGCGTCCCGTCAGCGGAAAGTCAGACGACCGATACGGAACCGGAAGTGCAATGTCATGTAAGCGCAACCATCGGTTCACTCTTTTGCTTGTATCGCTGATCGCGACTCAGTATTCTCTTTTGCCGACTTGGAACTATAAGGCCATCTGCCGCAATTTGCCGCCCGCAATTTTTGGGTTCCGCCTCGTTCCCGGCGCGATGATGATCGGCCCGGTTCCGCACGCGGCTTGCCTCCCCGACACGCAGGGCGGGCGACAAATGCCATTCTCATGTCAGATGTATTTGACTTGCATAAAAACCACAACCCTTCGCACCCTGTTGCCTTGAGGCGTTTTACCGCGCTGGCGCGCGAGGCGGCGTTATTTCAGGCATTGTGGACATATTCGCATGCTGTCGTCGGTTTTTCGGCTTGATTTTTATTGCTCATGGGCAAAAATTGCGTAACAAGGGCACGGGCTGGCGCAGCGCCGCCGGCCGGACAATCAAAGCGGAGCAAAAGCGATGTCGGCGAAGATTTACCGCCCCGCCAGATCGGCGATGCAGCAGGGCAATGCCAAGACCCATGAATGGGTGCTCGAATTCGACCAGCAGGCGCCGCGCACGATCGATCCCTTGTTCGGTTATACCTCGTCCTCCGACACGCTGCAGCAGGTCAAGCTTCGCTTCGAGACGCAGCAGGATGCCGAGGACTATGCCCGCCGCAAGGGCATCGCCTACCGGGTCATCCCGCCGAAGGAAAAGACGGTAAAGGTGGTCTCCTATTCGGAGAACTTCAGCCCCAACCGCACCCAGCCCTGGACCCACTGATCGCGATCCGCCGCCGGCAACGCGGTGCAAGGACCGCCTCAGACTTGCCCTTTACGTCCTCATCAGGCATTGATGCGGCCGATACCCGGCCCCTTAGCTCAGCTGGATAGAGCACCGGCCTTCTAAGCCGACGGTCGCAGGTTCGAATCCTGCAGGGGTCGCCAAATTTTTCAGATGTGCCGAACTCGCGGCAAAGGGGCGCCATCTGCTCTCCTTCAAGCAGCCGGGCTATGAATTTGAGACGTTCGTCCTTTGGTCTTCACTCTTTCCAAGGCATTCGGGTTCTCCCAAATGCATGATGTGAAAACCATGTGACGAGAATGGACCCATAAGGGCATGGCGGAGGAGGTGGGATTCGAACCCACGGTACGCTTTCACGCACGCCGGTTTTCAAGACCGGTGCCTTAAACCGCTCGGCCACTCCTCCGGCTCGGGCGCATTCACGAAATATTCGTAGATGTCGCTTAGAGGATGGCCTTTAGCACCGTGTTCTCTTGTGGGTCAATCCCGGGATATGTGCCGGTTCGATGCGGACACGCGGGGGCGGTCAGAACGTGGCCGGGGCAATTTCGGGTTGCGCAATTTCGCCAATTTTGTTAACGCGCCACAAAGAGGCCATCAAGCATCCGCATAGGAGAGTTTGACACAGTTTCAAGGTCCAGGGGTTCCGGCAAGCAATCCTGACGGTACATCGACATAGACGGAAGAAATGTTGGCATGAAAGAAATCCGGTTTTCCACCTCGCTGGCAATGCTGGCTATGACTGCATTGATGGCTTCGTGCACGACCACGGGCGATACATCCAAAGACATCAAGGATGACGCGGCGGAAGTCGCCGATGCTGCCAAAAGCGGCATTTCCGAAGCGGATGCGCTTTCCTACCAGAAGATCGGCAAGCCCTATCAGGTGAAGGGCAAATGGTACACGCCGAAGTCGGACACCAAATATTCCAAGACCGGGCTCGCCTCTTGGTACGGGCCCAAATTCAACGGCGGCCAGACCGCGAGCGGCGAAATCTACGACATGAACCACCTGTCCGCGGCTCACAAGACGCTGCCGCTGCCAAGCTATGTCCGGGTGACCAATCTCGACAATGACAGTTCCGTCATCGTGCGCGTCAATGATCGCGGACCCTTCGTCTCCGGCCGGATCATCGACCTTTCCAAGAAGGCCGCCGAGATGCTCGACGTGACCAGCGCGGGCGTTGCCAATGTGAAGGTCGATTATGTCGGTCCCGCCTCGCGCAATGCCGACGACATGAACTATCTGATGGCATCCTACGAGAAGAAAGAGGTGCCGGAAGGCGTCGATCCGGGACGTTTCGGCGAAGTGCAGCTTGCCAAGGCTGAAGCGCCGGTTGCCGCCGAGGCAGCCAAGACCGAGACGCTCGTTGCCAAGACGGAGACCGCCGAAAAGCCCGTCGAGCTTGCCGAAACTTCGGTGAAGCCAGAAGCGGCGAGTGCGCAGCTTGCCCTGGTCGAGGAGGCAAAGCCCGTCGCGGCCAGCGACGCCAGTGCCGCGACCGAGACCATTCTGGCAGACAATACCGGCTACTCCGTTCCGATCCCGTTCAAAAGATAGCCCGGACAGGCCTTTTGCCCCGGCCCGAATTCGTCTAAACGACGACGAAGCAATGGCCGGAGGTATTTGAGAGCTTGAAACGCGGGGTCTTTATCAGCTTCGAGGGCGGCGAGGGCGCCGGCAAGTCGACGCAGATTCGTCTGCTGGCCGAACGCCTCACCACCCTCAGCCGCGCGGTGGTCGTCACCCGTGAGCCCGGCGGTTCCGCCGGCGCCGAAGCTGTGCGCCACGTGCTGCTTTCGGGCGCTGCCGAACCGTTCGGCGTCGGCATGGAAGTGCTGCTGTTTGCTGCGGCCCGCAACGATCATGTCGAGGAAATCATCAAGCCTGCGCTGGCAGAAGGCAGGATCGTGCTGTGTGACCGGTTCATGGATTCCTCGCGCGTCTATCAGGGCGCGGCAGGCGGGCTTGCGCCCGATTTCATCTCGACGGTGGAGCGGGTCGCGGTCGACGGCACAGTTCCGGACCTCACGCTCATCTTCGATCTCGATGCCCTTGAGGGATTGCAACGCGTGAAGGCGCGCTCGCCCGAACAGGCGCTTGCCGGCACGCCCGACCGGTTCGAGAAGGATGATATCGCGGTCCACGAGGCCCGGCGCCAGGCGTTCCTGAAGATCGCCGAGGCGGAGCCGGAAAGATGCCGCGTGATCCGCGCCGATGGCGCGCCCGAAACGGTTGCCGAGGCGGTGTGGCAGGCGGTCTCGTCTCTTCTGGAGGCGCGCGGCGATGGCTGACGATATGGTTCTGGAAGGCGCGATCCATCCTGCTGCCAATCCCAATCTGTTCGGCCATGAGGAGGCGGAGGCCTATCTGGCGACGGCCTATCGCTCCGGCAAGGGGCATCACGCGATCCTGCTGGAAGGCGGCGAGGGGATCGGCAAGGCGACGCTCGCCTTCCGGTTTGCAAACCACGTGTTGCACTACCCCGAGCCCCATACAGCGCCCGATCATATCATAGCGCCCGATCATGCAGCGCCGCTGACGCGCCAGATCATTGCCGGCGCCTCCCACGACCTGCTCCATCTGGAACGACCCGTCGACGTGAAGACCGGCAAGCGACGGACGGCCATCACGGTGGACGAGGTCCGCCGGGCGGGGCACTTCCTGTCGCAGACATCGGGTACCGGCAACTGGCGGATCGTCATCGTCGATGCTGCCGACGACCTCAACCGTTCCGCCGCCAATGCCATCCTGAAAATCCTGGAGGAACCGCCGAGACACGCGATGTTCCTGCTGATTTCGCATACGCCCGGCCGACTGCTGCCGACGATCCGGTCGCGTTGCCTGCCGCTGCGGCTGCGCCCGCTGGAATCCAATGACCTCCTGAAGGCGCTCGGCGCTCTTAGCGTTGATGCGGGCGGCGAGGATGCGGCGCGGCTTGCGGCGCTTGCCAATGGCAGCGTCTCGGAAGCGCTGAAGCTGGTGAATTACGGCGGCGGCGAGATCATCGATGCCTATCATGACACGCTCGCCGGTTTGGAGGCCGAGGCGAGGGCGCTGATGCACCGGCTCGCCGATACCCTTGCCAAGCGCGACAACGAGACGGTCTTCGCCTTCCTGCTCGCCCATGTCGAGGAGGATATCCGGGCTCGGGCGCGCGAGGCAGCAGGGGCAGGCGAGATCGCGCGGGCCGAACGGCTGGCAGCGCTCTCCTCCGAACTCGGCAATGACGTGGCGGTGGCCGATGCCTATAATCTCGACCGCAAGCAGCTGGTGCTCGACCTCCTCACCCGAATCCGCGCCGCCGTCAATTGAACGAAGCGCGCCGGTCGGTTTGACTTGATGCATTGCGGCACTGGCGTTAAGACCGGCGGAACGATCGAGGCCGGCGCCGCTTTTGTGGCGGCCGGCAGCAGCAGTCAAGCGGACGGGTTTCGGACATGAGCGACAAGGCCAATAATTTCTACATCACGACGCCGATCTTCTATCCGAACGGATCGCCCCATATCGGCCACGCCTACACGATGATCGCGACCGATGTGCTGGCCCGTTTTGCCCGCCTCGACGGCAGGAATGTGCGGTTTCTCTCCGGCACGGACGAGCACGGCCAGAAGATGCAGCAGACCGCCGAGAAGGAGGGCGTCGCGCCGATTGAGCTTGCGACCCGCAACTCGGCGGTGTTCCGCGACCTTCTGGCGCGGCTGAACTGCTCCAATGACGATTATATCCGCACCACCGAGGAGCGCCATCGCGTCTCCGTCCAGGCGCTGTGGAAGCGTATGGAGGAAAACGGAGACATCTACCTCGGCAAATATGGCGGCTGGTATTCGGTGCGGCAGGAAGCCTATTTCGACGAGAGCGAGACCACGCTGGGCGAGGATGGCGTACGCCGCGAGCCGCTCGGCTCTCCGGTGGAATGGGTCGAGGAGGAAAGCTATTTCTTCAAGCTTTCCGCCTATGACGACAGACTGCTTGAGTATTACGAGGCGCACCCGGATTTCATCGGCCCCAATGAGCGTCGCAACGAGGTCGTGTCCTTCGTCAAATCCGGCCTAAAGGA
Organism: Martelella sp. FLE1502; assembly: GCF_053484255.1. Taxonomy (NCBI): domain Bacteria; kingdom Pseudomonadati; phylum Pseudomonadota; class Alphaproteobacteria; order Hyphomicrobiales; family Aurantimonadaceae; genus Martelella; species Martelella sp. FLE1502. The sequence continues at coordinate 32,664 of NZ_JBAKFQ010000022.1, forward strand.
TCTGTCGATCTCGCGCACCACCTTCGACTGGGGCATTCCCGTGCCGGGCAATCCCGATCATGTGATGTATGTCTGGGTGGATGCACTGACCAACTATATCACCGCGCTCGGCTTTCCGGATGAAACCAATGAACTTTGGGATTTCTGGCCCGGCATTCACATCATCGGCAAGGACATCATCCGTTTCCATGCCGTCTACTGGCCGGCCTTCCTGATGTCCGCCGGTCTGCCGCTGCCGAAACGCGTCTATGCCCATGGCTTCCTGCTCAACAAGGGCGAGAAAATGTCGAAATCGGTCGGCAATGTCGTCGATCCGTTCAATCTGGTCGAGCATTTCGGGCTCGATCCGATCCGTTACTTCTTCCTGCGCGAGGTCTCCTTCGGCCAGGACGGCAGCTATAGCGACGAGGGGATCGGCATGCGGATCAATTCAGATCTCGCCAACGGGATCGGCAATCTCGCCAGCCGCTCGCTGTCGATGATCGTCAAGAACTGCGACGGCCAGGTGCCGGAATGCGGCCCGCTGAGCGACGAGGACAAGGCCATGCTCGCCACCGCCGACGGCGTGATCGCGACGGTGCGCGCCGATATGGACAAGCTTGCGATCCATCGCGCGCTTGCCGCGATCATCGGCGTGGTCTCCGATGCCGACCGCTATTTTGCGGGTCAGGAGCCCTGGGCGCTGAAGAAGACCGACCCGGAACGCATGGCGACCGTGCTTTACGTCACGGCCGAGGTGGTGCGCCAGATCGCGATCCTGCTGCAGCCGGCCATGCCGGAATCGGCGGCGAAATTGCTCGATCTGGTCGCCGTGCCGGAAACAGAACGCACATTCGCGCATTTGGGAGAGGCGGGCCGTCTGAAACCGGGCACGCCGCTGGAAAAACCCGCGCCGGTTTTCCCGCGTTATGTCGCGCCAGAGGAATAGAGAGAATTCATGCTGATCGATAGCCATTGCCATCTGGACTTTCCGGATTTCGATGCCGAGCGCGACGAACTGGTGGCGCGCGCGAAAGGGGCGGGCGTCGCACAGATGGTGACGATCTCAACCCGCGTGAAGAAGTTTCAGCAGATCATTGATATCGCTGAGAAATACGACAACGTCTTCTGCTCCGTCGGTACCCACCCGGCTAACGCCGACGAGGAACTGGATATCACCGCGGAAGACCTGATCGCGCTCACGGCGCATCCGAAGGTGGTGGCGATCGGGGAAGCCGGGCTCGACTATCACTACGAGCCGGAAAAGGCCGAGGCGCAGAAGACCGGGCTTCGCCGCCATATCGATGCCGCGCGCCGCACCGGCCTGCCGCTGGTGATCCACAGCCGCGACGCGGATGACGACATGGCCGCGATCCTGACGGCGGAGAGCGAGGCCGGGGCGTTTCCGTTCATCCTGCATTGCTTTTCGTCGGGCAGGGGGCTTGCCGAAACCGGCGTGGCGCTTGGCGGCTATGTGTCGTTCTCGGGCATTCTGACCTTCAAGAATTCTCAGGACATCCGGGACATCGCGGCCGATGTGCCGATGGACCGGCTGTTGGTGGAAACCGACGCACCGTATTTGGCGCCGACGCCCTTTCGCGGCAAGCGCAACGAGCCTTCCTATGTGGTCAACACCGCCCGGATTCTGGCCGAGGTGAAGGGCGTCAGCGAGGACGAGATCGCTGCAATCACCACCGAAAACGCGTTTCGCTGCTTTTCCAAGATGACGCGGGTGTGACCCTTGGGATACCGGCGACGTTTTACGATACTCGGCTGCTCGTCTTCGCCCGGCGTGCCCCGGATCAACGGGGACTGGGGCGCGTGCGATCCGGCCAATCCGAAGAACCGGCGCACCCGCGCCTCGCTGATGGTGGAGCAGATCGGGCCGGATGGCGGGGTGACGACCGTGGTGATCGATACCGGTCCGGATTTCCGCGAACAGATGATTCGCGCCGGCATATCCCGGCTCGACGCGGTGCTCTTCACCCATGCCCATGCCGACCATCTGCACGGCATCGATGATATTCGCGGCTATTTCCATGCCCAGCGCCGCCGCATTCCGGTCTATGCGGAGCCGGTAACCATGGGCCGGATCCTCGACGGCTTTTCCTACTGCCTGCGGGTTCCCGAAGGCAGCAATTATCCGGCGATCGCTGAGCCGTATCTTATCGAGGATCTCGACACGCCCGTGCGAATCGAGGGGCCGGGCGGGGCCGTCGAATTCCAGGCCTTCCCGCAGCAGCATGGGGATATCATGTCGCTCGGATTCAGGATCGGCGACGTCGCCTACTGCACCGATGTCAGTGATTTTCCGCCCGAGGCGATCGCGAAGCTTCGGGACCTGGACCTGATCATCATTGATGCGCTGCAATATCACGGCCACCCCAGCCATTTGTCGCTGTCGCAGGCGCTCGGCTGGATTGAAAGCTTCGCCGCCCGCCGCGCTGTGCTGACCCATATGCACACCCCGCTCGATTACGACACGGTGATGGCCGAAACGCCGGACCACGTCGAGCCCGGCTATGACGGTCTGACGATCGAATTCGATTCGATTTAGCCTCGGCCTTCCGCCGCAGGCAGCGTCATCCAGCGTCGCAAACAGGCGCGGAATGCGTTGGTGGCCGCGCTATCCTCGACATTGACTTTTCGCCGGTTCAACGGCGGAGCGCCGGCAGTTTGACGTTATGCAAAACCATTATACCAAAGTCTTAAATGCCCGGCGCTTCGCGTGAGCTTCAAGGCAAAATCGACCGTTCCTTCGGCGAGAGCTGAAATTTGAGGTTGATTTGACGCGCGTGAATTGCAGTATTGGGTACGGCCTGCCTAAAAATCGCGCATGAGAAAGCGATGGGCAAAACAGATGGGGACAATATGGCGAATAACCGTGGCGCATCGGTTAAGTACGAAAATGTTCAAAAAAGCTATGATGGCGAAAGCCTGGTCGTCAAAAAGCTGAACCTCGATATTCCTCCAGGCGAATTTCTGACAATGCTGGGACCCTCCGGGTCCGGCAAGACCACCTGCCTCATGATGCTCGCCGGCTTCGAGCCCGCGACCGGCGGCGAAATCTACCTCAACGAGCGACCGATCAACAACGTGCCGCCGCACAAGCGCGGCATCGGCATGGTATTCCAGAACTATGCGCTGTTTCCGCATATGACGGTCGCGGAGAACCTCGCCTTTCCGCTGCAGCTGCGAAAGATGAGCAAGTCCGAGCAGGAAGAGAAGGTCAAGCGCGCGCTCGACATGGTCCAGCTCGGCAAGTTCGGCAATCGCCGGCCCGGCCAGCTATCCGGCGGCCAGCAGCAGCGCGTGGCCGTGGCTCGCGCGCTGGTGTTCGATCCCGAACTGGTGCTGATGGACGAGCCGCTCGGCGCGCTCGACAAGCAGCTGCGCGAGCAGATGCAGTATGAGATCAAGCACATCCACGACAATCTCGGCGTCACCTTCGTCTACGTCACCCACGACCAGACCGAGGCGTTGACCATGTCGGACCGGGTGGCCGTGTTCAACGACGGCATCGTCCAGCAGCTTTCGGCGCCCGACGTGCTTTACGAAAGCCCCGGCAATTCCTTCGTCGCCCAGTTTATCGGCGAGAACAACACGCTGAACGGGATCGTGACCTCCATCGAGGGCAATGAATGCAGGGTGCGCGTCGAGGACGGCACCACGCTGGTCGCCGAAAAGGTGAATGTCGCCAGCGAAGGCGACCGCACCACGCTGTCGCTCCGGCCCGAAAGGGTGGAGCTGATTGCTGCCGACACGGTCGAGAACAAGGTGACCGGCCGGGTCGAGGAACTGATCTATCTCGGCGACCATATCCGCGTGCGCATGAACGTGTGCGGCAATGACGAATTCATCGTCAAGGTCAGGAATCGCGGCGAACGTTGGGATCTCGAGGTTGGCCAGACGCGCACGGTCGGTTTTGCCGCCCGCGACTGCAAGGCCCTCGATTACGCCGCCTGACTTGCGGTGAAACGTGGCGGCCGCCAGGGCGGCCGTTCAGATAAACGTAACCAGTGAAATCTGTGAAAAGGGGAACTGACATGAAACTCCGTACTATCATCCTGGCCTCCGCCGCCACCGTGGCGATGGGCAATGCGGCGCTCGCCGAGGACCTGACGATCGTGTCCTGGGGCGGCGCCTATTCGGCCTCGCAGGACAACGCCTATCACCAGCCGTTCATGGCCGAGCATCCCGATGTCACGATCATCAACGACGAATCCTCCAACGAGGCCGTCGCCAAGCTGCGCGCCATGTCCGAAACCGGCAATGTCACCTGGGATATCGTCGACGTCGAAGGCCCTGACAGCCAGCGTCTCTGCGACGAGGGCCTGGCCATGGAAATCGACCTCAACGAGTGGACCAAGGCAGCACCCGACGGCACGCCGGCGGTGGAAGATTTCGGCGACGCCGTGATCAACGACTGCTTCATTCCGCAGATCGTGTTCTCGACCACCTTCGGCTACCGCACCGATGTCTCCGCCTGGAACGGCAACGAGCCGACCGAGCTCTGCGATATCTTCGACACCGAAACCTTCCCGGGCAAGCGCGCGCTTGAAAAGCGTCCGAAGAAGAACCTGGAGTGGGCGCTGATCTGCGACGGCGTTGCCAAGGAAGACCTCTACGACGTGCTGTCAACGCCTGAAGGCGTGGACCGTGCGCTCGCCAAGCTCGACACTATCAAGGACGACATCATCTGGTGGTCGGCCGGCGCCGAAACGCCGCAGCTTCTTGCCGATGGCGAAATCGTCATGGGCTCGACCTATAACGGCCGCCTTTTCAGCGTGATCGCTGAGCAGGACCAGCCGGTGAAGATGCTGTGGGACTGGCAGGTGTTCGACTATGACGGCTGGATCATCCCCGCCGGCCTGCCGGACGACAAGCTGGCTCTGGTGAAGGAATATATCATGTTCGCCACCGACACCCAGCGCCTTGCCGACCAGGCCAAGTACATCTCCTACGGTCCGGCCCGTGCGTCGTCTCAGCCGCTCGTTGGTGACCATGCCGAGCTCGGCATTCCGATGGGCCCGCACATGCCGACCAACCCGGACAATATGGGCAACTACCTGGTCAACAACATCCTGTGGTGGGCCGACAACCAGGACGACGTGGAGCAGAAGTTCCAGGCCTGGCTGGCCCAGTAATCTCCGGAGAGCGTCCGGCCGGGCCGGGCGCATTCCCACTCGCGAAAACCCTGTCCCGGTATGCCGGGGCAGGGAGCCGATTGCGCAAATCGGTGATCCGGCCCTTTTGCGCAATCCGCTTCAGACCGAATAAAAACAGGGGAACCGACCGGCGTGGCTGAGCAACAAATTCTGACCAGCGAGGGAAAGCCGCTCAAACAGGCATTGCGGAAGGCTTTGAGGCGCGAGAAAATGCGCTCGCTTCTGCTGATAGCGCCTCTGCTTGCCTTTGTACTCGTCGCCTTTATCGCGCCGATCGGCGACATGCTGTTCCGCTCGGTAGAGAACAACATTGTCTCCGACACACTGCCGAAGACGACCGCGGCGCTGCAGGACTGGGACCCTTCAACGGGCGAACTGCCGGACGAGGCGGCCTATGAGGCGCTTTACGACGACCTGACGGTCGCGGTGGAGAAGAAGATCCACACGCGTCTCGGCTCGCGCCTCAATTACGAACAGGCCGGCATGTCCAGCCTGTTCCGCAAGGCAGGCCGCACGGTGCGCAACATCGAGCCCGGTTCGCCGGACATCAAGGCGCAGCTGATCGAATCCGACAAGGATTGGGGCAATCTCGATACCTGGGCGATCCTCAAGATGTATTCGCCGGCCTATACGCCGGGCTATTTCCTCAACGCCGTCGATGCCGAAATGGGTCCGGATGGCATCGGCATGAAGCCGGAGAACGAGCGCATCTATCTGTTCCTGTTCGGCCGCACGCTGATGCTGTCGATCATCATCACCTGTTCCTGCCTCGTGCTCGGCTATCCGATCTCCTATCTGCTGTCGCATCTGCCGCTCAGCCGCGCCAACCTGTTGATGGTGCTGGTGTTGCTGCCGTTTTGGACCTCGCTTCTGGTGCGCACCTCGGCCTGGAAGGTGCTGTTGCAGCAGCAGGGCGTCATCAATGATCTGCTGGTGTGGAGCGGGATCGTCGACAATGCGGGCCGTCTGGTGATGATCAACAACGCCACCGGCACGATCATCGCCATGACCCACATCCTGCTGCCGTTCATGATCCTGCCGCTCTATTCGGTGATGAAGACCATTTCTCCCACTTACGTTCGCGCCGCCCGCAGCCTTGGCGCCACGAGCTGGACGGCGTTTTGGCGGATCTATTTCCCGCAGTCGGTTCCCGGCATCGGCGCCGGCGCGGTGCTCGTCTTCATCCTGTCGATCGGCTACTACATCACGCCGGAACTGGTCGGCGGCACCTCGGGGATCTTCATCTCGAACCGCATCGCCTACCACATTTCCAGTTCGCTTAACTGGGGGCTCGCGGCGGCGCTTGGCACGCTGCTTCTGGTGGTCGTGATGTTCATGTTCGTGCTCTACGACAAGATCGTCGGCATCGACAATGTGAAGCTCGGATAGGAGAGGGACCATGGCCATTCAGCCCTATGATTCGCCGCTCGAGAAAATCTGGCATTATGCCTTCCTCGTCATCTGCGGCCTGATCTTCTTCTTCCTGATCTTTCCGATCCTGGTGATCATTCCTTTGAGCTTCAACGCGGAGGATTTCTTCACCTTCACGCCGAAAATGCTGGCGCTCGATCCGGAAGGCTACTCGTTCAAGCACTATCAGGATTTCTTCCACAATCCCGACTGGCAGCAGGCGCTGAGGAACTCGGTGATGATCGCGCCGGCGGCAACGCTGCTGGCCACCGGTTTCGGCACGCTGGCCGCGATCGGCCTTGCTCGCAGCCATGTGCCGTTCCGTGGCGCGATCATGGCGATCCTGATCTCGCCGATGATCGTGCCGCTGATCATCTCGGCGGCGGGCATGTATTTCTTCTATTCGCGCATCGGCCTGCAGGGCACCTATTGGGGCGTGGTGCTGGCGCATGCCGTGCTTGGCACGCCGTTCGTGATCATCACCGTCACCGCCACCCTTGTCGGCTTCGACCGATCGCTGGAGCGGGCGGCAGCGAGCCTCGGGGCCAATCCGGTCACGACCTTCTTCAAGGTGCAGATGCCGCTCATTCTGCCGGGCGTGATTTCCGGCGCGCTGTTTGCCTTCATCACCTCGTTCGATGAGGTGGTGGTCGTGCTGTTCCTTGGCTCCGCCTCGCAGAAAACCCTGCCGTGGCAGATGTTTACCGGCCTGCGCGAGCAGATATCGCCGACCATCCTGGCGGTCGCCTCGATCCTCGTGGCGCTTTCGGTTGTCCTTCTGACCTTCCTCGAATTCATGCGGCGGCGGTCCGAACGCCAGCGCGGACTTTCCCCGGGCTGATCAAATCCGGTCCTCGTCATCCTCCGTAGTAATGCACAAAGCACACTTACCGCGGAGATGACGATGTTGATTACCCTTCTGATCCTGGTTCTGGCGGGCCTTTGCATCGGCATGACCGGGGCCTGGGCGGTTCAGCGGATAACCGGAAACAGCGGCTGGATCGACGCGATCTGGTCGGTTCTGACGGGCCTCGCCGGCCTTTCGGTGATCGTATTTTCCGTGGACGGCAACCCGGCGCGCAAATGGCTCGCCGGCGTGGTGGTCGGGTTATGGGCCGCGCGGCTCGCAACCCATATCACCACCCGCAGCGCCGGCAAGAAGGATGACCCGCGTTATGCCGCGCTGATCGAGGAATGGGGCTCGTCCGCAAGTTTCCGGCTCTGGTGGTTCCTGATGATCCAGGCTTTCGCGAGCTTCATTCTGGCGCTTTCGATTTATGCCGCGATCCTCAACCCCGCGCCGTTCCCCGGCATTCTCGATTTCGTCGGTCTCGCGATCGCGATCATCGCGATTGCGGGCGAGGGCACGGCAGACTGGCAGCTTTCCAAATTCAAAAAGGAAAAACCGGAAGGCAAGAAGGTCTGCGATATCGGCTTGTGGGGCTATTCGCGCCATCCGAATTACTTCTTCGAATGGCTGTGGTGGTGCGCATGGCCGTGCCTGGCGCTTTCCGGTTTTCAGGCGTTCTTCCCCTTCGCCGTCTCGCTGCTCGCGCCGATCATGATGTACTGGCTGCTCAACTACGTCTCCGGCATTCCCTATCTGGAAGAGCATATGGAAGCCTCCCGAGGGGATGCCTTCCGCGCCTACAAGAAGCGCGTCAGGGCTTTCTTCCCGATCCCGAAAAAGGCTGACGCATGACCAAGGCGCGCGATCCGCTGTCGGAGGCCTGCGGGTCTGTCGCCCTGGTTCTGGCCCTCAACAAGCCGGTCTATCCGCTCTATGTCTGGTTTCTCGCCGAAAGCGCCTTTGAGATCTCTCTCCTCACGGCGCTTTCGATGCCTTTCTACCTTGCGGTCTGGTGGTTTGCCCGTCGCGGCAGGTCGTTTGCGGCAAGGCTCGGCATGGTCGCGGTCGGAACCGTCGATACGGTCTTCATCGCCTTTGTCCTGGGCGGGGAGAGCGGAACGCTGATCTTTCTTTTTGCCTGTATCATGCTTGCCGGCATGGCCTTTCATGCCCGCGAGGTCTGGCTTTCACGCGTATTGATCGGCCTGATTTTCGTGCTGTTTGTCGCGCTCTACGGAAGGATCGGCGCACCGGCCCGGCCCGTTACGCCGGACGATATGAAGACCTTGAATTACCTCAACACGACCGGCGCGGCGGCGCTCGCAGCGTTTATAGCGCTGCGCTTCTTCAGAAGCCGTACGGAGACGGTCACACCGCCGGCTTGATCAGGTGGAACTGCGCCACGTCAATCCTCCCGGCATCGAAGCCGGTCGCGCAGTAATTGAGATAATAGCGCCACATCCGCTGAAACCGGTCGTCGAAACCGAGGGGCCGGATCGAATCCCACTCGGCCAGGAATCGACGTTCCCATTCGAGCAGCGTGCGGGCATAGTCCTTGCCGAAGGAGAAAAGATCTTTCACCGCAAGCCCGGCGCTGCCCGCGCCTTTTTTGAAGGTCTCGATCGAGGGTAGCATGCCGCCCGGGAAAATGAAGGCCTGGATAAAATCGGGGTTGCGGCGATAATCGTCGAGCCGGTGATGCTCGATCGCGATCGACTGGATAACGGCCGTGCCGCCGGGCGTCAGGCGCTCGTTGACGGTGTTGAAAAACACCGGCCAGTTTTCTTCGCCAACCGCCTCGAACATCTCGATCGAGACGATCTTGTCGAACGTGCCCTTGCAGTCCCGATAGTCTTCCAGCCGGATATCGGCCCTGTCGGAGAGCCCCTTGGCAGCGAGACGCTCCCGCGCATATTTGGCCTGCTCCTTTGAAAGCGTAAGGCCGGTGACATGACAGCCCGTGCGGGCGGCGGCGTGCTCGGCAAATCCGCCCCAACCACAGCCGATCTCCAGCACCCGGTCTTCCGGTCCGATCTGCAGCCTTGCGATGATCCGGTCGTATTTGGCGGTCTGGGCCTCAGACAGCGAGCGATCGCGGCCCTCGTAGAGCGCGCTCGAATAGGTCATCGTCTCGTCCAGCCAGAGCTTGTAGAAGGCGTTGCCGAGATCATAGTGGAAGGCGATGTTGCGGCGGCTGCCGGACTTGCTGTTGCGCCGCAGCTTATGCCTGACAAGGCTGATTTTGCGGAACAGGAAGGATGAGGAAAGCGCGCTTGAAAGTTCGCTCTCATTGGCCATGGCAAGGTCGAGCACGGCGGCAAGATCCGGCGTATCCCAGTGGCCATCGATATAGGCCCGGGCAAAACCGAGATCGCCGTCCTTCAGGAGCTCCAGCAGGGGCCGGGCATTCTTCAAGCGGATCGCTGCCTCGGGCCCGTCGCGGCGGCCTTCCGCCCTGTAGACCCGGCCGTTGGGGAAGGTGAGCGTAAGCGCGCCGGCGCTAATCCGGTCGGCCATGCCGGCGATCAGCCGCTGCCAGAGATTGAGACCGCGATGGCTGTGATGTTCAGGCTTCTCGCTCATGATATTCCTTGTCCCCTGTCGCACCGCCCGTAACCGCGCTTTGAACGCGATGGGCCGAAGGCCGGTGTCTGAATACCGGCATGCCTTTCAATATCAACCTCAATGCCTCGTAGTGAATACCGGCAATAATCTTGATGGTCATCAGCGGATAGGAAAAAAATGCCCGCGCCAGAGCGCGGTCTCCAAGCGCCATGCGCTGGCCGTTGAAACAGGCATAGAGCAAGGGTCCTTCAGCATCCGTTTCGTTGATGGCGATCTTCACCTTGTCGTCCGGCGGCTGGATGGTGAAATGGTAAGTACATTCCATCGGAATGAAGGGCGAGACATAGAGCTGCTTGTCCGCCGTCTGGCGAATGGGCCGGGCCACGTCATCCACCGGAATGATATAGGTGAAGCGTTCCTTGAACGTGTTGCAGACCTCGTAGAGGATGGCCGTCAGCCGGTCATCCTCCCGGTAGCAGAAATAGACGGTGAGCGGATTGAACACGTAGCCGAGAATGCGCGGATAGCAGAGCATTTCCACACGTGCGGCGCTGCGACCGGTCTTTTGCAGTTCGCCGAGCGCCCAGGTCTTGAGATCGCCGCCGGAAAGCGCGCCGTGATCGCGATCGTGCACGCTGAAGAGCGAAAAGCCGTTATGGGCGAAGAGTTTCAGCTTTTTCCCGAGGGCTGGCAGTTCATCCAGATCGATCAGCAGCGAAAAGACCCGGTAATCAAGCGCATGCTTCTTCGGCCGGTGGCGCCGGTGGACGACCTTGCCCCTGAAGATTGCGGAACGAAAACTCATTCGGCGGCCACGCGCTGCGGTTTTAGGAATATCCTGCCGGATTCGTCCTCGACGTTCCAGGGACGTCTGACGCCGGCGATCGCCTCGGCGGCGGCGAGACCGGATTGCAGCCCGTCCTCGTGAAACCCGCTGCCGAAATGCGCGCCGCAATACCAGACATTGCCCTTGCCCTGAATGCGCCAGAGATCGCGCTGCGCATCGATCGCCGCCTTGTCGAACAGCGGATGCATGTAGGTGAAGCGCTGATGCACAAGTTCGGGCCGGATCTCCTCGCAAGGATTGAGCGTGACGAACAGCGGAACGCGCTCATCGATGTTCTGCAGCCGGTTCATCCAGTAGGTGACGCAGAGGTTCGGCGAACCGCCATCCCGACGCTCGATATAGTTCCAGCTCGACCAGACCTTGCGGTGGGCCGGCATCAGTCGTTCGTCGCTGTGGAGCCAGGCTTCATTCGTGGTGTAGCGGAAGGCGGAAAGCAGGCTTCGCTCTTCCGCTGCGGGATTGTCGAGCAGTTTCAGCGCCTGGTCGCCATGGGTCGCGACAACCACGGCATCGAATCGCTCCTCCGCGCCGCCGGCAAGCAGTCTGACGCCGCCGTCCTCCCGGATGATGCGTTCCACCGGCGTATTGAGCCGCACCGGCCCGCTGATCTGATCCAGCATACGGGTCACGTAGGAACGGCTGCCGCCCGTGACCGTGCGCCATTGCGGCCGGTCCACCAGCGTCAAAAGACCATGGCTTTCGAAGAAGCGGGTGAAGGCGGCGAGCGGATAGGCGCGCATCTGCTCCGGCGTCGTCGACCAGATCGCAGCGCCCATAGGCAGGATATGGTCGCGCACGAACCGCTTGGAATAGCCGCGCGCATCGAGATAATCCCCAAGGGTCAGGTCCTGATCGGTTTCCGATTTGGCCATAGCGGGGGCATGGCGGTAGAACCGGAAGATATCATAGACCATGCGCCAGAAGCTGAAGCGCAATATGTTCGACTTCTGCGCCAGAAGCGTCGCGATATTGCTGCCGCCATATTCGAACGCGCCATTGTCCAATGAGGCCGAAAACGACATCTCGGAGGCCTCGGTCTCGACGCCGAGATAGGAGAACATCGCCGTCAGATTCGGATAGTTGCGCTCGTTATATACAATAAAGCCGGTATCGACCGGGATCGTGCGATCGCCCGCGACCACATCTGCCGTATTCGAGTGTCCGCCCGGCCGGCCGTCAGCCTCGAACAGCGTGACATGGCAGGACCGGCTCAACAGCCAGGCGGCGGAGAGCCCGGAAATGCCGGAGCCGATGACTGCGACCTTCCTGTCGGCGCGAAGCTTTCTGTAAGCGTTTTCCTGGGGGTGGTGCATCTTGTTGTTTCCGCCTTGTTGTTCACCATGAATTACGCGACCACCCGCGTGATGGATTGAAAAGGCGCAAAATTTATCGGAACCTGCAATCCGGACGGAAATCGCGGCCGTAATAGCCGGTATGCTTGAAAGCGCTCGCCCCATGCCGGTCACCGGTCCGATCCCTGCAGCGCCCCAAAAAGGGGCGGCAGGCCGCGCCATGCGAAAACGGATGCGCACCGGGAAGGTGAGGAGTTTGCCCGATCTATCGGTAGAGGAAATGTCGCACTGCCTGGTCAGCGTCGGACGGACGCGGGACATGGAGGCGTATGAGCGCCTGTTCCGCCATTTCGGTCCGCGCATCCGCAGCTACATGATGAAGCGCGCATCGGACCCGGCGCTTGCCGAGGAACTGATGCAGGAGACCATGATGATGGTCTGGCGCAAGGCGGAGCTGTTCGATCCCGCCCGCGGCAATGCCTCGGCATGGATATTCACCGTCGCGCGAAACGTCAGGGTCGACAGTCTCAGAAAGGCGCGGCGGCCGGAGTTCGACCCGGAGGACCCGGCCCTGGTGCCGGACGGACCGGAGGCGCCGGACGTCCAGTTCGAGCAGGACGAGAATGCCGCGCGGATGCGCACAGCGCTTTCCGGTCTCCCGGAGGAACAGGCCGAGCTTCTGCGCATGTCGTTTTTCGAGGAAGTCTCCCACAGCATCATCGCCGAACGCCTGGACCTTCCGCTGGGCACGGTCAAATCACGAATAAGAGCAGCATTTTCCAGGCTACGAGCCGCGCTTGGGGAAAATCAATGAAGACAGGCACCATTCATCACCATATCAGCGAACCGCTTCTGCTTGAGTATGCCTCTGGCAGTCTCGAAGAAAGCTGGTCGCTTGCAGTTGCAACCCATCTGGCGCTGTGCCCGCATTGTCGCGCCAAGCTTCGAATGATGGAGGCCGCCGGCGGCGCGCTGATGGAACAGGCGGCGCCGGAAAAGGCCGCGACGTCCGAGGACGCCTCGTGGGCGGCGCTTCAAGCGCGGCTACAGGCAACAGAGATCCAGCCCAGGGCCGAGCGGGTGAAACCCGCGTCGAAGACAGCCGTGATACCCGAGCCGCTGCGCTCCTATGTCGGCGCGACGTTTGACGATGCGCCGTGGCGGCGGCTGGGGCTCTATGCCCATCAGGCGCTTCTGGAGACCGAAGACAAGGGCATCCAGGTGCGGCTGCTGCGGGTCGACGCCGGAAAGCCGCTGCCCGAACACAGCCATGGCGGCCGCGAGCTGACGCTGGTGCTGCACGGCAGCTTCACCTCGGAAGGCCAGGTCTTCGGGCCCGGCGATTTCGAGGAGGAGGACGAGGATACGCTCCACCAGCCGGTGGTCGGGCCGGAGTCCGAGTGCATATGCCTTGCCGTCACCGATGCGCCGCTGAAATTCCAGAGCCGGTTCATGCGCGTGTTGCAACCGCTTCTCGATATCTGAGGTGACCCCATGAAACGCGCCCTCACGGCTCTCGTGGCCACGGCCATCTGCTTTTCCCTGCTGGATTTCATCTGGCTCGGCACGATCGCCTTCCCGTTCTACCAGTCCGAGATCGGGCCGCTGCTGCTGCCGTCGCCCAACTGGACCGCGGGCCTGAGCTTCTATTTCATGTATTTGATCGGCATCTTCTATTTCGCCGTTCTGCCGGGCGTGAGGGCCGGATCGGCGCTGAAGGGACTGATGAACGGCGCGATTTTCGGGCTGATGGCCTATGGCACCTACGATCTCACCAATATGGCGACCCTTGCCGGCTGGTCGTGGACCGTTGTTTTCGTCGACATGGCCTGGGGCGCATTCGCCACCGGGCTGACCGGGTTCGTCGCTTCCTTCGCCACGCTGAGGCTGACCCGCAGCCCGGCTTGACTTCGCCCTTGCCGTGCCGTTTGAAAGGCGCGGAAGGGTGACATCATGTTCAAGCTCAAAGGTCCCGCGACATCGGAGCGGGAGATCAAGAAAAGCCGCTTTGCCACGATCGCCGCCCCGGTGGAAGACGAGGCGGCGGCGAAGGCCTTCATCACCGAGAACAGTTTTGCCGATGCAACCCACAATTGCTGGGCCTGGCGCATTGGCGCCGACTATCGCTTTTCCGACGATGGCGAGCCCGGCGGGACGGCCGGAAAGCCGATCCTGCAGGCGATCGAGGGCCAGGAGACCGATTGCGTCGCCGTTGTCGTATCGCGCTGGTTCGGCGGCGTGAAGCTCGGCACGGGCGGGCTGGCGCGGGCCTATGGCGGCAGTGCGGCGGAATGTCTGCGGCTTGCGGACAAGCTGCCGATCGTGGCGATGGCGACGGGCACGCTGCCGGTCGCATTCTCCGATCTGGCGCTGGTCGAGGCAAGGCTTCAGGATGTCGAGGGCCTTGTGATCGCCAACCGCGATTTCACCGAAACCGGCGCCAATTTTCATCTGCGCGTGCCCGAGGCGGAGGCCATGGCGCTCGCGGACCTTGTGCGCGAACTCACGAATGGCCGCAGCGGCGTGAAATTCGATGACGACTGAGCGGATTTATCCGCTATGGTGCGGAACCTGCCTCATGCGGCGGCGTTGATACGCTGTCGCCCCTCTCTTTCGCAAAGGTCACGTCCATGCGCTCTGCTCTCACCGTCATCGCCCTTGCCGCCACGCTTGCCGCCTGCACCCAGCGCGCCGATTCGATCGGCGCCATTCCGGTTTCCCCCGAGGAATTCGCAGGCGCGAGCTGCGAAACACTGCTGAGCCAGTATGAGGACGAGAACGCCAAGCTGAAGGACCTTGCGCAGGAGCAGGACAGCGAGATCGTCGGCGATGTGCGCATGTTCGGCGCAAGCCTCGGCAGCATGTCCGAAGAGCAGAACATCAAGAACCAGGAAACCGCGATCGCCTATGCCAAGGGCCGGGTGAACGCGCTCGATATCGCGATGCGCCGGCAGAACTGCCCGCGGTGACGCGATTGCATGCGTCCCGCGCTAGCGGATATAGAAGCGGACAAGCCGATTCCCGGCTGACGGGATAGCGCGTGGAGCCGGTTGGCTGGCCCATGCCGGCGAGTGAGGGCGTCCGCCGGTGCGGGCGATCCGCGTTACAGGATTGTCCGTAAGATGAATTCCGCAGAAGAACCGGAAGAACCGGCATCCGCCGCAGGCGGCAAAAGGCAGCTTCTGCGCGTCTGGCTTCCGCTTCTGGCACTTTCCGTCCTTCTCGTGGTCCTCATGCAGCTCGTGGCGCTGCCGGCCTCGCTGCTCTTGGGCCCGATGCTGGCGTCGATCCTGATCGTGTTTTCCGGCCGGCGGATCACCATGCCGCGCCTGCCGTTCAACCTGGCGCAGGGCGTGCTCGGCTGCCTGATCGCGCAGACCATGACATGGCCGGTGTTGCAGGAGATCGCCGCCGACTGGATGATCTTCGTCGCCGGCGTGCTCTCCGTGGTGTTCGCCAGCATCGCGATCGGCTGGATGCTGGCGCGCTATCAGGTTCTGCCCGGCACCACCGCGATCTGGGGCGCGTTTCCCGGCGCGGCGAGCGTGATGACGCTGATGTCCGCTTCGTTCGGGGCCGACATGCGCCTCGTCGCCTTCATGCAATATACCCGCGTCGTGATCGTCACGCTGGTCGCCGCCACATTCGCGCGGTTCTATACCGGGGGCGCAGCGGAAACGGCCGTGCCAGTCACCTGGTTTGCGGAGCCGGAATGGGGGCCGCTTGCCCAGACGCTCGCCCTCATCCTTGTCGGCGTGTTCTTCGGCCGGTGGCTGAAGCTTCCGGCCGGGCCGATGCTGTCGACGGTGATCGCCGGCTCGGTGTTGAACGTCACGGGCATGATCGCGATCGAACTCCCGCAGATCCTGCTCGCCATCGCCTATGCCACGCTCGGCTGGGGCATCGGCGCGCGCTTCGATCGCGCCGTGATCGTCGATGCCGGCCGCGCCATGCCGCGCGTCATCGCCTCGATCGTCGCGCTGGTCGCAATCTGCGGCCTGCTCGCCGCGCTCCTCGTCTGGCTCACGGGCATCGATCCGCTGTCGGCCTATCTCGCGACCAGCCCCGGCGGGGCGGATTCGATCGCCGTCATCTCCGCCTCCACCGATGTCGACGTCGCCTTCGTGATGTCGATGCAGATCGCGCGGTTCTTCTTCGTCATGGCGCTGGGGCCGATCCTCGCCAAATTCGTGGCGGCGCGAAGCCGGTTCTGACGCAATTTTCGATTGTCCGCCGCCCGCCGCCGGGTTAGCCTTCGCCAACGATAACAGGTGCGACGGAGGACTGACCATGTGCACGCGGATTTTCTACGAGACCGGAACGTCAACCTATATCACCGGCCGCTCGATGGACTGGCGCGATGTGACCATGCAGTCCGACCTCTGGGTTTTTCCGCGCGGGCTTTCCCGCGATGGCGGGGTGGGCGAAGGGTCTGCCACATGGACCTCGAAATACGGCTCGGTGATCGTTGCGATCTACAATCTCGCCACCTCCGACGGCATGAACGAGGCGGGCCTTGCCGGCAACATGCTCTATCTGGTGGAATCGTCCTATGGCGATCCGGCCGCGCGCGGCAAGCCGCTGATCTCGGTCGGCGCCTGGCTGCAATACATGCTCGACAATTTCGCAACCGTCGCGGAAGCAGCCGACGCCATGGCCGACGACCCGCTGACGGTGATCACCGGCGAGGCGCCGAACGGCGCGCCGGCGACCGTGCATCTGGCGCTTTCCGATGCCTCCGGCGACAGCGCGATCTTCGAATTCGTCGGCGGAAAGCTCACCATCCATCACGGCCGCGACTACAAGGTGATGACCAATTCGCCGACCTATGACCAGCAGCTTGCGATCAACGGCTACTGGAACCTCGTCGGCGGCAAGAGCTTTCTGCCCGGCACGGTGAACGCCGCCGACCGCTTCGCCCGCGCCAGCTACAACCTGAAATCCGCCACACCGCTCAAGGACCGCCGCGCAGCACTCGCCTCCGTCTTCTCGCAGGTGCGCGCGATCTCCACCCCGCTCGGCATGTCCGACCCCGAAAAACCCAACATCGCCTCCACCCTCTGGCGCACCGTCGCCGAACACGACCACCGCCGCTACTATTTCGACTCCGTCATCAACCCGTCGGTGTTCTGGGTCGATCTTGCGGACTTCGATCTCTCCGAGGGGGCGCCGGCGAAGACGCTGGGGCTGAACGATCCGGCCCTGCCGGGCGGGGATGTCGCGGGGCTGATGCAGGCGGCGGCGCCGTTTGAGTTTTTGGTGCCGTGAGGGGCTCCGGCGGACGCGCAGCCAACCGATGACGTCCCGCCTTCCAAAAACCTCCCAGCCCACAATCTCTCCCCTTGAGGGAGAGATGCCCCGACAGGGGCAGAGAGGGGTGAACCCTATCCGAGAGCACGGCGTTTGCGGCTTATGCCCGATACCCCTCTCTGTCGCTCTCGCGACATCTCCCCCTCAAGGGGGGAGATTGGCGGCGGAGAAGCATTCAGAAAAATGAGTCAAGAGCGCCGTCCGACACAGTAGAGTCAATAAGACGCGAGGTTTGATTCGGACTTAATAAACTTGGAAATACGAAATTTATTATTTAATATAGTTTAGTTAATAAAAATTAAAATTATCGAACAATAAAAATATAATTTTATTATTAAATAAACTACATTTTTAGCTTATTTATCGTAATAATAAAAACAAGAGCGACTATGGCAACCGTGCCATTTGCAGTCGCCTCAAAACCCCATCCACTCAATTGTATCATTGATCTTCTCCATATTTCAAATGTAAACTTACTATAGAGAAGACTAAATTTTTCTTCGATAGAATATAATTCGTGGCTGTACGAGGATGAAACTGCTTCGATTAGAGATCCTTAAGCAGCGCCTTCTATCTCCGTGTATCAAGCTCCTTCCTCATTTTGTCTATCGCCTTTTTTCCGGCAGACACCTGTTTTTCAATGTGATTTAACTCACTATTCGGCGGTATTTCACCGTACTTTATCAATAGCTTAATGGTGTCCCTCTGGGACAGAGAAGTGCTATGGCTGTTCTCAAAAAACTCCTGCAACCTTCTGACCTGTAAGTAGAGTTGAACTGGTTTCAAGTCGCTTCTCAGCTTCTTGGGTCTTCCGATTTTGGTTTCAGTTTTGGCTCGCGTGTGTTCCGAGCGTTTTCGCGATGTCGCATTCATCGCCACCACTCCAAGAAGCCATACTAGGTCATCGACATCTTCGTTCAGGCGTTCTTCAATATACCACCCAAAGCCTAGTTCGCGGGCTGCTGCCAATATTTGAAACTTCCGATGGCTTTCATTTGTCGCCTCCTGCTGTTCTGAAGTTGTCATATGCCTGTTTGATCCCATAATTCTCCGCACAAAGCGGTCACATCCGTCAACCATAGCATGTTGCCTCATTGGGAGACGCAGTGCCATTCAACAGGCTGGTTGATTCTCCGAAGTAGAGCGCGCCAGATTCCTATCGCGATAGGTCTTTGTCGACGAGGGAAGCGAGGAGGGACATCCCCCAAAAACAAAAGCCGGCGTTTCCGCCGACCTTCGATCTAACAATAGTGATGCAGCCCGCCCGCTACTCCGCCGCCTCCGCATACTCACTCATCGGCGGGCAGGCGCAGACCAGATTCCGATCCCCATAGACATTGTCCACGCGGTTGACCGGCGGCCAGTATTTGTCGACGCGGAAGGCGCCGGGGGGGAAGCAGGCTTGTTCGCGGGAATAGGGGTGGGTCCATTCGCCGACGAGATCTTCCACCGTGTGCGGGGCGTTCTTCAGCGGGTTGTCGTCCCGGTCGGCGCGGCCTTCCTCGATATCGGTGATCTCGGCGCGGATCGCGATCAGGGCATCGCAGAAACGATCCAGCTCGGCCTTGGTCTCCGATTCCGTCGGCTCGATCATCAGCGTGCCGGGGACGGGGAAACTCATCGTCGGCGCATGGAAGCCGCAGTCGATCAGGCGCTTGGCGATATCGTCGACGGAGACGTCGGCGCTATCCTTCAGCGGGCGCGTGTCGATGATGCATTCATGCGCGACGCGGCCCTTGTCCGACTTGTAGAGCACCGCGTAGGAACCCTTCAGTCGCGCGGCGATGTAGTTGGCGTTGAGGATCGCCACGCGGGTTGCTTGCGTCAGCCCTTCGCCGCCCATCATCAGGCAGTAGCTCCAGGAGATCGGCAGGATCGAGGGTGAGCCGAACGGGGCGGCCGAGACCGCGCCGCCATCCGCATCCGTCGCGGGATTGCCGGGCAGATGCGGCGCCAGATGCGCCTTGACGCCGATCGGCCCCATGCCCGGCCCGCCGCCGCCATGCGGTATGCAGAAGGTCTTGTGCAGGTTCAGGTGGCTGACATCCGAACCGATATCGCCCGGCCGCGACAGGCCCACCATCGCGTTCATGTTGGCGCCGTCGAGATAGACCTGGCCGCCATGTTCGTGGGTGATGTCGCAGACTTGCGATACCGTCGCCTCGAACACGCCATGCGTCGAGGGGTAGGTGATCATGCAGGCTGCAAGCTCGGCGGAATATTGCTCGGCCTTGGCGCGGAAATCGTCGAGGTCGATATCGCCATTGTCGCGCGATTTCACCGGCACGACCTTCATGCCCGCAAGCTGGGCGGAGGCCGGGTTGGTGCCGTGCGCCGAGGTCGGGATCAGGCAGATGTTGCGGTGGCCCTCGCCATTCGCCCGGTGATAGCGGCGGATGGTCAGAAGCCCCGCATATTCGCCCTGCGCGCCCGAATTCGGCTGCATGGAGAAGGCATCATAACCGGTGATCTGGCAGAGTTTTTCGGACAGGTCGGCGATCATCTCGCGATAGCCGGCCGTCTGGCTTTCCGGCGCGAAGGGGTGAATGTCGGCGAATTCCGGCCAGGTGATCGGCAGCATCTCGACCGTGGCATTGAGCTTCATCGTGCACGAACCGAGCGGGATCATCGCCCGGTCGAGCGCCAGATCACGGTCGGCGAGGCGGCGCATATAGCGGGTCATCTCGCTTTCGGCGCGGTTCATGTGGAAGATCGGATGCGTCATGTAAGCGCTTGTCCGCAAAAGGTTTTGCGGCAGGCGGTAATCGGCCTCGAACTCCGCGATCGAGAATTTTCCGCCGAAGGCGTCCCAGACGGCTTCGACATGGGCCGGCCGCGTGCGCTCGTTGACGGAGATGCCAAGCTTGGTGTCGCCGACCTTGCGAAGATTGATACCGTTTTCGACGGCGTTCTTCATGATCAGGCTCTGGAACGCGCCGACCTCGACCGTGACGGTGTCGAAGAAGGTTTCCGGCTCCACCGTGAAGCCCAGCGCTTCGAGGCCCTTGGCCAAGAGCACGCCCTTGCGGTGCACCTGCTGGGCAATCGCCTTCAGCCCGTCCGGGCCGTGGAACACGCCGTACATCGAGGCCATGACGGCGAGCAGAACCTGCGCGGTGCAGATGTTCGAGGTCGCCTTTTCGCGGCGGATGTGCTGTTCGCGGGTCTGCAGCGCCAGACGATAGGCGCGGTTGCCGCGGCTGTCGACCGAGACGCCGACGAGACGGCCGGGCATGGAGCGCTTGTAGGCGTCCTTGACCGCCATATAGGCGGCATGCGGGCCGCCATAACCAAGCGGCACGCCGAAGCGCTGCGACGAGCCGATCGCGATATCGGCATCCATCTCGCCCGGCGATTTTAAGAGCGTCAGCGCCAGCGGATCGGCGGCGATGGTGGCAATGGCGTTTGCGGCATGCAGATCGGCGATCACGCCGGTGAAATCATGCACATGGCCATAGGTGCCGGGATACTGGAAGATCACACCGAAGACGGCGTCGGGTTTCAGATCCTCGAACGGATTGCCGACGACGATCTCCCAGCCGAGCGGTTCGGCGCGGGTCTTGATCAGGGCGATGGTCTGCGGATGGCAGTTTTCGTCGACGAAGAAGGCCGTGGCCTTGGATTTCGCCACGCGGTTCGCCATCGCCATGGCTTCGGCGGCGGCGGTCGCCTCGTCGAGCAGCGAGGCATTGGCGATGTCGAGGCCGGTGAGGTCGGCCATCATCGTCTGGAAGTTCAGAAGCGCTTCCAGCCGGCCCTGCGAGATTTCCGGCTGATAGGGCGTATAGGCCGTGTACCAGGCCGGGTTTTCCAGAATGTTGCGCTGGATGACGGGCGGCACGATGGTGGCGTTATAGCCCTGGCCGATCATCGAGACGAGCGGCTTGTTCTTGTTGGCGGTCTCGCGCAGTTTGTCGAGCGCCTCGCGCTCGGTCATGGCGGGGCCCCAGACGAGCGGCTCCTTCTGGCGGATTTCGGCGGGCACGGTGGCGTCGATCAGCGCGTCGAGACTGTCATATCCGATCACCTCCAGCATCGCCTCCATTTCGGCGGGCGAGGGGCCGATATGGCGGCGGTTGGCGAAGTCGTAGGGCTGGTAATCGGTGAACTGGAATTCCGAAGGCGTCGTCATCAGGCGATGAACTCCTTGTAGGCCGCTTCGTCCATCAGCGCGTCGGCATCGGAAGTGTTGGCGAGCTTCAGCTTGAAGAACCAGCCGTCGCCCATCGGCGCGGAGTTGACGAGCTCGGGATTGTCGACGATCGCCTGGTTGACCTCGGTGATCTCGCCATCGAGCGGACAAAAGACGTCGGAAGCGGCCTTGACCGATTCGACCGTCGCCGCGTCGTCATTCTTCGAGAAGGTCGCGCCCACCTCCGGCAGTTCGACGAAGACGAGGTCCCCGAGCTGTTCGGCGGCGTGCTGGGTGATGCCGACGGTGGCGACATCGCCCTCGATCTTCAGCCATTCATGTTCTTCGGTAAATTTGATGGTCATATTGCTGTTCCCGCTGATTAGCGCTTGTAGGTGGGTGTGACGAAAGGCATGTCGGCGATGGTGACGGGCAGGTATTTGCCCCGCACCTCGGCGAAAATGGTGGTGCCGGCGGCGGCGTGTTCGGCGGACACATAGCCCATGGCGACAGGGCTTTCGGCGGAAGGGCCGAAGCCGCCGGAGGTGACGTGGCCGAGTTCGTGCTCGCCGGCGTCATCGGCAAAGAGCTTCGCCGGCGCGCGCACCGGGGCGCGGCCCTCGGGCTTCAGGCCGACGCGTTTACGGCGCACGCCCTCCTCAAGCTGACGGAAGATGCGTGCCTGGCCGGGAAAGCCGCCGCCGCGAATACCGCCCGGCCTGCGGGCCTTCTGGATGCCCCAGACGAGCGCCGCCTCGACCGGCGTTGTGGTCTCGTCAATGTCGTTGCCATAAAGGCAGAGCCCGGCCTCGAGCCTGAGCGAATCGCGCGCGCCAAGGCCGATCGCCTCGCAATCCTCATGCGCCAGCAGCGCGCGGGCGAGGTCTTCCGCCTTCTCAGTCGGCACCGAGATCTCGAACCCGTCCTCGCCGGTATAGCCGGAGCGGGAGATAACGACGGTGACGCCGAGGACTTCGCAGGCGCGCACATCCATGAACTTCATCTCCGTCACCGCCGGGCAGAGCGGCGCGAGCACATCCTCCGCCTTCGGGCCCTGCAGCGCCAGCAGTGCCTTTTCCTCGAAGAAGGCCTCGACATTGCAGAGGTCGGAAAGATGCGCCTTCATATGGGCGAGATCGGCGTCCTTGCAGGCGGCGTTGACGATCACCAGCAGGTGGTCGCCGCGATTGGCGACCATCAGATCGTCGAGAATGCCGCCATCGTCATTGGTGAAGAAGGCATAGCGCTGACGGCCGGCGTTCAGTCCGGCGATATCCACCGGCACCAGTTTTTCCAGCGCAAGTGCCGCATCGGCGAGATTGCCGGAAATCGGCTTCAGCCAGACCTGTCCCATATGCGAGACATCGAAAAGGCCGGCCTTTTGTCGGGTGTGGAGATGTTCTTTGAGAACGCCCATCGGATATTGCACCGGCATGTCGTAGCCGGCAAACGGCACCATGCGGGCGCCAAGCTCCAGATGAAGCGCGTGAAGCGGGGTCTGTTTCAACGGTTCTTGCGAGACCACGAGATTGCCTCCGGATTGCGTCTTTCCCAGAAAAACGCCGGCTCAAGGGTCGACGTTCCAAAGAACGCCGAAGCGAATGAGCCCCCTCTGTCCCATGTGCCTGAGATTATTATCCCTTCGGCCAGCCACAGCGAACCGCGACCTCGTCTCCAGAGTTCAGAACCTCGCGCTGGTCCTTTTGCCTGAGAGTTTCCGGGGCGGTTGCTCCTTCGGCACCACGGATCGTGGCTTCTCCCAGCGCGATACGACATGGATTATCCGGTATGCGGCGCAATTTGCAAGGGGGAAGCGTGTTGCAGGTGCGAAATCCACTGCCAGGAAGCCTCGCTGATGAGTCATGCTCGTGCTTGACACGAGCATCCAGGCCATACGGAGAATGTCGCCTGGACCCTCGGGTCAAGCCCGAGGGAGACCCGAGTGGGGGTGAAAGGCGGCAAACCATCGCACGATTAGGCTCCGAACTCCTGTTGCAGCCTTCAAACTTCCGCCAACCCGAAATGAAAGACTTGCCATCCGCGTTTTGCCGCATTAGCTGAAACATCATGCCTGAGTTTAAGACAACCCGCCACGTCAGCCATTCCGCCGATCGCATGTTTGATCTGGTTGCAGACGTTGAACGCTATCCGGAATTCCTGCCGCTGTGCGAGGCGCTGACCGTGCGCTCCTCGCGCGAAAAGGACGGCAAGACGCTGCTGATCGCCGACATGACCGTCGGCTACAAGGGCATCCGCGAAAGCTTCACCACCCAGGTGCTGCTCAATCAGGCCGAGCGCAAGATCGATGTCAGCTATGTCGACGGGCCGTTCCGGTTTCTCGACAATCGCTGGCGGTTCGAGCCGGAAGGCGAGGGGGCCTGCGCCATCCAGTTCTACATCAATTACGAGTTCAAGAACCGAATCCTCGGCGCGATGATGGGCTCGATGTTCGAGCGGGCGTTCCGCAAATTCTCCGAAGCCTTCGAGGCGCGGGCGGACGAAATCTACGCCTGAATCAGACCTTCCAGCATGCCGAGCGCCGTCTGCACGGTCGCAAGCCTGATGCCGTGGCGGCCAATATCGCCATAGCGGCTTTCGATATGGTGCAGGTGGCCGCGGCGATCGCGCGCCGCCAGATGGACGAGGCCGACGGGCTTTTCGGCGCTGCCGCCCGAGGGGCCGGCGATGCCGGTGACCGCGACCGCCAGATCGGCGCCCGAACGCAGCAGCGCGCCCGCCGACATCTGCAGCGCGGTCTCGCGCGAGACGGCACCATGGGCCTCCAGCGTGCGGGCGCTGACGCCCAGCATCTCCATCTTCGCCTCGTTGGAATAAGTGATGTAGCCGCGATCGACCACGGCGGAGGAGCCGGCGATATCCGTGAGGGCTGCGACCACCAGCCCGCCGGTGCAGGATTCGGCGGTGGCGATGGTGAGGCCGGCCGCCTTGCAATGTTCGATCAGCGTGCGGGCGCGTTCGGCGATATCGGCGTTGATCATGTCACATTTCCATAGTTCACGCTGGCCGTGGCGATTGCCGCGATGCCTTCGCGCCGGCCGACAAAGCCGATGGTCTCGTTGGTCGTGGCCTTGACCGAGCAGCGCGCGAGGTCGATGCCGAGGCATTCCGCGATATTCTCGCGCATGGCAAGGCGATGCGGGCCCACCTTCGGGGCTTCCGCGATCAGGGTAACGTCGGCATTGAGGATCACGCCGCCCTTTTCGCGCACGATCTCCGCGGCATGGGCGAGGAAGATGTGTGAGGCGGCGCCCTTCCACTGCGGATCGGACGGCGGGAAGTGGTCGCCGATATCGCCTTCGCCGCAGGTGGCAAGCAGGGCGTCCGTCAGCGCGTGGAAGGCCACATCGGCATCGGAATGACCGGACAGCGCCATGTCATGCGGTATCTTGACGCCGCAGAGCGTGACGCCGTCGCCGGGCACCAGTTGGTGGACATCATAGCCATTGCCCGTGCGGATATCGGCGATCAGGGTGCGCGACAGTTTCTCGTCGGCCATGGCAATGTCTCTCCTGTAGGTCAGCTTCACATTGTCGGCGAGCCCGTCGACCAGCCGCACTGAAAGACCGGCCCATTCGGCGATGCCGGCATCATCGGTGAAATCGACGCGGCCCTCGGCCGCCGCCTTGCGGTGGGCGTCATAAATGAGCGGAAAGCTGAAGGCCTGTGGTGTCTGGGCGGCATAAAGGCCCGCGCGCGATACGGTGGCGCCGACATTGCCGTCACTGTCCGCCTTTTTCAGCGTATCGGCGACGGCCACGGCCGGAAGAACCGCATCGTGGCCGGCGTTGAGCGCCTCGGATACCCGCTCAAGCAGCGCCGCATCGAAGAAGGGGCGGACCGCGTCATGGATCAGGACATGGCTGGGCGCACTCGCCGCGAGCGCCTCAAGGCCCCGCAGCACCGATTGTTGACGTGTCTCGCCGCCGTGAACGAACCGGATGGCGTCGTGGTTCGTCAGGTGAGAAAGCGCGTCGGCAAACAGGGCCTCGTCATCCGGGTGAATGACGACCACGATGCCGGCTGTCGCGCCGCCCCATGCGGCAAATTCACGCAAGGTGTAGGCAATCACCGGCATGCCGCCGATCAGGCGGTACTGTTTTGGCCCCTCCTCAGGCGCGCCGGCGCGTTCGCCGCGTCCGGCGGCAACCACGACCACCCCTGGATTGTAGCTTTCACCTGCTGCCATGTTCGGCTAGAACCTGCCTGTTGATTCCTGTTGGCCGGAACTTACCCGGATTGACCCAATTTTCCAGCATCTGCCTAAATTTTGTGAGGCGCCAGCGAAAACGCTTGGCAAGGAAAGGCGTCTTGTCTAAAAATAGGGCAAAGTGATGTGCTGCATGAAAGATAGCCATTTGCCTCACCGCAAACCATCTGATTCCTTTCGGATCGGCCAGATCGAGATCCGCAACCGGGTGATTCTGGCGCCGATGTCCGGCGTCACCGATCTGCCGTTTCGCGCGTTAGCCTGGCGGCACGGCGCGGGGCTGGTGGTGACGGAGATGATCGCAAGCCGCGAACTGACGTTCAACACCGCCGAAAGCTGGGTTCGGCTGCGCGGCGCGGGGCTGAAGCCGCATATGGTGCAGCTCGCCGGGCGCGATCCGCATTACATGGCGGAGGCGGCGCGGATCGCCGAGGCGAACAGCGCGGATATCATCGACATCAATATGGGCTGCCCGGCCAAGAAGGTTGTCGGCGGCTATACCGGTTCGGCGCTGATGCGCGAGCCCGAGCGGGCGCTTGAAATCATCGATGCGACCGTCGGCGCGGTCAACGTGCCAGTCACGGTCAAGATGCGGCTCGGCTGGGACCATGACAGCATCAACGCGCCCTATCTGGCAAAGCGTGCCGAGGAGGCCGGGGTCCAGGCGATCACCGTCCACGGCCGCACCCGCATGCAGTTCTACAAGGGCGAGGCGGACTGGCAGGCGATCGAGCGCGTCGCCGAGGTCGTCTCCGTGCCCTTCATCGCCAATGGCGATATCGAGAGCCGGGAAGATGCCGCATACCTGCTGTCGCGTCCCGGGATTACGGCGGTGATGGTCGGGCGGTCCTGTCAGGGCCGCCCGTGGCATGCCGGCTATCTGGCGGGCCGAGCCGAACCCGATTTTCACGAGAAGGCGCGGATCGCGATCGAGCACTATCGCGAAATGATCGGCTTCTACGGTCCCGCCGTCGGCGTCCGTCATGCGCGCAAGCATCTCGGCTGGTACCTAGAACGGCTCGCGCCCGGCGTCGGCGCGGAGGCGAGGTCTTCGATCATGACCGCCGACGACCCGGATTTCGTGACAGCGCAGCTTGCCGCCATCTTCGAACACGCATCGCCCGAAAGGAAAGCGGCATGAACTCCGTCATCGGCAATGGCAACCAGCGCCTCGGCGCGGAAGCCGTCGCTCTTCAGGTTCTGAACGCGATTCAAAATCCCGTCGTGCTGGTCGAGGAGGATGGCCGCATCTCCTATACCAACTGGGAGGCGGAGGTTTTCTTCGGCGCCAGCGCAGCGCACCTGTCGCGCAAGACGCTGTCCGATTTCATTCCCTTCGACAGCCCGCTTCTGGCGCTGATCGCGCAAGTGCGCGAGCGTCGGGCACCTGTCAACGAATACCGCGTCGACCTGTCTTCGCCGCGTCTCGGCCAGGACAAGCTGGTGGACATCTATGTCGCGCCCGTGGGGGAGGAGGGGGCCGTGGTCCTCGTCTTCCAGGTACGCTCCATGGCCGACAAGATCGACCGGCAGCTCGTGCATCGCGCCGCCGCCCGCTCGGTGACCGGGCTTGCCTCGATGCTCGCCCACGAGATCAAGAACCCGCTTTCTGGCATTCGCGGCGCGGCCCAGCTTCTGGAAACCAATGCGAGCGACGACGACCGGGCGCTGACCCGGCTGATCTGCGATGAATCGGACCGGATCGTCTCGTTGGTCGACCGGATGGAGGTGTTTTCGGACGAGCGGCCGATCGACCGCGTGCCGCTCAACATCCACTCCGTGCTCGACCATGTGAAGGCGCTGGCCAAGGCCGGCTTTGCCCGCAACATCAAGATCACCGAGGAATACGACCCGTCGCTGCCGCAGGTCTTCGCCAATCGCGACCAGATGGTTCAGGTGTTCCTCAATCTGATCAAGAACGCATCGGAAGCCGTGGGCGACAGGCCGGATGGCGAGATCATCCTGACGTCGGCCTACCGCTCCGGCATCCGCATGTCAGTCGCAGGCACAAGGGAGAAGATTTCCCTGCCGCTGGAATTCTGCGTGCAGGACAACGGCCCCGGCGTGCCGGCCGACCTGATGCCGCATCTGTTCGATCCGTTCATCACCACCAAGCCGAACGGCACCGGCCTCGGCCTTGCTCTGGTCGCCAAGATCATTGGCGGTCACGGCGGCATCATCGAATGCGAGAACATGAACGGCCGAACGACCTTCCGCATCCTCATGCCGGTCTCGAAAGACGTATTGCCGCTGCCGCCGGAAATGGCCAGCCCGAATATGGATACATGACATGACAGCTACGATCCTTGTTGCCGATGACGACGCGGCGATCCGCACCGTGCTGAACCAGGCGCTGAGCCGGGCCGGTTATGATGTCCGCATCACCTCCAATGCCGCCACGCTGTGGCGCTGGGTCTCCGCCGGCGAGGGCGATCTGGTGCTGACCGATGTGGTGATGCCGGATGAAAACGCCTTCGATCTTCTGCCGCGCATCAAGAAATCGCGTCCCGAACTGCCGGTGATCGTGATGAGCGCGCAGAACACGTTCATGACGGCGGTGCGCGCCTCGGAAAAGGGCGCCTATGACTATCTGCCAAAGCCGTTCGACCTGACCGAGCTGATCGCGATCGTCGGCCGCGCCCTGTCGGAGCCGAAGCGCAAGCCGGCCAAGCTCGGCGACGACATGCAGGACGGCATGCCGCTTGTCGGCCGTTCGGCGGCGATGCAGGAAATCTATCGGGTTCTGGCCCGGCTGATGCAGACCGACCTGACGCTGATGATCACCGGCGAATCCGGTACCGGCAAGGAACTGGTGGCCCGTGCGCTGCATGATTACGGCAAGCGCCGTAACGGCCCGTTCGTCGCCATCAACATGGCTGCGATCCCGCGCGACCTGATAGAATCGGAACTCTTCGGCCACGAGAAAGGCGCCTTCACCGGGGCGCAGACGCGATCCTCCGGCCGGTTCGAGCAGGCCGAGGGCGGCACGCTGTTTCTGGACGAGATCGGCGACATGCCGATGGATGCCCAAACGCGGCTTTTGCGCGTGCTCCAGCAGGGCGAATATACCACTGTCGGCGGCCGCACGCCGATCCGCACCGATGTCCGGATCGTGGCGGCGACCAACAAGGACCTGAAACAGTCGATCAATCAGGGCCTGTTCCGCGAGGACCTCTACTACCGCCTCAACGTCGTGCCGCTGCGCCTGCCGCCGCTGCGCGAACGGGCGGAGGATATCGGCGATCTGGTGCGCCATTTCGTCAACGAGGGCGAGGTCGAGGGGCTCGGCGGCAAGCGGTTCGAGCAGCAGGCTCTGGACGCGATGAAGTCCTATGCCTGGCCGGGCAATGTCCGCGAACTGGAAAACCTTGTCCGCCGCCTGATGGCGCTTTATCCGCAGGAGGTCATCACCCGCGAAATCGTGGAGCAGGAATTGCAGGCCGATCAGCCGGAAGCGCCCGCCGAGGGCGCAACGGTCAGAAACGGCATGCCAACCATCGCCCAGGCGGTGGAGGAAAATATGCGTACCTATTTCGCCGGCTTCGGCGACGGGCTGCCGCCCTCCGGCCTTTACGAGCGCGTGCTCAACGAGGTCGAGTATCCGCTGATCCTGGCGGCGCTGACGGCCACGCGCGGCAACCAGATCCGCGCCGCAGATCTGCTCGGCCTCAACCGCAATACGCTGCGCAAGAAGATCCGCGAACTGGGCGTCTCGGTCTATCGCAGCTCCCGCAGTTCCTGACGCTGCAAGTCGCCGGTTGCAGCTTTCCGTTGCATTTGTGCCACAATCTGTTGCATATCCTCCCCATAAGGGGAATGCGCGAGTCGGTGTGACAGGCTGCGTTCACCCGCTCCATGGGCGGTGCATGATGATGGGCCGGCCCTGACAAGAAGGGCGATAATGACTGCAGAGGGCAGCATGGCGGAGACGCACTCCGTCCATCAGGAGGGGACCCACGAGGGCGCGCCTTATGGGCGCGGCGGCGCGCGGGCTATTCTTAGATCGCCCGGCATGTTCGTTGTCAGCGGCGCGCTGATCACCGCCTTCCTGTCGCTTTTCATCCTGCTTGGCCTGACGCCGATCAAACCCACCGGCAAGGTGGTGATCGCGCTGGTGGCGACCAACTCGCTGTTCGTCATTGCCATGGCCTTCCTGATCGGGCGGGAAGTCAGCCACCTGCTGAAGGCCCGAAGACGCGGCCGGGCGGCGGCCCAGCTTCATATCCGCATCGTGGCGCTGTTTTCGATCGTGGCGATCACGCCCGCCATTCTGGTGGCGATCTTCGCGACATTGACGCTCAACGCCGGGCTCGACCGCTGGTTTGCGCTCAGGACCCAGTCCATCGTCCAGTCCTCGCTCAACGTGGCGCAGGCCTATATGATGGAAAACGCCAGCTATCTGCAGGGTCAGACGCTGTCCATGGGCAATGATCTGGAACGCAACCGCTCGCTCTATCTGCTCGACCGCCGGGGTTTCTCCGACCTGATGGCGCGACAGGCGCGCGGACGCGGCCTGCTCGGCGCGTCTCTGGTGCGCGCGGATGGTAGCGTCATCGTCGAGGCCGATCTCGGCGACGACAAGCCGCTGCCCGATATTCCGAAGGACGCGCTGGAAAAGGCCGCCGCCGGCACGCCGACGCTGATCCCACCGGGTGATACCAATCTGGTCGGCGCGATCATCGCGCTCGAGGCGATCCCCGACAGCCTGCTTTACACCGTCCGCGCGGTCGATCCGACCGTGATGGGCGCGATGCGGATGATCGAGGACAACGTCTCCGAATACAGTTCGATGGAGGAGGGCCGGGTCTCGATCCAGGTCGCCTTCGCCGTGCTCTATCTCGGTTTTGCGCTGATCGTGCTGCTCGCCGCGATCTGGACCGGCATCGCGGTCGCCGACCGCATCGTGCTGCCGATCCGCATGCTGATCGGGGCGGCCGACCAGGTGGCCTCCGGCGACATGAAGGTCGCCGTGCCGGTGCGCTCCATCGACGGCGATGTCGGCAGGCTTTCCAGCACGTTCAACAAGATGGTTGCCGAAATCCGAGAACAGCAGCGCGAAATCCTGGTGGCCAAGGACGAGGTCGATGACCGCCGCCGGTTTATCGAGGCCGTGCTTTCCGGGGTCACCGCCGCGGTGATCGGCGTCGATGAGAATCGCATGGTCACGATCGTGAACGTCTCCGCCGGCGAGCTTCTGGCGGCGCGCGACGACGAGTTGCTCGGCCGCAAGCTGGAGGAGATTTCACCCGAGATCGATCTGGTGATGACCGCCGCCATGCGCCGCAGCCGGCAGAATTTCCGCCAACAGATCAATCTCGTGCGCCTTGGCAAGGAACGCACGTTGTCGGTTCAGGTGACGCGTGAGGATTCGCGTGACGGCTCCAACGCCTATGTCATCACCCTCGACGACATCACCGACCTGATCATCGCTCAGCGCTCCACCGCCTGGGCCGATGTGGCGCGGCGCATCGCCCACGAGATCAAGAACCCGCTGACGCCGATCCAGCTTTCGGCGGAACGGATCAAGCGCCGCTTCGGCCGCAAGATCGAGGACGAGGAGGACCGCAAGGTCTTCGATCAGTGTACTGATACAATCGTCCGTCAGGTTGGCGATATCGGCCGCATGGTGGACGAGTTCTCGTCCTTCGCCCGCATGCCGAAGCCGTCAAAGACACAAGGCGACCTGCGATCCATCCTCTCCGACGCAATTTTCCTGCTGGAGATGGGGCGCACCGACGTGACCTTCATGCGCGATCTCGGCGATGAGCCGCTGACGGGGTTGTTTGACGATCGCATGCTCGGCCAGGCCTTCGGAAATCTGATCAAGAACGCCGTCGAAGCCATTGAAGCGGTTCCAACAAATGAGTTCGACGGAGAACGCAAGATACTGGTGCGAGCATCCCATGACGAGAGCCGCGATCGCTACGTCATAGACTTTATCGACAACGGCAAGGGCTTGCCGGTCGAAAATCGTCACATGATCCTTGAGCCATATATCACCATGCGCGAAAAGGGCACGGGACTTGGTCTCGCGATCGTTCGCAAGATCATTGAGGAGCATGGCGGCAAGCTCGAACTGCATGATGCGCCGCACGACTTCGCCGGCGGGCGAGGGGCGATGATCCGCGTTGAGCTGCCGCATATCCACGATGGCGAGCGCCAGGAAACGGACAAGGAGAAACAAGATGGCATCTGATATTCTTGTCGTCGACGACGAAGCCGATATCCGCGATATCGTCTCGGGCATCCTGTCCGATGAGGGACACGAAACCCGGGTTGCACACGACAGCGACAGCGCGCTGGCGGCGATCGCAGACCGGGTTCCGCGGCTGATCTTCCTCGACATCTGGATGCAGGGCAGCCGTCTCGACGGGCTGGCGCTGCTGGAGGAAATCAAATCGCGTTACGCCGACCTGCCGGTGGTGATGATCTCCGGCCACGGCAATATCGAAACGGCCGTCTCCTCCATCAAGCGCGGGGCTTTCGATTTTATCGAAAAGCCGTTCAAGGCCGATAGGCTGGTGCTGATCGCCGAGCGCGCGCTGGAAAATTCGCGGCTGAAGAACGAGGTGCAGGAGCTAAAGCGCAAGAGCGGCGACCCGGAAGAACTCGTCGGCTCCTCGCTGCTGGTCTCGCAATTGCGCCAGATGGTGGACAAGGTCGGCCCCACCAATTCCCGCGTGATGATCTTCGGCCCCTCCGGCTCCGGCAAGGAGGTGGTGGCCCGGCTGATGCATAAGAAAAGCCTGCGCGCCGAGGGCCCGTTCGTGGCGCTGAACGCCGCTGCGATCACGCCCGAAAACATGGAGACCGAGCTTTTCGGCGTCGAAGCCGGCGGCGGACGGACGCGCAAGACCGGCGCTCTCGAGCGCGCCCATCGCGGCACGCTCTATCTGGACGAGATCGGCGAAATGCCGCTGGAAACCCAGAAAAAGATCCTGCGCGTGCTGGTCGATCAGCAGTTTGAGCGGGTCGGCGGCAGCCGGCGTGTGTCGGTCGACGTCCGCATACTTTCTTCCACCGCGCTCGACCTTCAGGCGCGGATCGAGGAGGGGCAGTTCCGGCAGGACCTGTTTCATCGGCTGGCGGTGGTGCCGGTACGCATTCCATCGCTTTCCGAGCGGCGCGAGGATATTCCCTTCCTGGTGGACTTCGTCATGCGCCAGCTTTGCGAGCAGGCAGGCATCCGTCAGCGCTCGATCGGCGATGACGCCATGGCGATATTGCAGGCCCATGACTGGCCGGGCAATATCAGGCAGCTTCGCAACAATCTGGAGCGGCTGCTGATCCTGTCGCGTGAGGAGGATGCGTCCGCGCCGATTTCCGCCGATCTGCTGCCGGCCGACCTTTCCGACGTGTTGCCGCAGATCCAGACCTCGGGCGACGCCCATATCATGACGCTGCCGCTGAGAGAGGCGCGCGAGCGCTTTGAACGGGACTATCTGATGGCGCAGATCAATCGCTTCGGCGGGAACATTTCGCGCACCGCCGAATTTGTCGGGATGGAGCGTTCCGCGCTGCACCGCAAGCTTAAGTCGCTTGGCATTTAGGCCAAAACCGGGCAGATTGCGGCCAACTGAACATACCAAACCCCAGAGGGGTTCTTATGAAAATCATCATCTGCGGCGCTGGCCAGGTCGGTTTCGGCATCGCCGAACGGCTCTCCCAGGAATATAACGACGTCTCCGTTATCGATACGTCCGCCTCGCTCATCACCGCCATCACCGAGCTCCTGGATGTGCGCGGCTATGTCGGCCACGGCGCCCATCCGGACATGCTGGCCAAGGCCGGCGCCGATCAGGCCGACATGATCATCGCCGTCACGCTGCATGACGAGATCAACATGGTGGCGTGCCAGGTGGCGCATTCGCTGTTCAACGTGCCGACCAAGATCGCCCGCATCCGTTCGCAAAGCTACCTGCACTCGCATTATTCGGACCTGTTTTCGCGCGACCACATGCCGATCGACGTCACGATCTCGCCCGAGGTCGAAGTCGGCAAGATGGTGCTACGCCGCATTTCCTTCCCAGGCGCCACCGATATCGTGCGGTTCGCCGACGAGAAGATCGCGATGCTCGCCGTCGAATGCAATGACGACTGCCCGGTGCTGAACACGCCGCTCGTCCAGCTCAGCCAGCTCTTTCCGGATCTGAACGCGACGGTGACCGGCATCTATCGCCATGAAGAGGTGATCATTCCGCATTCGACCGACCAGATTCTCGCCGGCGACCTCGTCTATGTTGTTTGCGAACATGAGCATATCCGGCGCACGCTGGCTCTGTTCGGCCATGAGGAGCAGGAGGCGCGGCGGATCGTGATCGCCGGCGGCGGCAATATCGGCTTCTTCGTCGCCAAGTCGATCGAGGACCTGCAGCCCAAGACCCGCATCAAGATGATCGAGCAGGACCGCGACAAGGCGGTGGCGGTATCGGACGCGCTGCACCACGGCATTGTGATCCAGGGCTCGGCGCTCGACCAGAACATCATGGTGCAGGCGGATGTGCCAGACGCCCATTTGATGGTGGCGCTGACCAATAACGACCAGACCAATATCCTGTCCTCGGTGATTGCCAAGCAGCTCGGCTGCAAGTCCAATCTGGCGCTTTTGAACAATCCGTCGTTCCACGACGTCACCAAGTCGCTCGGCATCGATGCCTATATCAACCCGCGCGCCGTCACGATCTCGCGCGTGCTTCAGCATGTGCGCAAGGGCCGCATCCGCTCGGTCTATGCCGTGCAGAAGGGCGCCGCCGAGGTGATCGAGGCGGAGGCGCTGGCGACATCGCCGCTCGTCGGTACGCCATTCCGCGACCTCGACCTGCCCGACGGCATCCGTATTGGCGCGATCTACCGGGGCGAGGAGGTCATCCGGCCGCATGGCGATCTCAAGATCAAAGCGCATGACCGGGTGATCCTGTTTGCCGCGGCTTCCGCGGTGCGTCACGTCGAGCAGCTCTTCCGGGTTTCGATCCAGTATTTCTGAGCGATCCGGCCTGCCCGCATGGCCCGCGAAAAAGGAGTCTCGGCGGCTCATGTTTTTCGCCGTTGCGGAAGCGCCGGTGATTTGCTACCAAAAGTTCATGATCTGTTGCCCTGACGTTTTCGATGGCAACGAAGAGGTGGAACCGGCCCCGGCCGGCAAGAGAAAGAAAGAAGCGGCGCTATGGCGGAACGTTCTCAGAATTTGCAGGATCTTTTTCTCAACACGGTTCGCAAGCAGAAAATTTCCCTGACGATCTTCCTGATCAACGGCGTGAAACTGACCGGGGTGGTGACGTCGTTCGACAATTTCTGCGTCCTGCTGCGCCGTGACGGTCATTCGCAGCTTGTCTACAAGCACGCCATTTCGACGATCATGCCCGGCCAGCCGGTGCAGATGTTCGAAGGCGATGACAACGCTTCCTGATAGGTGAGCTTCCATTTCCGACAATACCCAATTTCCCGAGAGCGAATACGAGAACAGGGATTCCTCCCGCGTCCTCGTGATCGTGCCGGTTATCAAGCAGTCGCGGGCCGAGGCCGAACGCACCGCGCTGTCGGCGCGCGCGCCTGAAAGCCGCTTGCAGGAGGCCGAGGGCCTTGCCCGCGCGATCGGGCTTGAGGTTGCGGCCTCCGAAATCGTGACGATCAACGATCCGCGTCCGGCAACCTTGCTTGGAACCGGCAAGATCGAAGAGCTCGACGCCCTGTTGGATGAAAACAATATCGGTCTGGTGGTCGTCGACCATCCTCTGTCGCCGGTGCAGCAGCGCAACCTCGAAAAGGCCTGGGTCGCCAAGGTCATCGACCGCACCGGGCTGATTCTCGAAATCTTCGGCGAGCGCGCCTCCACCAAGGAGGGCCGGCTGCAGGTTGAACTCGCGCATCTGAACTATCAGCGTGGTCGTCTCGTCAGAAGCTGGACCCACCTTGAGCGCCAGCGCGGCGGCGGCGGCTTCATGGGCGGCCCCGGCGAAACCCAGATCGAGGCCGACCGGCGGATGCTGCGCGAGCGCATCACCAAGCTCGAACGCGAGCTGGAGCAGGTGGTCCGCACCCGAAAGCTTCACCGCTCCAAGCGCAAGAAGGTGCCGCATCCGATCGTGGCGCTGGTGGGCTACACCAATGCCGGCAAGTCGACGCTGTTCAACCGGATCACCGGGGCAGGGGTGCTGGCCGAGGACATGCTATTTGCAACCCTCGACCCGACGCTGCGCCGGATGAAGCTGCCGCACGGGCGCACCGTGATCCTCTCCGACACCGTCGGGTTCATCTCGGACCTGCCGACCCATCTGGTCGCCGCCTTCCGCGCCACGCTGGAAGAGGTGCTGGAGGCGGATCTGATCCTTCATGTCCGCGACATGGCCGATCCCGCCCGCGATGCGCAATCGGCCGATGTGCTACGCATTCTCGGCGAACTCGGCATTGACGAGGCCGAGCAGAATGCCCGCATTCTGGAGGTCTGGAACAAGGTCGATCTGCTAGGCCCGGAAGAACACGATGCGATGATGGCGCGGGCGTCCTCCACCGAGAACGTCATGGCCGTCTCCGCCATTTCCGGCGAGGGCGTCGACGCGCTTGTCGACCGCATCGCCGACCGGCTGGCCGGCGTGCTGACTGAGACCACGATCACGCTTTCGCCCGATCAGTTGCACCTGCTCCCTTGGCTTTACGAACACGCGCTTGTCGACGAACGTCGCGATCTCGAGGACGGCTCCGTCAGCCTCGACCTGCGCCTTGCCGGCGGCGAGGCGCAGCGGCTGGAGAGCATGCTGGCGGAGTGATTCGTTCAGGTTTTGTCGGTGATGAGGTCGTGCAAAACCGATGCCGTCGATATGATGTAATGCGTCGCCTCACCCAATCTCTCCCCTTGAGGGAGAGATGTCGCGAAAGCGACAGAGAGGGGTGAACCCTCTCCGATCAGCTCGGAATTCGCGGCCCGCGCTGCACCCCTCTCTGCCCCTGTCGGGGCATCTTCCCCTCAAGGGGGGAGATTGTTTGGCCGTGTAGCCGATCCAGAGTGAGCTTTTCGCTGGCCGTTTTCGGCACAAGCCCTCTCATCCGAGCTGCCGCTCGATCGCCTTGGCGTCCTGCCACAGCGCTTCCATACGTTCCAGCGTCGCTTCGTCGAGGGTCTCGCCGGAGGCATCGAGCGTTTCTTCGATATGGTTGAAGCGACGGCGGAATTTGGTGTTGGTGCCGCGCAGCGCCTGTTCGGGGTCGGTCTTCGTTTGACGGGCGAGGTTGACGGCGGCGAAGATCAGATCGCCGAGTTCGTCGGAAATGCGGGATTTGTCGCCTGTCTGAAACGCCTCGCGCAACTCGCCGATCTCCTCCTCGAACTTGGCGAGGATCGGTTCCGGCTCGGACCAGTCGAAGCCG
Organism: Martelella sp. FLE1502; assembly: GCF_053484255.1. Lineage (NCBI taxonomy): Bacteria > Pseudomonadati > Pseudomonadota > Alphaproteobacteria > Hyphomicrobiales > Aurantimonadaceae > Martelella > Martelella sp. FLE1502. Next base: position 69,806 of record NZ_JBAKFQ010000022.1, read on the forward strand.
ACGCGGGCGGCATGTTCCTGAAGCTTCAAGGCCTCTGTAAGGGCCGGGAATGAGCGCTGGACGCCGCCGAGATGGCCAGCCTTGAAATCCTCGGTGATCCCGCTTTTCGCCCGCCGTTCGGCGCGTTCTGCCTTTTCCTGCCGCTTGATCTCGTCCCACTGGATCTTGACCGCTTCCGGCGTATCCGCCGCTTTGACGGCGAAGACATGCGGGTGGCGGCGGATCATCTTGGCGGTGATCGCGTGGACGACGTCTCCGAAGGAAAACAGCCCGTTTTCCTCTGCCATGCGGGCGTGGAACACGACCTGCAACAGAAGGTCCCCCAGTTCGTCGCAGAGATCGTCGAAATCCTTGCGCTCGATCGCGTCGGCGACCTCATAGGCTTCCTCGATCGTATAGGGCTTGATGCTGTCGAAATCCTGTTTCAGGTCCCACGGGCAGCCGGTTTCCGGCGTGCGCAGGGCGGCCATGATGTCGAGAAGACGCGTGATGTCGCGGGAGGCTTCCACGGTTTCGGACTCCGTATTGCTGTGCGATCGGGCTTTAGCCGAGCGGTATCTTGGTGTCGCCCTTGTGGGCCTGATAGGTTTCCGAAGCAAGGGCGTAGGTCTCGCGGATACGGTCGATCCTTTCCATGAAGCGGCTGCGCGCCGGCTCCGCGCTTGCCTCCGCCATGTCGATGATCGAGCGCGCGGTGAAGAAGGCGTTCTTGCGGCGGTAGCCGCCCGGCTCCAGGCCGTAGAGTTCCTTCATGATCTTCAGATCGTGGGGAATGGCGAAGCTGTCGCGCGAATCCTCATGGCTGAAGAAATAGAAATAATTGTCGAAGCCGGCCCAGGTGATCGCCGACATGCACATTGTGCAGGGTTCATGGGTGGACAGGAAAATCAGATCGCGCGTGGCGGGCGGATCGGGCAGTTCGTAGAACTGCTTCAGCGTGTGGACCTCGCCGTGCCAGAGCGGATTGCTGGTCTCGTCATTGGTGCCGGCGATCACCAGCGACAGATCGTCCTTGCGCAGGATGGCCGCGCCGAAAACCTTGTTGCCGCCGCTGACGCCTTGAAGCGTCTTGGGCAGGATGTCGTCTTCGATCACGGCAAGAAGGCGATCGGTGAGGGTCTGGTCGTCCACGGTGATTCCAGTTCGGCAGATTGGAGAGCCCGATTTAAAAGGACATTGGCATGCGAGCGCAAGCCTAGTGCAAGCGCTGCGGGTAAATTTGCCCCGCATTGCGCGGATTTGAGGAATGAAATGTTCCATGCCGCGCGCCCGCGCATTTTCGTTTCTTCAAACATTGCCGCCGCAGAGCGATTGTTGTGCCAATCTTGAGAAGGACTGTGCGCAATGGGCACGAAAGACGATTTGTTGACGACTTTCCCGGCGTTTTTCCGGGTCGATGACCGCAAGGTCGCGATTTTCGGCGGCGGCGACGAGGCCTTCGCCAAGGCCCGGCTGATGGCCAAGACCTCGGCCACGATCGTGGCCTATGCCGAGAGCGTCGAGGATGACTACCGGGCGTTTCTCGCCGAGCACGGCTATGAGCTTGTGGAAGCATCCTTCGCTCCGGAACAGTTTGAAGGCGCGGTGCTGGTTTTTGCCGCGACCGGGATCAGCGATCAGGACCACCTGATCGCCGAGGCGGCGCGGGCGGCCTCGATACCGGTCAACGCCGTGGACCAGAAGGACGATTGCGATTTCTACACGCCGGCGCTGGTCGCCCGTCCGCCGATCGCCGTCGCCATCGGAACGGAAGGGGCTGGTCCCGTGCTTGCCCAGATGATCCGGGCGCAGATCGACACCATGCTGCCGCGTTCGCTCGGGCCCCTTGCACAGCTCGCAAATCGCCTGCGCGACAAGGTCGACGCCAATATTCCGCGGGGTGCGCCGCGCCGCGCCTTCTGGTCGCGTTTCTTCAACGGCTCGGTTGCGAATGCGATCGAAAAGGGAAGGGCGCTTGAGGCCGAGTGCCTTGCCGACGAGATCATCGCCGATGGCGCAACGATCTCGGGTCATGTCGCGCTTGTCGGCGCGGGGCCGGGCGCCGAGGACCTGCTGACGATCCGCGCCCACCGGCTGATGATGGAAGCCGATGTGATTGCCTATGATGCGCTCGTTCCCCAGGCCGTCGTCGATATGGGCCGGCGCGATGCGGAGCGCATTGCCGTCGGCAAGCGCAAGAACTGCCATTCGAAGTCTCAGAACGAAATCAATGACCTGCTGGTCGATCTTGCAAAGGAAGGCAAGCGCGTCGTGCGGCTGAAATCCGGCGATCCGCTGATCTTCGGCCGTGCCGGCGAGGAAATGGCGGCTCTGCGCGGGGCGGGCGTTTCCTATGAGGTTGTGCCCGGCATCACGTCCGCCACGGCCGCGGCCGCCGATTTCGAACTGCCGCTGACGCTGCGCGGCGTCGCCTCGACCCTGGTTTTTACGACCGGCCACGACCTCAATGGTGACACCCTGCCGGACTGGGCCGCGCTTGCGGTCCGGGGCGCCACCATTGCCGTCTATATGGGCCGTTCCGTTGCCGCCAAGCTCGGCGCCCGGCTTCAGGAGGCGGGCGTGCCCGCCGACACCACGATCGCGGTAATCGAGAACGCCAGCCGCAGCAATCAGCGCCTGTTCCACGGCGTGCTGTCCGAAATGGCGCTGCTGGAGGCGCGCGACGACCTTGCCGGCCCGGTGATGGTGATCATCGGTGATGCCGTTGCCGGCGCCAATCTGAAGCATTCGAGCGCGCTTTCGCAGGATAACCAGGTCGCCCAGACGAAATTCAAGGGAGTTGCCCATGTCCGCTAAGGTTCTGACCGCAAATCGCCTGACCGACGGCCTTGCCGTCTGGCTCGATGCCAATGGCCGCTGGTGCGAGGATCTGCAGACAGCGCTTGTCGCCCGCCACGACGCGGCGATCGAAAGCCTCGACGAAATCGGCAAGCGTGATTTTTCCGCCAACAAGGTGGTCGATCTTGCCGTCATCGATGTTGAAGAGCGTCCCGACGGGCGCATCTGGCCGCTCAGGCTGCGCGAGCGCATTCGCGCCGAAGGCCCGACCATTCCTTACGCGGCCGGCTATGCCGCCGCCAAACCAGAACGCGTGGAGGCGTAAGACCTCATGTATCGTTACGATGAATTCGACAAGGATTTCGTCGCCCAACGGGTGGACCAGTTCGACGATCAGGTCGAGCGCCGCCTTTCCGGCGAAATCACCGAGGACGCCTTCAAGCCGCTTCGGCTGATGAACGGCGTCTACCTTCAGCTTCACGCCTATATGCTGCGCATCGCCGTGCCCTATGGCACGATGAATGCCCGGCAGATGCGCATGCTCGCCCATGTGGCGCGGACCTATGACCGCGGCTATGGCCATTTTACCACGCGCCAGAACATCCAGTTCAACTGGCCGAAGCTTTCCGATATTCCGGCGATCCTGCGCGATCTCGCAAGCGTGGAAATGCATGCGATCCAGACCTCGGGCAATTGCATCCGCAACGTGACCGCCGATCATTTCTCGGGCGCCGCCGCAGACGAGGTCGCCGATCCGCGGCCCTATGCGGAAATCCTGCGGCAGTGGTCGTCGCTGCATCCGGAATTCTCGTTCCTGCCGCGCAAGTTCAAGATCGCGGTGACGGGCGCCGAGCGCGACCGGGCCGCGATCCAGGTCCACGATATCGGCCTGCATCTGAAGAAGAACGAGGCCGGTGAACTCGGCTTTGCCGTCTATGTCGGCGGCGGGCAGGGGCGTACGCCGATGATCGCCAAGAAGGTTCGCGACTTCCTGCCGGAAGCCGATCTTTTGACCTATGCCACCGCGATCCTGCGCGTCTACAACCTCAATGGCCGCCGCGACAACAAGTATAAGGCCCGCATCAAGATCCTGGTGCACGAAACCGGGCTCGAGGAGCTGAAGGCGCAGATCGAGCAGGAGTTCGACGCGCTGAAGGGCGGCGAACTGACGCTGCCGGAGGCCGATGTCGAGGCGATCCGCGCCTATTTCGCCCCGCCGGAACTGCCAGCCCGCGAACGCGACCGGTTCGATACCGCCGATGCCGGCTACATAAACTGGCTGACCCGCAACACCGTCGCCCACAAGCGCGACGACTATGTCATGGTCACGATCTCGCTGAAGCCGATCGGCGGCATTCCCGGAGACGCGACCGATGCCCAGATGGAAGCGGTCGCCGATATCGCCGAGCGCTATGGGTTCGATGAAATCCGCGTCAGCCACGAGCAGAACCTTGTGCTGCCGCATGTCGCCCGGGCTGACTTGCCGGCGGTCTATCGCGCACTTGAGGAAGCGGGACTTGCAACCGGTAATGCCGGGCTGATCACAGATATCATCGCCTGTCCCGGGCTGGACTATTGCGCGCTCGCCAATGCGCGGTCGATCCCGCTGGCGCAGGAGCTTTCCACCCGTTTCGGCAATGCCGAGCGTCAGGCCGAGATCGGCGATCTCAAGATCAAGATTTCCGGCTGCATCAATGCCTGCGGCCATCACCATGTCGGCCATATCGGCCTTCTTGGCGTGGAGAAGAAGGGCGCGGAGCTCTACCAGATCACGCTTGGCGGATCGGCGGATGAGAACACCTCGATCGGCGAGATCGTCGGCCGCGGCTTCGAACCGTCCAAGGTGACCGATGCGGTGGAGACAATCGTCGATACCTATCTTGAGCTTAGGGCCGACGCGTCCGAAACCTTTATCGAGGCCTATCGCAGGCTGGGCGCGCAGCCCTTCAAGGACGCGCTCTATCCCGAAAAAGCCAAGGCTGCCTGAGGAGACACCGCATGACTGCAATCTGGAAAGAAGGCGGCTTCGTCGAGAACGACCCCTGGGTGGTGGAAACCGAAGACCGCAAGGCGGGCGAGGGCGAGCGCGCGCTTGTTCCCTACACCGATATCATCGAGCATGGCGTTGACGGCAACGAGCCGGTCGGCGTGGTGCTGGGGCCGTTCGACGACCCGATCCTGCTTGCGCCCTATCTCGACCGGATCACGCTGGTGGCGCTCACCTTTCCGGCCTTCAGCGATGGGCGCGCATTTTCGCAGGCGACGCTTTTGCGCGAGCGGCTGGGCTATGCCGGCGAGCTGCGCGCCGTCGGCGACGTGCTGATCGATCCGCTGGTGCATATGCTGCGCTGCGGTTTCGACAGCTTCGCCGTGACCAACGAGACCGCAATCCGGCGGCTCGGAGAAGGACGGTTACCGGCGGTGACGCGTTACTACCAGCCCGCGTCAAAACCCGCCGCCGCGGTGCCCGGCTATAGCTGGCGGCGCCAGATGGGCGCGTGAAAAGCCCACGAATTTTCCGCTGACTTTGCAATTGTCGGCCAGCGGTAGTATTTGAGCGCTGGAGGAGATGACCCGCAAGCGGATCGAAGGCGCCGACGAGACAGAATGACAGGACCAGACATGAACGTGCAGACCAAAACCGACGATCTTGCGACTGCGTTGCCCGCCGGGGTTTACGGCGAGACCGTGCTGAGCGTGGAGCATTACACCGACCATCTGTTCCGTTTCACCATGACGCGGCCGGCCGGCTTCCGCTTCCGCTCCGGCGAATTCGCGATGATCGGCCTGATGGTCGACGGCAAGCCGATCTACCGCGCCTATTCGATCGCAAGTCCGGCCTGGGCCGATACGCTGGAATTCTTCTCGATCAAGGTTCCGGGCGGCCCGCTGACCCAGCATCTGCAGAAGATCCAGCCCGGCGACACGGTGCTGATGCGCAAGAAGCCGACAGGCACGCTGGTGCTCGACGCGCTGACGCCGGCCAAGCGGCTCTACATGTTCTCGACCGGAACCGGCATTGCGCCGTTCGCCAGCCTGATCCGCGAGCCGGAGACCTTCGAGAAATTCGACGAGGTGATCCTGACGCATACCTGCCGCGAGGTCGCCGAGCTGAAATACGGCTTCGATCTGGTGAACGAGATCGAGAACGACGAACTCCTGAGCGAGGTCGTCGGCGGCAAGCTGCACCATTACGCCACCGCCACCCGCGAGGATTTCGTGCGCACCGGCCGCATCACCGACCTGATCGCCAGCGGCAAGCTTTTCGAGGACCTCGGCGTTCCCGCGCTGAACCCGGAGACCGACCGCGCCATGATCTGCGGCTCGACCGAGATGCTGAAGGACACCAAAGCGCTTCTGGAAGCCGCCGGCCTGACCGAAGGCGCCAACAACAAGCCGTCGCAATTCGTGATCGAACGGGCGTTTGTGGGGTAGGGCGCTTCAGCCAGTTACAGGGCGAAATTTTGCGCGAGGCGTAGCAGCCTACAATCTCCCCCCTTGAGGGGGAGATGTCGCGAAAGCGACAGAGAGGGGTATAGGG
>NZ_JBAKFQ010000023.1:0-75141 GCF_053484255.1 Martelella sp. FLE1502
GAGAAGTGAATCAGCAGCCAAGCCATCACTCAAGTGGAGTTTTTCAACACCATCTCCGCTTCGCTGCCGTTTAGGCGCCGCGCGGCGGATAACCGTTTCGAGCCCAAAGCCGCGCCCGCAAGGCTGGCTGAAACCCCTCAAAAATCGCAACGTGCGCATGAGACCCCCGCTCGGGCTACGCCCTCCCGGCGGTCTCATGCGCACGCCACAAGTGGCCGACTTTTGCTCCGCCCCGTGGCCGGATTTTACTCCGCCGTTGACAATCCTGATCATCTCACCCGAAAAGTCCGGCTCGGCAAGAACATTACCGAGCGGATCGATGATGCACGAACCGCCGCGGATCAGCACCGTCGCTGCGTCATCGCCCTGAACGGGTGCGTAGTCCGCCGGTCCGTCTCCGCGGGTAAAATACTGGCAGGCCGACAGAACGAAGCAGCGACCCTCGGTGGCGATCGTCCGCATCGTCGGCAGCTAGGTATCGCGGTCATCGACCGTTGGCGCGCAGTAGAGTTCGACGCCCTGGGCATACATCGCCATGCGCAGAAGCGACATGTAGTTTTCCCAGCAGATCACACTGCCGATGCGCCCGAGCGGGGTTTGGGCCACGCCAATGGTCGATCCATCACCGAAGCCCCAGACAAGACGCTCCAGCGCCGTCGGCATCAGCTTTCGGTGCTTTGAAAGCAGGGCGCCCGTGGATCCATAGGTCAGCGTGCTGCAGTACAGCGTTCCGCCGTCGCTCTCGACAACGCCGGTGTCAGATAAACGCCGTTGTCGCGCGCGATCTCGCCGAGACGTTCAGCTTCTGGCCCTGGAAGATCGATCGCGCTTTCGTGGTAGGCCTCTGTGCATTATCGGGACATAGATTCACGGTAGCTATCGGGGATTCGAAGGGGCATGAGTCCGTCGGCATCGAGTTCAATGCCGTCTGACCAGACATAATCGCCGGTGAGGTTGATCCGGTCCCAGCCCAAAGGTGAAAGCTGCGAGAGTAGAGCGGGATCAATTTTCACTCCGCGACTTCCAAGTTCACTCACGGCGCGGTCGAGATAGCGGCAGTTGAACAGGATGATTGCGGCGGTGACGAGATTGAGTGCTGCCGCTCGCATTTGCTGATTTTCGATACCGCGATCCCGGAAGCGGCCGAGCCGGTGGAACGCAACCGCGCGCGCCAGACTGTTTCGCGCTTCGCCCTTATTGAGTTCACCCGTGACAAGCTGGCGAAGCGCCGGATCCTTGAACCATCGCAATGTGAAGAGTGTGCGCTCGATACGGCCGACCTCGCGAAGGGCAGCGGCAAGGCTGTTTTGTTGCCGGTAGGCTGAGAGCTTTTTCAGGATCAGCGATGGGGTGATGGTTCGGTCGCGCATCGCCCTAATGACGCGATGAATGTCGGGCCAGTGATTGACGATCAGATCGCGGTTGAGCCTGTTCCCGAACAGCGGCGCGAGGCGTCCGTAACGCTTGGGCGGCTCGAAGGAATAGAGGCGGCGATCGGAGAGGCGCGGAATACGTGGCTCAAAATCAAGCCCGAGCAGGTCCATGACCGCAAACACGATATCGGAGACGCCGCCGCCATCGACGTGCAGCGCGGAAAGGTTGGCGTTGCTTTCGTGGCCGAGAATGCCGTCGAGGGCATGGATCGCTTCGCCGGCAGTGCCCGCGATCACGGTTTGATGGAGCGGTGCGTAGCGGTCGGTGATGGTGGTGTAGATTTTGACGATCGGGTCGCGGCCGTAATGCGCGTTGACCTGACCGCCAGCCTCCCCGGCGCCACCAAGATAATAAGCCTGCCCATCGGCAGAGGCGCGCCAGCCCTCACCGAACCAGGCCGCCATTGGTTCGGCCTGTATGGCGTCGGTCAGACAGCCGAGCGCGGCGCGAAACGTCTCTTCACGCATGTGCCACGTCTGCATGCGCAGGAGCGTGCGCCGCGATGCCACGCCGCAGACCTCAGCCATCCGTGACAGGCCGAGGTTCGTCGCTTCCGCAATCATAGCTGCGAGAAAGGATCGTTCATCGCTGGGCGGCAACCCGGTCGAGACATGACCGAAATGGCTGGTGAAACCGGTCCAACGTTCGACCTGAGACAAAACATCGGTGATGCGCGTCGTCGGCACGAGATTGTAGCAGGTCCGGACGAACTGTCTGCCATCGTCGCGTTCGGCAAGATCGGTTTTCGGCTCTTTCGGAAACCGCAGTCGGTCACCGGAAAACAGCGCGGGATCGCCGCTGGTCAGCCCCCCTGATACCTTGAGCAGCGCAGTATCCAGTTCGGCCGCGCGGGCATCGAGCCACACATGAGGATCAGGAATATCGGAGACCTGTGCCGGGACCGGATCCGTACTCGGTGAAAGCAGCGTTTCCAGAGAGCGGTGCAGTCGGGAGGTTGGCACCCAGATGTCGCCCGCCGCCAGTGCTCCAGCCAACGCGGAATAGGTCGCCAGCTCCCAATGGGTTCGGTCGATCTTGTCGTCCGTGACGACATAGCGCTGCCATCGCCGCTCGATATGCCCGAGCGGCAAGCCATCAGGGAGCGCCGTGCGCCAGTCGCCATCGAGTTCGGCCAGGATCGCCATCGCTGCACGGAGCGGCGCGGTACCCTTGCGACCCTCGAACGTGAACGCTTTCAGGAAGCGCGGCCCCGCCCGCTTGAACGTCCGATATTCTGGCCCGATTTCACTGATGGCATTATCTCGTCCCGGCCTCGTGGTTCGCCGGAGAAGAGCAGCGTCGGCATCGATCGTATCGAGCGAGGCGACCGCTGCGACCGCTGCTGCAATATCGCCGCCGGCGCGTGCGGCTTTGCTGACCGCCTCAAGCACGTCGGCGACACGGATTAATCGGTCGCGGCCCTGGTCGGCAGAAGCGGCAACCGTCTGTTCAAGGCGTTTGCGGGCACGCAGATGCGCTCGCCCGATGAGCGAGTCGAACATACCGATAGCTGTGTCAGTCAGCGTGGCCTCAAACTCGCGCAGCGTCGCCACAAGAATAACATGCCGCCGCGCCGACCCCATCTGCTGGAATGCCTGCGCGGTGTAGCGGACCCCTTCGCGCGCAAATTGCTCCATTCGGGGTTCGTATCGTCTATCGATGGCGGGCGTCCTGATGCCGCGAACCAGTGCGATCTTGTCAAGAATACCGACGAGCGAGGCAGAGGCGACGCGCGGGGTGGGTTCCCGTAGCCAGGAAAATCGGCTTTGCCTATCGTGCGTTTTCTCGGCGATAAGCGCGTCAAGTCGGCTATGGGTGGCCGGATCGAGACGATTGTCGATGTCGGCGATGATCCGGTTTTCGGCCGCGTGCATCGCTTCGGCGGCCATGCGCTCGACCACGGTGATTCCGGAAATGACTATCTTACGGAAGCGCAGTTCGTCGAGGAAGTTGCCCAACAAGACGCGTCCGTTGGTCAGGCCGACAGCTTCGGCTTCCAGCCACGCTCGAAGCGTTGCGCGCATCGGCTTGGTGAGGTCGGTGAACCCGAAACGCGCCTTGATCGCGAGAAGCTGATCGTAGCGTGTGGGCGTCCGTCGTGCGAAACCGCCGATCACTTCTGCATCGATCCCGATCTGCTCAGCGATATGGTCGAGCATGACAGCGGGCAGCAATTCGCCGCGTCGGAGATGCCTCCCCGGATAACGCAGACAGCAAAGCTGCAAAGCATAGCCAAGCCGGGTCTCAGGCGTGCGGGCGCTGTTGATGGCAGCTAGGTCGTTTACGTCCAGACTGTGATGGCGGACGACCGTCGTCTCGTCTTCGGGCAGCGCCAACAAAGCGTCGCGCTGAGGGCCGGTCATGTAAATGCGTGCTGGCATCGGTTATCCCTTTCAAAAATCACTTGCCTTTTGATACAGTTTTGCAAGAGGATTGTGAAAGGCATTGAGCCTTGATTTGCGGTCATGGTCATCCTGCTTCCGTAGACGGCCGTTTGTGAAAGGATCGAATTGAGCACCGCACCTTATTTGATCGGCTATGCTCGCGTGTCGAAGGGGGACGACCAGTCGAACGCAGCACAGTTGCGCGCGCTGACGGCAGCGGGTTGTAAACGCGTCTTCGAAGAATCCGCCAGCGGCGGGCGATGGGACCGGCCGAGGCTCCAGGAGATGATCGGCCAGCTACGGGATGGCGATGTCGTTGTTGTCTGGAAGCTCGACCGGCTTTCGCGAAGCCTGAAAGACCTGCTGCACTTGATGGAAAAGATCGAAGCGGCGGGGGCCGGCTTCCGGTCGCTGACCGAAGCGATCGACACGACGACACCGGCAGGCCGCATGATGATGCAGATGGTCGGCTCATTCGCCGAGTTCGAGCGCGCCATGATCCGCGAGCGGACTAGCGCAGGGCTAGCGCAGGCGCGGTTGGAAGGGCGGCTCGGTGGTCGGCGGCGCAAACTTGACGATAAGAAACGGCGTGAGATCGCCGAATCCGTTGTTGCGGGGCGCAAGTCCGGCGCCGAGATGGCGCGGCTCTATGACGTGAGCGAGCCAACCGTCTCAAGAATCGTTGCCGAATATCGTCAGCGGGAAGCCCATGAGGCCTTGGCATGACTTGGATCCGATGACCTCCATGGGGTGGAAAGCGGAAAGGCCGCTTTCAGCAGCCAACCCTTCCAAGCGGAAGATGTCGAACGACCTACCAATTGCAGTCGATCAAGACATGGATCGTCGGCAAAGCTGCATGGACCTCCGATCATTTCGGCGACAGGGTTTCAATGATCCGGCAATCGTCGACGATGCCGCACTCGCACTGGTCGATCATTCTGTCGAGTTCGGCCTTGAGCGCCATGAGATCAGTGATCTTCTTTTCGACCTCTGCACGATGTTCGCTAGCGATGGCATCAACTGCTGCGCAGGATTGTCCGCGATTGTCGGATAGCGTGAGAAGCGCTCTGATCTGGTCGAGCGAGAAGCCCAGGTCACGTGCCCGGCGGATAAAGCTCAGCCGGTTCAGATGGTCTGGCTCGTACGCCCGATAATTGCCTTCGGTACGCGAGGGCTCGGGCAGTAGACCGTTCTTCTCGTAAAAGCGGATCGTTTCGACCTTGGTACCGGTTTGCCTTGCAAGATGACCGATCGTCAGAATTGAAGAGTTCATTTTATGACCCTATAGCGTATACAGGGTCATGTAGGTTCTATTTGGACGTTTGTCGATCTCGATGGCTCGCCTAGTGCGCCGCTCTGGCGCTCTCCACCTCTTCACGCACCAGGTCGTGGAGTTGCTGCGGTCCGAAGGATTCCAGCGGCCTGCCATTCACGAAAAAGGTCGGTGTCTGGCGCACATTATTGCTCTGAACATCGGCCATATCCTGCTCAAGAACGGCGTCAATCTCGGCCGAGGACATCTCACGCCGTGCCTGCTCAACATCCAACCCAGCCGCCGCCACGATTTCCCAGGCTTTCTCGAGATCGGGTGCACCATGCACGGCCCATTCCGGCTGTCGCGCCAGCAGGGCTTCCAGTATCGGTTCGTATCTGTCCTGAAGACGGGCTGTTTCCAGAATCCTGACGGCTTCGTCAGATCCGTCATGGAAGGGCGCGTATCGGATGACCAGGCGCGTCTCGGCAGGGAAATTCGCCATGATCTGCTTAACGGCTGGATAGAAAGCTCGGCACGCCTCGCAGGACGGATCAAAGAATTCCACGATCGTCACCGGCGCATCCGCTGGGCCGATTACGGGTGAATGCGCCCTGACCAACGCATCACCTTGCGCCGGTGCAACGGGCTGTGCCGAGAGGCCGCCGTACCGGTCGTAGATAAAGGCACCGCCTGCAAAGACAATCAGTGCGACAAGGCCAGTGAGAAGTACGATGGACCGTCTGGTCATGTTGAACGTCTCCGGTGCGCGAGAACGAGAAGAAGAGCGATGCTCCCAAAGGCGGCGAGCGATAGGTAAGGGAGCGGCAAAATGCCAAGGACCGTCATCTCGACGCCAGAACATGACGGGCCGTCTTGTGTACAAGGCTCGATGGCTGCTGGAAGGATCCTCGCATAAAGGAGGGAGTGGAATGCAGCGATGGCGGCACCTAGGGCAGCCAGTGGAAGTCCGTACCGGGAAACGCTGGCATCACCTCGAAAGCTAGCGACAGCCAGAATGACCGCCAGCGGAAACATGAAAGCGCGCTGATGCCAGCACAGATTGCACGGCGTCTGTCCCATGACCTCACCAATGAAGAGAGCGCTGAGCGAGGCGGCAAGCGCAATGAGCCATGCCGAGAAGACGAACGCCCAGGTATTTGCAGTCGTGCCCGCCCCGGTGGTCATAGCACTCCCTTTCGCCATCGTTTCGCTTCGCTCCATTTACCTTTGCATTCAACTATTTCTGCACCCTGTACCCACTACAGGGTCAAGGCTCCTTAATGAAGTTGTACCGCGAATTTGCACGTGGATCGCAGCGCGAAATCAAATAAACGAAGTCCACTCTTGACCCTATAGTTGCTACAGGGTCTATCTGCGGTGTCACATTAAACCATCGAGGTGACACCATGGCGGCAGCGAGCCCTTACAGACTGCGTATAGAAGGCATGGACTGCGCCTCGTGCGCATTGAAAATCGAGACGGCGATGCAACGCCTGCCGGGCGTTAGCGACATCAATGTCAGCTACGCCAACGAGACGCTAGCATTGCAACTCGATGAAGACCGGACGGCCCTCGGCACTATTGAGCAAAAGATCCGAGCGCTCGGGTACACGCCAGTGATCGAGCAGGCTGAGACGAAGGGGGGGCCGCCTCGGAAGCGCATCACAGAGGCGTGGTGGAAAGGCAGCAAGGGTCGGCTTGTACTGCTGACCGGCGCACTGTTCATGCTTGCCTTCGCCATTGCGCGTATCCTGCCGGATTGGGAGCAATGGCTCTATTCAGGTGCGGCCCTGATCAGCGTTATCCCGTTCGCGCGGCGGGCGGTCGCCGGTGCGATGTCCGGCTCACCCTTCACCATCGAGACGTTGATGACGGTCGCGGCACTCGGCGCGGTCGCCATCGGCGAGGCCGAAGAAGCTGCTGTCGTGATCTTCCTGTTCGCAGTGGGCGAGCTGCTTGAAACCGTGGCGGCAGGCCGTGCGCGGGCAGGCATTGAAGCGCTGATCGATCTCGTGCCCCGGGTCGCGTTCCGCGAGCGTGATGGTGTCATTGAGCAGGTCGCTGCCGAAGAGTTGGCTATTGGTGATGTCGTCGTTGTTCGGCCTGGGGACCGTGTGCCGTCTGACGGCACGGTGATTGATGGTGCATCTGAGGTCGATGAGGCGCCCGTGACAGGCGAATCCATGCCCGTGCTTAAAGAAGCCGGCGCAAACGTCTATGCCGGCAGCATCAATGCAAATGGCGAGTTGCGAGTGTCGATCAGTCATGTCGCGGCCGACAATACCATTGCCCGCATCATCCACATGGTCGAGGAAGCTCAGGAATCAAAGGCCCCGACGGCGCGTATGATCGACCGTTTCAGCCGCTGGTATACGCCTGGCGCTATGGTCGTCGCGGCTCTGATCGTCGTGGTGCCGCCGCTCGCCTTCGGCGGTGACTGGATGACATGGGTATATCGGGGTCTTGCGACGTTGCTGATTGCTTGCCCCTGCGCGCTCGTGATTTCCACGCCGGCGGCTATTGCCTCGGGTCTTGCCGCCGGCGCGCGTCAGGGATTGCTGATTAAGGGGGGCGCGGCACTGGAAATACTCGGTAAGGTCGTAACTGTTGCCTTCGACAAGACAGGAACGCTGACGCGTGGCCATCCCCAGGTGACGGACATTGTGCCGATCAATGGGGACGAGAACGCCGTCCTTGCCATTGCAGCGGCCGTCGAGCGCAGCACCAGCCATCCTCTCGGGGTTGCAATCGTGGAGGCGGCAAAAGTGCGGGGGCTCGAACTGCCCGTCACCTTCGGGGGCGGCGTTGCCACACCCGGCAAAGCGGTCACAGCGCGGTTGAAGGACGGCTTCGCTTCGGTCGGGTCTCCCCGTCATGCCGCCGAACAGGCTGCCCTCGAAGAGAACATTGCCGAGACGATCACCATACTGGAGAGCCAGGGCAAGACGGTCGTCGTGCTTATAAAGGGCAAGACCATCGAGGGATTGATCGCGTTGCGCGACGAACCGCGCGACGACGCTATCGAAGGTGTGAAGCGGCTGACAGATCGAGGTGTGCGGCCACTGATGCTGACCGGCGACAACAAGCGCACGGCCGACGCCATTGCGGCCCATCTTGGCCTTGAGGCAAGCGCCGAATTGTTGCCCGACGCCAAGCTCGCCGAGATCGGTCGCCTCAAAGCTAATGGCCCGATCGCCATGGTGGGAGACGGTATCAATGACGCGCCGGCGCTCGCAGCCGCTTCCGTTGGCGTTGCCATGGGTGCAGGCACCGACGTTGCTCTGGAGACCGCAGATGCCGCGCTGCTCAGAAACCGGGTGACGGGTGTTGCCGATCTCATCGGGTTGTCACAGGCGACACTCGGCAATATTTGGCAAAATATCGCCATAGCGCTTGGTCTGAAGGCCGTCTTCCTCGTGACGACTCTATTCGGCATTACCACGCTCTGGATGGCGATTCTCGCCGATACGGGCGCTACGGTCCTCGTTACAGCCAATGCGCTGCGCCTGCTGACCTGGCGCGGCACCCGCGACAAATGAGCCCAAGCAGTGCGCGAAGGCAGGTCGCGGCTTCCACTTCTCGCCAAGAAAGCCGAGGTGTAATTTATGAGTAATCAGTCCAAGGGCAGTGCCACTTCATCCGAGAAGAGCGAACAATGGGCGCTCGCATGGGTGCTTGCGATCAATACGGCCCAGGCAGCCATTGTGGGGGGATTAGGGTGGTGGGCTCAGTCAACAGGATTGATGGGCTCTGCACTCGATAATCTTGGCGATGCCGGTGTCTACGCTATTAGCCTTTTCGTCGTAGGTCGCGGTTTGGCGGCGAAGGTTCGAGTTGCCCGGCTGTCGGGTATCCTTCTGATGGTTTTCGCTGGTCTTCTTCTATTTGAAGTCGGTCGTCGCTTCTTCACTGGCTCCGATCCGATAGGGCCGGTCATGATTGCCGTGGCAATCGCGAGCGCGCTTACGAATATGATCTGCATGTGGTTCCTGAATTCTCATCGGGAAGGCGGCGTGCATCTGCAAGCCTCATGGATTTTCACGACAAACGACATGCTCGTGAACTCAGCCATCGCGCTTTCGGGTCTGGCCGTAATCCTTTTCAATTCGCCCTACCCGGATCTGATCATCGGCCTGGGCGTGGTTGTTGTCGTTGTCAGAAGCGGCTTGGAAATTCTTGAAAAGGCCGGGGAAGCTGGAGAGAAAGTTAATCAACATGATTAGTTCACGAGCCCTATCCGCCGCCTTCCTTACCCTTGCGGTATTGATCTCTCCTGCCGTTGGTCACGACTTCCAAGCCGGTTCGATCACCATCAATCATCCGTGGTCGCGCGCGACTCCGCCGGTCGCGCCGGTAGCCGGCGGCTATCTGACGCTAACGAACGATGGCGGTATGGCCGACCGTCTGGTTTCGATCTCATCACCTCTGTCAGAACGGGCGGAAATCCACGAGTCGACCGTGATCGACGGGGTTGCCAGCATGAGGCCGGTGCAAAATGGCATCGAAATTGGGGCTGGCAAGACGGTCGAACTTCAACCTGGCGGTATACACATCATGTTTTTGAAGCCATCGCGTCCTTTGAAGGAAGGGGAGCGGTTTGCCGCAACACTGGTGTTCGAGCAGGCCGGTACCATCGACGTTGAGTTCGCTGTGCAGAACATGGGTGCTCGTCCGGAATTTGCGAACGAACATGACGGGCACGGAGAGGCTGTCCAATGAGCGGCGTCAAACTTTTCCGTCTTGTTGCATGGGTTGCCGTCGCCGCTGTCGGTGGGCTTTTCATCGGCTTGTCAGTGTCCAAGCCTTGGCAGCAGCAAAATGCGGCGGTCGCGTCTTCGACAGGCATCGCAGCTATCGGCGGCCCGTTCCAGCTCACATCGCATCAAGGCGGGACGATCGACAATGCCGCGCTTGCTGGAAAGCCTTATCTCGCCTTCTTCGGCTTCACCCATTGTCCCGATGTGTGTCCGACGACGCTCTACGAACTCAGCGATCTCATGAACGAGCTCGGGCCGGTGGCCGACCAGTTCAACGTACTGTTCTTCACCGTCGATCCCGAACGAGACAGCCAAGAGC
This sequence comes from Martelella sp. FLE1502, assembly GCF_053484255.1. NCBI lineage: Bacteria > Pseudomonadati > Pseudomonadota > Alphaproteobacteria > Hyphomicrobiales > Aurantimonadaceae > Martelella > Martelella sp. FLE1502. The sequence goes on from NZ_JBAKFQ010000023.1 coordinate 10,150, forward strand.
TGCTGGCTCAATACATGACAGCCTTTGATGATCGCATCCTCGCATTGCGGGGAAATCGACAGGAAACGGACGCCGTGGTGAAGGCCTTTGCGGCCTACGCGCGAAAAGTGCCTCTGGAGGGGGGCGAATACACGATGGATCACACCGCAGGCGTCTACATGATGGATGCCGAGAGCCAATTCGTCGGCACGCTCGACATGCACGAGCCGCGTGAGATTCGCTTGCAGAAGCTCCGCCGTCTAGTGGGCGAGATTGGCTGATGGAGTTCTCCAGTATCGGAATGGCGACGGCTTTCGCCGCTGGCGTTATATCCTTCCTGTCGCCCTGCGTTCTGCCGCTGGTGCCGGGCTATATTTCCTACGTTGCAGGCCGCACGATTAGCCCGGACGGAATTGCGGCCGATACAGAATTCAGGGCAGCGGGCCGAACTCTCGGCCTCAGCCTCTGCTTCGTGCTCGGCTTCACGACCGTGTTTGTCATCCTTGGGGCCAGCGCCACCGTGTTGAGCCGGCTCTTGCGCATGTATCTTTTCGAAGCGAACCTGATTGGCGGAGGGATCGTTATCGTCTTCGGCCTATTCACGACCGGCCTCGTACCAATGCCCTGGCTCAATCGTGAAGCCCGGTTCCATGCCAATCCGGGCAGCGGAAGCGCTGGGGCCGCTTATCTCCTGGGTCTCGCTTTTGCGTTCGGCTGGGCTCCCTGCATCGGACCAGTGCTAGGTGCGATTCTGACCCTCTCCGCTGCCAACGCCACGGTTGCAAGCGGAACGACGCTGCTCGCCGTCTATTCCCTGGGCCTTGGCCTCCCTTTCATCTTGGCGGCTTTATTCATGCGCGGGTTCATGGCGCGGATGATGTCGATGCGCCGCACCGGCCGGGTGCTCAAAATCGTCGTTGGTGGGGTGATGGTGGTGATGGGCATCGCCATGATCACCGGCCATCTCTCTAGCTTTGCAATATGGCTGCTCCAGACGTTCCCGGCCCTCGGTCGGATCGGCTAAGCCGGAGTTTAAAGGACATTCGGACATGCTCAGGCTCGGCCTTCCACTCGCCCTTGGCGGGTTTTTCATTGATCAGGCGACGAAGTGGTGGGTCATGGACCATGTTATGAATCCACCTCAGGTCATTCCCGTCACCGGCTTCTTTAATCTCGTGCTCGGCTTTAACACCGGCGTGAGCTTCGGATTGTTCGGCCAGGCGCCGGTTTGGCTCCTGATGGCGTTCCCGCTCGCTATAGTCGCCGGCCTCCTTATCTGGATCCATCGAAGCGACAGCCGCCTGACGGCATCCGCCCTCGGGCTCGTGGTTGGGGGGGCGCTCGGCAATCTGCTCGACCGGCTCCGGCAGGGTGCCGTGACGGATTTCCTGGATTTTTACATCGGCAGCTATCATTGGCCCGCCTTCAATCTTGCCGACGTGGCGATTGTCTGTGGGGTAGGGCTTTTGCTGATGGAGAGCATTCTGGTAAAAGGCAAAGCAAAGGCTGCATGAACAGAAGCCCTCGCCAGCTATCCGTGAGCCATGGTTCGGAGGAAATAGACGTTCTAGTGATCGGCGCGGGTCAAGCGGGACTCGCAGCCGGCTATTATCTTGCCCGACCAGAGCTTTCATTCCAAATCGTCGATCGCCATGCCCGCGTCGGCGACAGTTGGCGCCATCGCTACGATTCCCTGACCCTGTTCACTCCGCGCGCATTTAGTTCGCTGCCTGGTCTTGCGCTCGATGGGGACCCAGAAGGCTATCCAACGCGAGACGAGTTTGCGAATTATCTCGAAACCTACGCCAGCCATTTCGACCTACCGGTGCATTCCGGAAATGGTGTGGCTCGGCTCGAACGCCGGGCCGATGAGCGGTTCGCCGCGCAACTCGACGATGGCAGGTACATAGTAGCGAAGGCAGTGATCGTCGCGACGGGTGCGTTTCAGAAACCGATAATCCCAACGATTGCTGCCGGCTTCGACAGCGCAGTCAAGCAACTAACACCGGAAAGTTATCACAATCCCAGTGATCTCCCGCTTGGCATGGTCCTTATTGTCGGAGATGGAGCAAGCGGACGCGACATCGCAGCCGAGCTGGCTTTGACCCATGAAGTGGTGCTTGCGGCTGGACGCAGCCGCCGTCTGTTTCCCGAGCGCATTCTGGGCCAGAGTACATGGTGGTGGCTGCACACATTGGGCTTGATGAGAGCAAGGCCCGAATCGACGATAGGACGCGTGATGCGGCGCGCGGACCCCTTTCCTGACAGGGATCGGAGCCTTGACGACTTGGAACGAAGGGGCGTAGCCGTCGCGAAACGCTTAGTCTCTTCACAAGACCGCCTCGCATTCTTTGCCGATGGATCGAAACGGGTGATCGATTCCGTCATCTGGTGCATCGGATATCGAGACGATAGCGCATGGCTCCAGATTCCAGGCAGTACCCGTTCCAACGGAAGCATTCTGCAAGAAGGCGGCCTTTCTCCCGTACCGGGCCTTTTTCATCTAGGACGTCCGTGGCAGCGAAATCGTGCTTCAGCCCTCGTGATGGGCGCTGGTGAAGATGCTTCCGCAGTTGTCGCCGCATGCGCGAAATTCTGCTCCGGTCGCGACGTGCCGGTATGATAGGTCGCGGTGACGTCGGCCACCTGCAGCGTCTGGTTTCAGAAGCAATGACCTGCCTCAGGGACGTCCCGGATGGCGTCGCTTGTTGCCCGACCGCGTTGGTACCGTCCAGCAGGTTCCTACCGTGAATCTATGTCCCAATAATGCACAGGGGGCAGGCCGGCGCTACCGGTGATAAGGCGTCTCGAAATTCTGAACATAAATTTCATCTTGGTCACCCTCTGTTTTGATTGAATGGCAGACCGGTCTTACCGCGACCGGTATATGCTGAGGTGCCGCGGTGACGGCACTCGCTGTCATCTGGCTCAGACAAAGATCAGAACGAGACCGGGAAACAGCAGGAAGAAAATGATGCGCAGCACGTCGGCGGCGATGAAGAACGACGCGCCGCGGTAAATATCGCGTAGTTTGAGGTCCTTCTGGATGCCGTTGAGCACGAAGAGGTTGATGCCGACGGGCGGCGTGATCATACCGATCTCGATGATCATCACATTCATGATCCCCCACCAGATCGGATCGTATTGAAGTTGACCGACGATCAGCGGATAGATGAATGGCATCGTCAAAATCATCGCCGCCATCGCGTCGAATACGCAGCCGAGGCCGATATAGAGCAGGATCACAATGATAAGCACCGCCTCGCGCGGCAGGCCCATGCCGCCGACCCAGGCGATCGCGGCCTCGGGCAAGCCCGACAGGGTGAGAAAGCTCTTGTAGATCTCCGCGCCGATCAGAATGAGATAGATCATGGCGACGTTGGACGCCGCCTTCTTCAGCGTGTCGATGAAGTTGCTGCGGGTCAGGCGCGCCCGCACGATGCACGTCACGAACACCAGGGCGACGCCGACCGCCGCGCCTTCGTTGACGGTGAAGATGCCGCTATAGATGCCGCCGAGCATAATCACGCCGACCAGCATGGTCAGCCTTGCCTGTCCCGTCGCCCTGGCGCGCTCGCGCCAGGTGGCGGGAGCCAGCGCTTCCGACGTATCTCCGTGCACAGCGATAAAGACGCGCACGGCGATGGCGTAAAACAGCACTGCGACAATGGCGGGCACGATTGCCGCGCGAAACAGCGAGAGCACGCTTTGCTGCGTGAGGATGGCATAGACGACCATCACCACCGAGGGTGGGATCAGCGAACCAAGTGTTCCGCCGCCGGCAATGGAACCGGCGATGAGCGAGTCGGAATAGCCGCGCCGCCGCATTTCCGGCAGGGCGATCTGGACCATGGTCGCGGTGGTGGCAACGGACGAGCCGCAGATCGCGCCGAATGCGGCGCTGCTGCCGACCGTCGTCAGCGCCAGGCCGCCGCGCAGATGCCCGACCCAGGCATGCGCCAGCCGATAGATCTCCGAGGACATTCCGGCAATGATGGAAAAGCCGCCCATCAGGATAAATAGCGGAATGATCAGGAGTTCCTGGGAGGAGAGCGATTGCACCGTCGCCACGCCGAAGATCGAAAAGACCGAGACGTCGAAGGCCAGGAGCAGGGTGAAGAGCGTGCCGACAATAGCCATTGATGCGGCGATGGGGACGCCGACCAGAATGAAGGCCAAGAGGGTTACGAGACCTGCCGCCCCAATCATGATGTCCGACATCATTCCGCTCCTTCCGGGGCTTTGTCCAGCGGCGCAGGTTCGGACGCGGAAAGCGCCCGGTCGCATTGCCCGGCCAGAACGACGAGCTGGATCAGCGCCGACATCCAAAGGGCGAGGGAGGCAAGCGCCCAGGCCGGCCAGCGCGGCAGGTTCAAAAGCCAGGTCGTTTCCCCCGAGCGCCAGATGTCGAACGTATAGTCGCTGACCCACCACGCCATCAGCGCGAACATCGCCAGCAGGCACAGGTGTCCGAAGACATCCAGCGTCTCGCGCAGACGCCACGGCAAGACGTCAATTAGGAAGCGCACCGTGATCGCGCTGCGGCCCGCCGCCATCGCCGGAAAACAAAAGGCGATGGCGACGATGCCGAGCGGGGCATATAGATCGGACAAGCCGTCAATGCCGGAGTTCATCACGAAATTGTCGAAGCCGGGGGAAAGATCGCGCAGGCCGTAAACGATGTCCGATCGCAGCGCAATATCGAACAGGGTCAGGGCGGTCACCGCCAGAAGGGCGCTTAGGCCCACCACCGCAAGCATATTGGACAGCCTGGCCATTTCGCGTTCCTTCTCCCGGCTGGGCGATCATTTGCCCAGGTGTGTCTTCGCGGCTTCCAGCGTATCGGCATTGGCCGGGTCGGCGGCGACCCAGTTGTCGACGACCTGCTGCAGCACCTTGTCGGCCCGCTCCATATCGGCTTCGCTGAAGGCGACGAAATGGTGATCGCCCGATGCTTCCAGCCGCGCTGTCACCTCATCGGTCTGCTTGTCCATGTTTGCGCCCAGCACTTCGGTGAACCACTCGCCGCGCAGCGCGTCGATTGCCTCGCGTGATTTCGGCGACAGGCTTTCATAGCGATCGCGCGACATTGCCCACAACACCGTGAACGAACCCAGCGGAAGGTTGGTGACATGGTAATGCACGAGGTCGCCGATGCCGAAATTGTAGAGATTGCCGGTATCGACCAGCGCGCCGTCAATCAGGCCGCGGCTGATATTCTCCGCCAGCCCGGTGGCCGGAATGTTCGAGACCGGGACCGCGCCCAGCCGGGAGACGATCTGCGCCTGCATCTGGCCCGACACCCTGAGCTTCTTGCCGCGCAGGTCGCGCAGGCTGTCGATTTCCTCGCTGGTGTGGATGAAATAGGGGCCGGCCTGCAACACGCCGAGCACCACGAGATCGTCCAGTCCGGTGATCTTGCCCTCTTCGATCAGCGCCAGCGTCGCCAGCGAACCGTCGGAATTGGAGCGCGCGAGATTGGGAAGCTCGAAGACATCCATGCCTTCGATGCGACCGGGCGTGTAGGGGATCGGGATTTCGGCGATATCAGCAATGCCGTCCTGCACGATCTTGAGCTGCACCTCGCCGCCCGAAACCAGCGAGCCGCCGGCATAAAGCTTGATCTGCAAGGCGCCGTCCGAAAGCTCTTCGGCGCGTTCGATGAATGCCGGAACCGATACGGCGTTGTTCACGGTCGAGGCCGGCAGGAAGGATGAGAATTTGAGCTCATCGGTCGCCTCCTGGGCAAAGGCGGCAGAGGCCAGCGTGACCGATAGCAATGCGCCTGTGAGAATGTTCTTCAGTTTCATGATCATTTCCCTCTTTGATTGGTATTTTTCGGTTGTGCATGCAACTCCCGTCACTCCGGAGGATCAGACGGGAATGTGGTTGATTTTCTTCATCGCTACCTCGTCCAGCGCGTCTTGGTAGCCGGCATCGGCATAGCGGATGACGCCGAGCCCGGTGTCATTGTCGAGCGCGATTTCGAGGCGACGATCGGCCGCCTCGGTGCCATCGGCGACGATCGTGACGCCGGCCGAGGTCATATAGCCGGCATAGCCGCCGCCGCCGGAATGCACGGTGACGAGATCGGCGCGGGACGAGCATAACAGCATCGCGTCCAGAAGCGGCCAGTCGGCGATCGCATCGGAGCCGTCGCGCATGTTCTCGGTCATGATATTGGGATGCGCCATCCCGGCCGAGTCAAGGTGATCGCGGGAAAACGCAACCGGCCCCTGCAACGCGCCGGTCGCGACCATCTGGTTGACCGCGCGCGCCAGCGCGCTGCGCTCTCCATGGCCAAGCCAGGCGATACGGGCGGGCAGTCCTTCAAAGGGAACATTTTCACGCGCAAGCCGGATCCAGTTGGTGACGATCCTGTTGTCGGGAAACATTTCGAGCACGAGATCGTCGATCTTGCCGATGTCGGAAGCCTCGCCCGACAGCGCCATCCAGCGAAACGGACCGATCGCGCGGCAAAACAGCGGCCGCAGATAGGCTTCGGTGAAGACCGGAATGTCGAAGGCATTCTCCACGCCGCCGATCTGCGCCTGCGTGCGGATCAGATTGCCATTGTCGAACACTTCGGCGCCGCTCTTCTGAAAATCCAGCATGGCCGAGACATGTCGTGTGATTGAAGCGCGGCCGGCCTCGATCAGTTCGTCCGGGTTCTGCAAGCGTAGGCGGCGCACGCGCTCGATGTCGTACCCCTCGGGGATATAACCATAGACCAGATCGTGCGCCGAGGTCTGATCAGTCACGATATCGGGGGTGATGCCGCGCCGGGCGATCTCGGGGTAAATCTCCGCGGCGTTGCCGACGAGCCCGACCGAGACCGCACGACCTTCGGCGCGGGCCTGCTCGATCCGCGCGAGTGCTGCGTCGAGGTCCGGCGCAATTTCATCGAGATAACCGATTTTTTTCCGCGCTTCCGCGCGGGCGGGATCGACCTCAACGCATAGGATCGCAGCGCCCGCCATCCGTCCGGCCAGCGGCTGGGCGCCGCCCATGCCGCCGAGACCGGCGGTCAAGATGAAACGGCCGGAAAGACTGCCAGCAAAACGGCGCTCGGCGATCCGCATGAATATCTCATAGGTCCCCTGAATAACGCCCTGCGAGCCGATATATTGCCATGCCCCGGCGGTGAGGCCGCCCCAGCAGATCAGCCCCTTGCGTTCCATGTCATAGAAGTTTTCGGCCCTGGCCCACTGCCCGACGATGTTGCAGTTCGCCATGATCACGATCGGCGCCTCGGGACTGGTTTTCATCAGGCCTACGGGCTTTCCCGACTGGATCACCAGGGTCTGGTCTTCGTCCATGCCGATCAGTGCCTGACGGATCGCATCATGTGCGGCCTTGTTGCGCGCGGCCTTGCCCAGAGCGGCATAGACCACCAGATTTTCCGGGTCCTCGCCGACGGCCAGAACGTTTTCCATCAGACGCAACAGAGCCTCCTGCCGCCAGCCTTTGGCGCGAAGTGTCGGGCCGGAGGGGATCGGAAAAGCCGGATGGCGGGGATTGTCCTTCGGCATGTCAGCCCTCCAATGCATAAGAGGTCAGGTCGATGCCCATGACCTTTTCCGGGTGAACATAGACGGCGGGATCGAGAACGCCGGCGCTGATCGGCAGAAGCGCTTTCGGCACGTGCAGGACATGGATCTTCATACCAACCTTCAGCTCGCCGACTGACAGCGGTTCCGCGTCGGGCGAAAGCGTGGTGATAACGTCGGGGAAAGTGGCGATACGGCGTCCGTCTGCCGCGTCGACGGCCATATATTCATTCATCACATGCAAGGTGACGGCGCGGTCGCCGCTGCCAATCGTCACGGTTCCGACATCGAAGGCCTCGTTGGTATAGTTCACGTTCTTTGCCGTGATCTCTCCTTCGACGATATAGGTTCCGCGAGTTGTATGGGCGATGGCATCGAGCATGGCGGAGGAGCCCCTGGGTTCGGCCGCCAGAATCGCCTCGCCCAGTTCCAGCACCTTCGAAATTCCGCCAAGGGCCGCATTGCGGGCGACGTAGGATGCACGCACCGGGTTGCGCGCCGAGGCAATAAAGCCGCCGGACATATCCGAGGCGGTGCGCAGAACCGGCGAGACGCGGCCCGTGGCGCCTCTGGCGACAAGCTCGATATAGCGGTTTTGCGCGCGATTGCCGCCGACGGCGGTCTGGATCGTTTCTTCCGGCCGTCCGGCCATGCCGATGGCGCCCATATCGCCGGTCGGGTGGGCGCGCATGTCGCCGACCGCATCGAGCACCTTGCAGCCGAGAATGGCGGAAGGCAGCCAGGCGTTGAGGGTCGAGGACTTGCCGTTCTGCCCGATCATCAGCGCCGCGACGCGCGCGCCGAGCGCCTCCTGAAGGAGCTCAACCGCCTTCACATAATCGACGCCGCGCATCTCCCAGGGCGTGGTGGAGGCGGGCGCGCCGATGGCGGCGGCGGTGGCGACCCAGTCATCATCGTCAAGCTCCTCGACCGAGACCAATTCCGGCGCGCCTGCATTGACAGCCGCGCGGCCAAGCATGCGCCCGTGATGCACCCAGCCTCCGCCGCCTGCAGCATAGACCGCGCCGCCGCGCACGGCGGGTTCCACATCCTTTTCGGTGAGAACGCGTGCCATCTGTTATCCTTCCTTGTTCGCGTCGATCGAGATTACGGTATCCGCCAGGACCTCGGCGGCAAGAGACAGATCGGCGGCATCCGCCCATTCCTCCGGGCAATGCGAGCGCCCGCCGGCACAGGGTACGAACACCATTGCCGCCGGGCAGAGCCGGGCCATGAACGCCGCATCGTGGCCGGCGCCGGAAACCATGCGCCGGTGGCCGATATCCAGCGCAGAAGCCGCGTCGGACAAGGCGTCGACAAGGGCGTCATCAAGGCGCACCGGGTCGTTTTCAGAAATCTTGCGGGTCTCGACCACAATACCATTTTCATGTTCATCCCGCTCACGATCATTGACCCAACGCAGGAAGGCCTCCATGTCGGCCTCGGTCTCGGCGCGGATATCGATCAGCATGCGGACATGGCCGGGAACGACATTGGCGGCATTGGGCTTCATCTCGAACTCGCCCACCGTCGCGGTGAAATGCCGCCCCGCCGCCGTCATCTCAACGGCCTTCGCGCGGATTGCAAGCACCAGTTCGGAGGCGGCGGCCAGAGCGTCGGCGCGGCCATCCATCGGGGTCGTGCCGGCGTGGTCGGGTCGTCCTGTAATGCTGACCTCCACCCGGGTTATGCCAACGATCGTGGTCACCATGCCGAGGCTTAGACCTTCACGCTCCAGTATCGGTCCCTGTTCTATGTGCATTTCCAGAAAGGCTCTGAGATCATGGCGAAGCGGAACTGTAAGAGCCTCCGCATTGCCGCCGACATCGCCGATGGCCCGGCGAAGATCGCGACCGGCGCTCTGGCGCTCAAGCCAGGCGGGCGGCAGAACCCCGGCCATGGCGCGCGAGCCGATGCAGGAAACGCCGAAAATCGACACCTCCTCGGCCAGAAAATCGGTGATGGCGAGGTTGTGGCGCAGCATCACGCCTCTGTCGGCAAGAACGCGAGCCACCTCAAGCGCGACGACGACGCCGGCGACGCCGTCGAAGCGCCCGCCATCGGGAACGGTATCAGAATGAGACCCCAGCATGATCGTGCCGGAATGGGGCTCGCGTCCTTGGCGAAGCCCTACCAGATTGGCGCCGGCGTCGAGCGAGATATCAAGGCCTGCCGCCCTGAAGCGTTCCGACAGGAAGCGGCGCCCCTCGTCGAACAGGGGCGAGAAGGCGCGCCGCGTCCATGGTCTTTCGGGCTCGGTGATCGCGGCAAGCGCCGTCAGGTCAGCGGTTATTCGATCCCGCGAGGCGTGAAGATTGCGTTTCATGCGTGCAACTCCCGGCGCAGGCCCAGCGTTTCGGACGGGCGGACAAAGCCGCCGCTGCCCGGTGCGGCCAGAACCGCTTCACCGTCGAACACCATCCTGCCTTCATGCCAGACAGCGGCCACGGTCCAAGGCAAGGCGATGCCGTCATAGGGGGACCAGTCGGCAACCGAATGCGCACTGGCGGCCGCCTCATAGACGGCGGGCCGGTCGACAAGCACGGTCAGGTCGGCGTCGCGGCCGACTTCGATGCCGCCCTTGCGATGATCGAGGCGGAAATGGCGCGCCGGGTTTTCGGCCATCAGGCGGGCAGCCCAGAACAGCGGCACGCCGCGTTCCATCGCACCCCTGACGAACAGCGGAACCATAACCTCAAGTCCGGGAACGCCGGAGGCGCATTTGAGCATGGCCGGATTGGTCTTACGCTCGCGCGCCCAGCTCACATGGTCGGTCGAGACCATGGAAACGCGGCCTTCGGCGACATGACGCCAAATCGCCTCGACCTCGCGACGCGGCCGCACCGGCGGGTTGATCTTGGCCAGACCGCCCAGACGCGCGACATCGTTTTCCTCGTCCAGCGTCAGATAGTGAATGCAGCATTCGGCGGTCGCGTAAAAGCCCTGGCGGCGGTAACTCTCGGCAATCTCGTAGCCGCGCGCGACCGAGCAGTGCACGACATGGGCCGGGCAGCCTGTCTCCGCGCCGGTTTCGTAGATCTGCAGCATTGCCAGCGTTTCGGCCAGCTGCGGACGCGAGAGGCCGTGGGCGCGCCAATCGGTTATGCCCGCGGCCTCGACCTCGGCGATAGCGGCGCGCACATAATCGTCATCCTCGTTGTGAACGCCGGCGGCAAGGCCGGTGCGCGCGACGGCTTCAAAGCAGGCGCGCAACAATGCGGGCGGGATGCGCGGAAACCGTTCGGGATCCGTGCCAAAGGTTGAAAACTTGAAGCCGCATACGCCGGCCGCTGCCTGTTCTGCAATCCGCGCGGCGCCATCTGCGGGACGGATAGTGCCGTAGAGCGCGACGCTGACCCGCGCCTCACGATCGGCGGTCGCGGCCTTGCGCGTTACAGCCTCGGCGGAGCAGATCAGATCGCCCTCGTCATAGGGCATATCGACGATTGTGGTCACGCCGCCTGCCGCGGCCGCGCGCGTCGAGGCTGCGAACCCCTCGGTTCCGCGCTGGGACAGGGAATGGACCTGGGCATCCACCGCGCCGGGCAGGATTAACCCGTCGCCGAAATCGTGCCGTTCGGCGGCCGCAGGCGGCTTGCCTTGCCCGATCATCGCGATCTTGCCGTCCGCCACCGCGACGAAACCCTCGGGAATCTCACGATCCGCGAGAACGAGGCGTCCTGTGAGAACCAGGTCGAAGTCAGTCATGCATTCCCTCCGTGTCGAATGTGACTATGCGGCGGTTTCTGGAACATGCTATATCCCAAAAACCGGATGCCATATGTCGTATTGCCCTACCCATTGCGTTTGCATGGAGAGTGGACGTGAAAATCTCGACCATTTTCGTTGCGGATCAGACCATTTCGAGGGGCGGCGTATTGCGGGCCGCGCGCAGCCTGGACATGCCCGCCTCGACGGTCTCCGACGCGATAAAGCGTTTGGAGAAAACGCTTTCGGTGCAATTGTTTCAGCAGGGCGTGCAAGGGGTGACCCTGACGGCAGAAGGCGCCCGCCTCCGACCGCTGCTGCATGAAGCGGCCTACGCGATCCGGGCGATCTATGCGCAATGTCAGGATGCTTCGGAACGCACGATCGTCGAAAGCCCGATTTCGCTTTCTGCTCTTTTTCGGTTTGCCGACGTCATGGAAACGGGATCAATCAGGAAGTCCGCTCGCCGGCTGCAGATCGGTCAGCCGCAACTGACGCGCATGCTCTCGGCCACTGAGAAGAGTCTCGGCGGCGCGCTGTTCATGCGCGGCCGCGACGGTTCAACGCCCTCCCGGCTGGCGCTCAGGATATTGCCGCATGTCGAAAAACTCAGGGATATATGGACGCGGCTTTCCACCGCATCGGAAAGCCGTTTCCGCCGTCACCTGAAGTTCTGGTCGCTTGGCGGCGTTCCGCCAGCGACGCCGGACAGCCCCTCTGCCAGGATACTGGGGCATATCATCGCCAATTGGAGCAGCCGTTTCGGCTCGCAGATCTATCTCCAGCCGGGACTTGCCAATGCCTTGTTCGAAGGCCTCGAGCTGCAACGCTATGACGCGATCCTGGTGGATTCCCCAGCCACATCGCCGCGCCTGAAGAGCCGCGAGATTCACCGCAGCAGCCTCAGTTTCTTCGTTCGCCGCACGGGAGCTGAGGTTAGGGACTGGCATGACGAGCAGAGCCTGATCCGGGAAACGCTACTCAACGGCCATCTAGTGTTGCCTTCGCGTGCAGCTGGGCTGCGGCAGGTGGCCGAGGAGGTTCTTGAACACGTCCTGGGAAGCAACTGGCTGTCGCAGATCCGCTTTACCGAGATCGACAGTATCCCGGTATCGGTCGACCTCGTCGCAAATCATGGCTATTGCTCGATACTGCCCGCCAATCTCAGGATCTCGAATGACGATGTCATTGCCTGTCCTCTTGCCGACCGGTTCAACCTCGTTCTCCGCCTCGTATGGGTCGATAATCTCCGCGGGCAACAGATGGCGGATCACCTTCAGGATATTCTGGGCTTTTGGCGCTACGGAATGGAACACGAGCCTCGTCAGCAAAAGCCTTCGCAAACTGGCCGCGGCTAAGGGGCATGTCAGGTTAATCGGAAGGAGTGCGCCGGGCTGGCTCAGAGCGATCATGCGGCTATCCCAGCTAACGCTCCTCCAATGTGCGATTTCCCTAAGAGCCTGACTCAAAAAGAATTCATCGATAGCAATACCTTGCGAGCCGTTTTGTCATGATGCGGATGTGGGCGATCATGATCCATGCCTCGGCTGAGGCGATGGACTTTTCCCAATCCTTGGCCAGTCTGCGGCTTCTGCCAAGCCATGCAAAGGTCCGCTCCACGACCCATCGGCGGGGAAGAAGTTCAAAACCCTTGGCCTTGTCCGTTCGCTTTATGATTTCCAGCGTCCATTTGCCGACTTTCTTCAAGCGGCCTTTCAATTTGTCGCCCGCATAGCCGCCATCGGCAAAGACATGAAGAAGCCACGGCCAGCGATGCTTGATTGTCCGTAGAAGATCAGGCGCGCCATCGCGATCCTGAATGTCAGCGCTATGGACCGTGAGGCCAACCATCAGGCCGATTGTGTCGACAACGATGTGGCGCTTGCGGCCCTTGATCTTTTTGCCCGCATCATAGCCACGAACGCCGCCGCTTTCCGTGGTTTTGACGCTTTGACTGTCGATCACGCCTGCCGATGGCGAGGCTTCACGGGCCTCAAGTTCGCGGGCATCCATGACCAGATAATGATTGATCCGTGTCCACAGACCCATTGCCCGCCACTCGTAGAAATAGCCCTGTACGGTCGAATAGGGTGGGAAGTCCTTCGGCAGCATTCGCCATTGGCAGCCGGTCGAAGCAATATAGAAGATCGCGTTGATGACGTCACGCAGGCAGGTCTTGCGGGGCCTGCCGAGCCGTCGCCCTTTCGGCAGTAACGATGAAATCAAGTCCCATTCCCGATCCGTCACATCGCTTGCATAGCGGGCTGATTTGCGGACATATTGCCGCCGGGTGATTTCGGTCCAGGCCATCGTGTGCTCCATCGTTTCTCCGCAAATCCGATGGAATCACATCCTGCTGAAATCACTCAACTCTTTTTCGGTCAGGCTCTAAGTCGATGCAAATAGACTTCGATTGCCAAATGCTGCTGGTGGGACGGCGCAAACAGATTCTGGACCGCGCAGTGGACGCAGATGAAGCGTTGCGGCGCGCTTGGGGAGCGGAACCGCTGCATCACTCGCTCCCGTTTCCGTAGACGAAGATGAGACTTTTTGGTGTGATTGTTGAGCCGGCGGGAAACGATGGCGCTTGTAGCTGACAGGACTTTGGCTCATGACCGCTAGATATCTGCAAATCTTTCAGATATGCCCGGAAGTATAGCCGGCATCCACTTTGACGGAGCGTGTTTTCAGAACACACCGGCTCCACAGGGCGATTGCGGCGATGATCGCGACGCCGAACATCCAGAACGAAACTACGTCGCGCGGCAGCACCATCAGGATGGCGCTTACGGCAAGCGCCAGCCGGACCGGCATCTTGTGGCGGACGATCAGCCAGCCCGTGGCAGCGCCCGATGAGGCCACCAGCGCCAGAAGGGTGATCGCCACGGCTCCGATGATGGCGGGAACGGAGCCGACCATCAGAAGCTCGGAGCGATAGAGAAACATCACCGGGATCAGCATGACCGGGATCGAGAGGCCGAACGCCACCCAGCCGGTTTTCGACGATGGCGCTTCGGCGATCCCCGCTGCCGCATAGGCGGCGAGCGCAATCGGCGGCGTGACCATGGCGAGAACCGCGAAATAGAGCAGCAGCATATGGGTCGCGATCGGGGCGAAGCCGATGCTGACCATTGCCGGGGCCAGTAGGATCGCCGACATGACATAGGCAGAGGTCGTCGGCATGCCGAAACCCAGAACGATGGCCGCGGCGATGGTCAGCAGAACTGCCAGAACGACCGAGCCATGGGAAAGATCGACGATCATGCCGGTGAATTTGGTGCCAAGCCCGGTAAAGGCGACGACGCCGACGATCACGCCCGCAAGCGCGCAGGGAATGGCAACCGTCACAGCCCGCTGCGCCCCGGTGGCGAAACTCAGCAGGATGTCGCGCGGCTTCTGCCGGGTATTGGCCCGCAGGCTGCCGATGATGATGGTGGCGGCAATGCCTTCCAGACAGGCGCTGGAAACGCTGTAGCCGCTGACAATGCGCCAGGCGAGCCAGGCCAGCGGTGCCAGCATGTGCCCGTGATCGCGCAGCACTTGGCCCGCCGGCGTCAGTTCGGAAGACGGCAGCAGCGGCAGCGCATCGCGCCGCGCGGTGAAATCGACGGTAATGAAAACGGAGGTGAAATAAAGCAAGGCCGGAAGCGCTGCGGCGGTAATGATCTGGGTATAGGGAATGCGCAGCATATCGGCCATGATGAAGGCCGCGGCCCCCATGACTGGCGGCATGATCTGGCCCGCGGTCGAAACCACGGCCTCGACGGCGGCGGCAAAGGTGGGCTTGTATCCGGCCCGCTTCATCAGCGGGATCGAGAAAATGCCGGAACTCATCACATTGGCGACGGCGCTGCCGGAGACAAGGCCGGTCAGCGCGGAGCCAACGACGGCGGCCTTGGCCGGGCCGCCGCGATAGCGTCCGGTCATGGCCAGAGCGAGATCGACGATCATCCGCCCGCCGCCGAACAGTTCGAACACGGCGGCAAACAGGATGAAGTAGAATACCACGGATACCGAAATGCCGAGCGGAATGCCGTAAAGGCCTTCCATGGTCAAAAGCTGCTGATCGACGAAATCGGACAGGCCGGCCTGTCTGTGGCCGAGTTCGCCCGGCAGTCCGCCGCCGAGAAGCTGGTAGGCGACGAAAACCGCGACGACGAAGATCATGCCCTTGCCGACCAGCCGCCAGCCCAGAAGGCCGAGCGTGGCGAACAGGATCGCGCAGACAACGAGATCGGATGTGTAGACCGGATCAAGCCCGGAAATCCTGCTGAGCCAGCGATCATGGCCGAGATAGTGAAACACCGGCGGGACGAAGGACAGGGCCGCCGCCGCCAACAGCACGATCCGCTCATAAAGTCGCTTGCTGCGGGCTGCCGTAACCGCGGCGCCGGTGGCCATGGCGAAACACAGATGCGCGGATCGCACGAAGACGAGATCCAGCTCCTTGTCCCACCAGATCCAGACCTGGAACAGCGCCCAGCAAAGGGCAAGGGCGGTGGCAATACGTTTCATGTCGGCGCTCCGGGCCTGTTTTGTCCTGCAAGTGGTGCTGGCCCGCAGCATCAGACGCCGCGGGCCGGGGCCGGATTATTCCATCCAGCCGCGTTCCTTGAAGTAGCGGATAGCGCCGGGATGCAGCGGTAGGTTTACCAGTTCCGGCTTCCAGGCATCTTCAGGGTTGAAGTCGGCCAGCGCGCCGTGGCTGCTTTTCAACTGCTCGGCATTTTCGATCAGGCCCTTGACGATTGCATAGGCAAGATCGTCGGACATGTCCGCCGAGGCGATCAGCGTGGTGTTGGTGGAGGGCAGGGTTATGTCCTCATCCTGTCCGCGAAACGAGCCCGCGGGCAGCACGGCCGTGCCGAAACCGTATTTCTGTGCCATCACGTCGAGCAGTTCCGGTGACGGGGAAAGCTGCGCCACATCGGCTTTTTGCGAAATCTCTGTGGTCATAGGATGGCCGACCGTGATCATTTGCGGCGTGGCGTCGACCGTGCCGTCGGCAAAACCGGCGATGATGTCGGGGATCGGGATATAGCTGTAACGCCCGCCGGTGGCCTCAAGCTGTTCCTGGGACGCGCCTGCTTCGGCAAGCAGCATCTCTCCGGCGAAGGTGGCCATGCTGCCCGGCGGGTTGAGACCGACGACGGCCCTGGGATTGACCTCGGTGAAATAGGCTTTCACGCTGGTGCCCGGTTCCGCATCGGCGGCGGTGATATTGAGGTAATAGGTGTCGAGACCGCCCAGAAGGCCGCGAATGTTTTTGATCGGCGCGTCATAGGCGACGATGCCTTCCTCGGCCCAGCGGTTGGTCATGCCGTGGCTGAGCGCCATATCGGCCTTGCCCGCGCTGACAAGGCGAACATTGGCATAGCCGCCGCCCAGTGGCGGGGTGTCGATGGTGGAACCCTCCGGCAGGAACTTGCGCAGGATTTCGCCGATGGTGGCGGAATAGACGAACCAGCTCGAACCGGACTTGAACGAGGCAATGGTCAGGTCGACCGGCTCCTGTGCGGATGCGTGGCCGGTGAGGGCGGCAGCGATGCCAAGGGCGGCGATGCCGGCGACGCAGCGGGATTTGAGAGACATGGGAAGAGCCTTCCTGTTGCTTGTTTGGCAAAATCTTAGGTGAATGCCTTTCGTGATGCTTCACAAGATTGCCGAATTGACTCTCCTTACGCAAGAGCATTGGAAAACTTTTTTATAGATGCCAATTTTTGGGGATAAATAGCGCAATAGCGCCAATTTTTTGTGAATTTCAGTGTACAGAAATTCGAAAAATATGTCCTGTCCGATGCGGAAACCGGGTTGTTTCACGTCGAATATTGACTGTATATCTGTTCAGGTTCATAAGTTGATGCATCACAGTTAAGGCGAGTTTCCCATGACAACCAAATCCCTGCAGTTCCGAAACCTCCCCGTCGATGGCCAGCCCCGGCCCATGCAGGTTGCACCGCGCGCGCTGGTTATCGCGGGCTGGGCCGGGCGCAACGTGGAGGCTGTCGAGGAGCATATTCGCGAGCTCGAGGAGATCGGGGTTGCCCGCCCGCGCCGTACGCCGATGTTCTACCGCCTGAGCGCAGCGCTGCTGACGGCCGATGACGAGATCGAGGTGGTCGGCGAGGCGGCGACGGGCGAGGCCGAAGTGGTGCTGATCAGGTCCGGCGATGCCTTTCATGTCGGCATCGGCTCCGACCATACCGACCGCAAGCTCGAAGCCGTCGGCGTCACCCTGTCGAAGCAGATCTGCGGCAAGCCGGTCGGTCCCGATCTGTGGAGCCTTGACGATCTGCGCGGCCATTGGGACAAGCTGATCCTGCGCTCTAAGGTCTGGCGCGACGGCGAATGGCGGCTTTATCAGGAAGGCACGCTCGATTCGCTGATGACGCCGGATGAATTGCTGCGCCAATATGAAGACGACGGCGGCCGGTTCGGCGAGGGCGATGTGATGTTTTGCGGGACGGTTCCGATCATCGGTGATTTCTACTTCGCCGAAAAGATGGCTCTTGAACTGTCCGATCCGGTGCTTGGCCGAACATTGCGCCACGAACTTCACGTGCGCGCGCTTGAGATTGCCGACTGAGCGGGCGGCAGAATGCGCGTAAATACCGGCCTTGCCGCCGGAGACCGAAAGGAAAAACGATGAGCAGAATGACCACCAAACCGCATCTGGAATTTTACCGCGTCTCCATGGACGAGGGCTGGGAAGTGCCGCCGGGCTATCCCGAGGGCATCCAGCAGAAGATCCTGTCCGGCGCGCTGGATGAGGAAAACGGCCGCGGCAACCGTTCGCGCCTGCTGCGCTTTGCTCCCGGCGTCTACACCACGGCGCCCTTCGTGCATGAGTATTTCGAGGAAGTGTTTCTGGTTTCCGGCGATCTGACCGTCGGCAATGATGAAAACGGCAATGGCGGCGAATCCTTCGCCGGTCCCACCTACGCCTCGCGGCCGCCCGGCGCCTATCACGGGCCGTTCAAGTCCGAAAATGGCTGCGTCCTGTTCGAAATCCACTATTATCAGGACTGAGGCATGGCTTCTCCCGCAAACGGCGCAGAACGGCCGGATCGTGAGGCAAAACCCGCCTCGCTGGTGGAGCAGGCCTATGCCAGCATCAAGCACGGCATCGTCACCACGGCTTTCGCTCCCGGCGCCAGCCTTAACGAAGTTCAGCTTTCCGAGGAACTGGGCATCGGGCGCACGCCGGTTCACCACGCCCTGCACCGTCTCGCGCAGGAGGAGCTTGTCGATATCCTGCCGCGCAAGGGCGTGCGGGTGCGCCCCGTGCTTCAGGACGAGATCGCCGAACTGATCGAGGCCCGGCTGGTGACGGAACCCTATTGCGCGGCGCGGGCCGCCGAGCGGGTGCGCGAGGCCGAGCTTGAGGAGCCGCGACGGATTCTGGCCGAAGCCGAGGCCGAGCTTGTTGGCGAGGGTCGGACCGAGGCGCTGATGAAGCTCGACGGCGCGTTTCACTCCTGGGCCAACCGCATTGCCGGAAACCGGGTTCTCTATGACGTTCTCGACCAGTTTCAAAATCGTTCGGCGCGTTTCTGGTTTCTTTCCCTGAGCGATATTCCCCACGCCGAAGGCGTTCACAAGGAGCATAAGGCAATCCTCCGGGCCATCGGCGCGCGCGATCCCGAAGCCGCCCGCCGGGCGGCCGAAGACCATATCAAATCCTTCCGACGAACCATTTTAAAAGTGATCTGAGATGTTGAGCCAGGGTGTCATCCATTGCCTCGAAGCGCTTGCCGCCGGACAGACGACCAGCGAAAAGCTGGTCCGCACCGCGCTGGAGCGGATCGCCGATCCTTCCGGGGAGGGGGCGCGCGCATTCACCGAGGTCTTTGCCAGCGAGGCCATGGCCGCCGCTGCCGAATCCGACAGACGCCGCGCGGCGGGAAACGCCCGGTCGCTGGAAGGCGTTCCGGTATCGGTCAAGGACCTGTTCGACATTGAAGGCCGTGTCACCCGCGCCGGTTCGAAGGTGCTGGCGGACGAGGCCCCGGCCAGAGCCGATGCCGAGCCGGTTGCCCGGTTGCGCGCCGCCGGTGCGGTCATCGTCGGGCGCACCAATATGACCGAGCTTGCCTTTTCCGGTCTTGGCCTCAACCCCCATTACGGCACGCCCGCCAATCCCTGGGACCGGGCCGCGCGCTATATTCCCGGCGGCTCCTCCTCCGGCGCGGCCGTTTCTGTTGCCGATGGCATGTGCGCGGCCGGGCTTGGTAGCGATACCGGCGGCTCGGTGCGCATTCCCGCCGCCCTTTGCGGTCTGGCCGGTTTCAAGCCGACACAGGCGGCGGTGTCGCGCGAGGGTGTCTATCCGCTGTCGCCGACGCTCGATTCCATCGGCCCGATCGCGCGGACCATCGAAGATTGCGCCCTGCTTTACGCCGTTTTGAGCGGCACGGAGGTTGCCGCTGTCTGGACGGGAGCGCCGCCCCGTTTTCTGGTGCCGGAAAATTATGTCACCGATGGCATGGACGATACGGTCGCGCGCACATTCGAGGATGCGCTTTCACGGCTTTCGGCGGCAGGCGTCACGCTGGTCCGCCGTCATGTCGAGGCGTTCGACATGCTGCCGGAAATGGCGAAAGCCGGGGCCTATCCGGGGATTGAAGCCTTTGCCGCCCAGAGCGCGCGCCTTGCAGCCCGGCGCGATGAATTCGACCCGCGCGTTGCCGCCCGCATTATCGCCGCTGGCGCATTGCCCGCCGACAGCGCGACCCGGCTTGATGCGAGCCGCAAGGCCTATATTACCTTTCTGGAGCAGGAACTGACCGGCGTCGACGGTCTGCTGATGCCGACAGTGCCGGTCGTTGCGCCGCTGATCGAAGCGCTTGCCAGCGACGATGCGGCCTATGGCGCAGCCAACCTCCTGATGCTGCGCAACCCGACGGCCATCAACATTTTGGACGGCTGCGCGGCGTCGCTGCCGCTGTTTGCAACAGGCTCCGGCGCTCCGGTCGGTCTTTCGGTCGCAGGTGCACGCGGGCAGGACGCCCGCATTCTTGGTCTGGCGCAGTATCTGGCCCCCATCCTTTCCAACTGAGTCCACGAGGAAGACATGAGCGAAAATAGAATTCTCATCGCCGGCGCAGGGCCGGTTGGCATGGTCGCGGCCGCGCGGCTCGTTGGCGCGGGCATTCCCGTCACCGTTTTCGAGGCGGGCAGCGCGCTTTCCAAACAGTCGCGGGCATCCACCTTTCATCCGCCGACACTCGATATGCTGGATGAGTTCGGCGTCAGCGAGCGGCTGATCGAGGCCGGTCTTGTTGCGCCCTATGTGCAGTACCGGTCGCGCGCCGACGGGCTTCTGGGACGTTTCGATTTCGGCGAGATCGCCGATCTGACGAACCATCCCTACCGCCTGCAATGCGAGCAGTGGCGGCTTTGCGAGGCGCTTTACGACAAGCTGAAGGACGAGAAGGATTTCGAGATCCGTTTCGACAGTCCGGTAACGGCGATCGGGCAGGGACCTGACGGCGTGATCGTGACGCTTGGCGAGGGCGATGCGGCGACAACCCGGCGCGGCCGCTGGCTGATCGGGGCCGATGGCGCAAGCTCGGTGGTGCGGCAGAGCCTCGGCATCGGTTTCGAGGGCTTCACCTGGGCGGAGCGTTTTCTCGTCTTGACGACGCCTGCCGATCTCAGGGCGCTGATCCCAGATCTCGATACCGTCACCTATGTCGCCGATCCCGAGCAGTGGAACTTCTTCCTCGAAATTCCCGGCGCCTGGCGGGTGATGTTCCCGGTTCCGCAGGAGATGGCTGATGAGGAGGCGCTTGCGCCGGCCTATGGCGACGGATTGCTGCGCAGGGTACTGCCCGAAGCCGGAACCGCGCTTCCGGTAGAGCACCGCACGCTTTACCGGGTGCACCAGCGCGTTGCCGACACCTTCCAGCGTGGCCGCATCTTCCTTGCGGGCGATGCCGCCCATATCAACAATCCGCTGGGCGGGATGGGCATGAATGGCGGCATTCATGACGCCGTCAACCTGACCGGCCGGATGATTGCGGTGTGGAACGGCGAGGCGGGCGAGGAAACGCTTTCGCGCTACGACCTCCAGCGCCGCAAGGTTACCGAGGAGCATGTTCAGGTCAACACGATCCAGAACAAGCGCGACCTTGAGGCAAAAACGGAATCCGACCGTACCGTCTATCGCGATGCCATGCGCGAACGCATGGAAGATGCAACAAAGCGCCGGGATTTCCTGATGCGGATCGGCATGTACAAGGCGCTTGCGCGCGCGGCGGAACTCGGCTGAGGCCACCCGCCAGCGAAAAAAATGTCTTGAGATGGATAGACCAGGTGGCCCCGCATTTCGGTGAAAGGCGGAGCCACTTTTGCCTGCCGGGCGGACGATGAGGCTCCGTTCGAATCCCTCTCCCACAGCTTCTGTCGCGAAGGACACGGCATTCCGTTTACGATAGGAGTGATACTCGTTTTATCCATTAGTATCACATGATACGGTTCGGTCTCAGGGGGAAATGCAATCCGGAACGGGGTGTTATCCGTTTTCGATATTGCGGTACCGGTCATTGGGAGAAATGGGTGTTCAGTGCCGAGTACCAGCTTCTGAAACAGCTGATCGAACAGGCCAACAAGACCGGGTCGCCAGTACTCAGAATTGGAGCCGGACCGATCTGGTCTGTGCTTTACCTTCAGCGAATACTCTCCGATTTTCGGTGCGAATTTTCTCACGTCCGGCTCGAAATTCATGTCCATGCCAAGGAGCGGCTGGTCGATTTGCTCCTGTCGGGTCAGTTGGATATCGCAATATGCGGCACTGACGTCACGGTCGAGAGCGCGCTTGTCGAGAAAGAGCATCTTGCCAATGTCGAAACAACAATTTTCGGTCGTCTCGGCCACCCGCTGTCGCGGCAGTCAACCATCAGCGCCGCAGACTTTCTAAAATTCGATTGGATGGCATTCGAGCCACGAGAAGACTATCGTGCCAGCCTGTCGGACATGTTTCGGCGAGATGGCATCGCCCCACCGAAACCCTCGATTATTACCAGCAGCTGGACCTCGGGAATACTGCTCGTCGAAAGCAGTGACGCCCTGACCACTTTTCCGATAGCGGCCAAAGCCTTTCTTTCGAAGTTTGGCATAAATGCGCTCGCGGGCGCCCCGGTGGTTCAGGCGTTCAGGAGCGGGCTATGGTACCGGAGTTCGCTGATGGATTTTGCCGCAGGGCGGGAGTTTCGCCGGATAGCCCGGAGGGTCGTTGGCGGTGTGAATTCAAGCATTGTCTAGTCACCTGAATCTGAAGTTCCTGTCAGTGTTTTTCGGCAGCAGCGTTGAACGGATGCGAGGATTTCGTCGGCGGATTTTACCCAACGGTAAGGCTTTGGGTTTTCGTTATGTGCGTTGATGAATGCGATGATGTCGGCCTCGAGTTCGGCGACCGATCGGTGGATGTCATTCGGCGTGGTACCGGGTCCCCACACACTTTAGACCTTTCAAAGACTTATCGTGTCGACCGGCGACGAACCCCTATGCCAATTTACACGCTTAGCTTCTGGCGTGCGCCCTGGCGGCTTTCTGCTTGAATCGTGCAATCATCTGCTTTTCGGACTCTTCGCTTCCATCGTGAAACGTTCCGAACCATTTGTCATAGTGAGAACGGCGGTGCAAAAGTCGGCCACGGAAGCGGCGGAATAATTCGGTCGCGGGCGGAGTAAAATCCGGCCACCTATCTTCCTTCTGCAATGAGCGCAGGAGGGACAGAGGATCTACACCGTGGAACTTTATCTGAAGGTTCGTCTGGCCGTCTCGGAAGGGATGAGCCGGCGTCAGGCAGCCAGGCATTTCAACATATCCCGCGACAGCGTAGCGAAGATGCTGTCGTATTCGACGCCTCCTGGCTATCAGCGACAATCACCAGTCCGGCGGCCGAAGCTGGACGCGTTCGTTTCGACGATCGACCACTGGTTGGATGAAGACAGACACGTGCCGCGCAAACAGCGCCATACGGCCAAGCGTGTTTTCGACCGGCTTCGTGATGAGTGCGGGTTCACCGGCGGCTATACGATTATCAAGGACTATGTCCGGGAGCGGGAACAGCGCCGTCAGGAAGTGTTCGTGCCGCTTTCTCATCCGCCCGGCCATGCGCAGGCGGATTTCGGTGAGGCGACGGTGGTGATCGGCGGTGTCGAGCAGAAAGCCCGGTTCTTTGTGCTCGACCTTCCGCATAGCGACGGCTGCTATGTGCGGGCTTATCCTGCGGCGGTGGCCGAGGCCTGGGTCGATGGCCACGTCCATGCGTTTGCGTTCTTCGGGGCCGTGCCGCAATCGATCGTCTATGACAACGACCGCTGCCTTGTGGCGAGGATCCTGCCTGATGGCACGCGCAAGCGGGCAACACTGTTCAGCGGGTTCCTGTCCCACTACCTGATCCGGGATCGCTATGGCCGGCCCGGCAAGGGCAATGACAAGGGTAACGTCGAGGGCCTCGTAGGCTATGCCCGGCGTAACTTCATGGTCCCCATCCCGCAGTTTCCGACGTGGGATGCGTTCAATGCCTTTCTGGAAGAACAGTGCCGGAAGCGCCAACGTGACAGGCTGCGCGGTGAGAGCGAGACGATCGGTGAACGGCTGCAGCGCGATCTGGCTGCCATGCAG
Source organism: Martelella sp. FLE1502 (assembly GCF_053484255.1). Taxonomy (NCBI): domain Bacteria; kingdom Pseudomonadati; phylum Pseudomonadota; class Alphaproteobacteria; order Hyphomicrobiales; family Aurantimonadaceae; genus Martelella; species Martelella sp. FLE1502. Next base: position 34,020 of record NZ_JBAKFQ010000023.1, read on the forward strand.
TCCTTGCCAGCGTCGCCATTTGACGCCTGCGACCAAGCCAGCGCCAGGGTGACGGCCCAGTCTCTCGTTCGCTACAAAACCAACGACTATTCCGTGCCTGTCGCCTACGGTCATCAGGACGTTTGGGTTCGAGGCTATGTCGACAAGGTGGTGATCGGCTGCCGCGGCGAGATCATTGCCCGCCATCCCCGGAGTTGGGACCGGGAGGATGTCATCTTCGACCCTGTGCATTACCTGCCGCTGATCGAGCGGAAGATCAATGCGCTGGATCAGGCAGCCCCTTTGCAGGGCTGGGATCTGCCGGAGGAATTCGCCACACTGTGCCGTCTGATGGAAGGCCGCATGGCAAAACATGGCAGGCGGGAATACGTACAGGTTCTTCGTCTGCTGGAAAGCTTCGATATGGCCGACCTGCATGCGGCGGTGAAGCAGGCCATTCATCTCGGCGCGATCGGCTTCGACGCCGTCAAACATCTGATTCTTTGCCGGGTGGAGCGCCGGCCGCCTCGACTGGATCTGTCGATCTATCCCTACCTGCCGAGAGCAACCGTCGAGACGACATCGGCGAAGGCGTATATGGGCCTGCTGTCATCGGGGAAGGGAGAAGCGGCATGAGCACCGAAGCACCCGAGATCCTGCTTGCCCACGACCTCAAGAGCCTGAAGCTGCCGACCTTCCAGCGGGAGTATCAGAAACTGGCCCGGCTTTGCGCCACCGAAGGCGTCGATCATATCGGATACCTCACCCGGCTTGCCGAGCGGGAGATGATCGAACGGGATCGCCGCAAGGTCGAGCGGCGTATCAAGGCAGCCAAATTCCCGGTCGTCAAAAGCCTCGACAGTTTCGACTTTGCCGCCATCCCGAAGCTCAACAAGATGCAGGTGCTGGAGCTGGCCCGCTGCGAATGGATCGAGCGTCGCGAGAACGTCATCGCTCTCGGCCCCAGCGGAACCGGGAAGACGCACATAGCGCTCGCCCTCGGCCTTTCAGCCTGCCAGAAGGGCCTGTCCGTTGGCTTCACCACAGCCGCAGCCATGGTCAGTGAGATGATGGAGGCCCGTGACGAGCGGCGTCTCTTACGTTTCCAAAAGCAGATGGCAGGGTACAAGCTGCTGATCATCGACGAACTCGGCTTCGTGCCGCTCTCCAAGACTGGCGCGGAACTGCTGTTCGAGTTGATCTCGCAACGTTATGAGCGGGGCGCCACCCTGATCACCAGCAATTTGCCCTTTGATGAATGGACCGAAATCATGGGATCCGAGCGCCTGACCGGCGCTCTGCTCGACCGCGTCACGCACCATGTCAACATTCTCGAAATGAATGGCGACAGCTATCGTCTCGCCCAAAGCCGTGCCCGAAAGGCCAGCTGAAACCCTTCAAAAATCGCTACGCCGGTATGAGGCCCCCGCTCGGGCTACGCCCTCCCGCGGGCCTCATACCGGCGTCCAAAGTGGCCGACTTTTGCTCCGCCCCGTGGCCGGTTTTTACGCCGCCGTTGACAATTACGGCTTCTTTGCCACGGCTTGGTCAGCGTTCGCTTCCTGGAATGTTCGCGGGAGCGGTAGATCCATCGATCTAACTTCCGCCTCTTCGCGGGCGCGCGCCGCCGGGTAGTTAAGAAGCGGGCATCTGGTCTGTGTTTTTCAGACGGGTTTTCGTGAGTCCGCCGCTTCGCTCCAGCACAGCATAACCGATGGTGGCGAATTTGCTGTTGACTTCCTTCAAGGCGGCGATTGTCTCCAGATGCTCGTCGCTTGAAGCAAGGCTTGCAAGGTTTCCGCTGCGCAAACGCGCGAGATGCCTTCCGCGGCTTGCGGCCTCAAGGCTGGCGACATTCTGCTTTTGCAGCACGAGCCGTTCGGCGGTCGCGGCGTCCCCCGTCCATGCTGCGTCATGTGCGATCAGTATCGTTTCGCGCACCGCTTCGACCAGGCCCGCGATTTCCTCCTTCCCCTCGTCAGAAAAGCGGGCTCCCGATTGCATCTGGGCGAGGTGCAGCCGGTGGAGCTTGCCGGACAACACGTCCCCGCAGCGCTCCACGCGTATGGCGAAATCAAGGATTTGCTCCATGTCCGTCATCGCTTTGGCGTCGGCGCCGGGATAGTGGGCATAGACGTCGCGGATTGCGGCAAGGCCCGCATTCATGCGGGTTTCGAGCGCCTGCATCGTTGTCACTTCCGATCTATTTGACGTCACCTCGTTCAGCATGGCGGTTGCGATGTCGAGCATATCCGAGAGCATGCGTTTCAATGCCGGTAGCGCCAGCCTGATATCGCTCGTGGCTTTCGGCGGTAGCGATGAGGAGCTTGCATTTACGCCCGACCGACGTTCGAAAACACGGCAAAGGCGCGCGCAACCCGGTGCCAGAAACAGCAGTGCGAAATTGAAAACCAGATGGCCTGCGAGCATGGTCTCGTCGGCGGGCAGCACGACGAATGCATCGATGCGGTTCTTCAGGATGGCGAGAAGGGCGACGAGCACGACGGCAAGGCCCGTCCGCAGTATCGCGACCACGGCGGCGACGGCTCTGGCGCCCGCGGCTTCGCCCTGGAGCAACCACAGCGGTAGCAGCGCGCTGCCGATATTGCATCCGAGAACGAAGCCAAGCGCCGCTGTCGGCGCGAACGCCGCGTGGGCCGCGAAGGCGATGGCTGTCAGGACAGCGGCAACACTTGAATGCATCACGAATGTGAGCACGATGCCGGCAATCACGGCAGTGATGACATCCTTGTTGAGGTAGCCGACGAGCGCAGCGGTTCCCTCCATCGCGCTGATCGGCTCCACGGTGTTGCGGATGATCGAAAGCGACAGAAACACGAGACCCAGCCCCAGCAAGACGCGACCCAGATTGCGAAATTGCGGGTTTTTGGCCCTCAGATAGGCGGTCGCGCCCATGAGTACCGCAAACGGGCCGAGTGCAGAAACCGGCAACTGCAGAAAACGCACAGCAAGCGCCGATCCCATGTCTGCGCCAAGCGCAAGCACGGTTGCGGAAACAAGCGGTATCGCGCCGGTGCCCGCAAGGCCTGCCGCCATCAACATGACCACCGTCGCGCCCTGCATGACGAAACCAAGTCCTGCCCCCTTGATGAGGTTGCCGCCGATTGACGAGGTGTCGCTGAGGCCTTGCCTTATCTGGGCGCTCCACAGTCGCTCGATACCGATCCGCATGAAGCGCACGGAAAACAGAAGCAGCATTGCGCCGCTCATCAACTGGATCAGAAATCCGAGAATCGTCACGTTTCATTCTCCCGCGCAGTACATGTCGCTAACAGTGCGAATGATCGCCTTCGATCATCATCAGTGGGTTTGCGCATGAAATTGGCACTTATCGCTCAGAATATCCGAGAATATTCGCGCAAAATTGACGATAAACTTGCGATTGCCGATTGACAAGATCGTTTTCAATCGTAATGTGATCGAAATCGATCATAGAGAAAATGATATGAGCGTTGAATTCGATAACGACGATGACGAAAGCGGCTTCCGTTCCGCCGCCCAGCGCCAGGCCCGCCTGCTCGAGAAGCTGCGATCCGACCTCTATCTCGACGCAAATGCGTTGAAGGATGCACTGGGCGTTTCCATCGCCACGATCCGGCGCGATCTCAGCGAGCTTGAGGGCCGTGGTCACCTCAAGCGCACCCATGGCGGGGCGACGGTCATCAATCAGGTGACCCGTGACTATGTCGCCTCGGTGCGCGAAACCACAAACGCGGAGGAAAAGGGGCGGATCGCGGAGGCGGCAGCCGAACTGATCGTCGAGGGCGATGCCGTGATGATCGACAGCGGCACGACCTCGCTGAGGGTGGCGCGGCTTCTAGCCTCCAACGCGTCACTCACTTTTGTCACCAATGGCAGTGATGTCCTTGCAACGCTGGTCGCCGGCGGTGCCCGCAACGTCCATATGATCGGGGGGGAATATATCGACATCAACCATTCGCTGGGCGGCCCGATGGCAGCCCAGATGGTGCGCTCCTTCCATGTCGACAAGTGCATACTGAGCGTTTCGGCCGTCGATCTGGAGCGCCGCATCCTGTGTACGCTGAACCCGCAGATCGGTTGCGTGCAGCAGGCCATGATCGACATGTCGCAGACCTCGATCGTGGTCGCGGACCATTCGAAATTCGACCGCGCAGCACTCTCCGTCATCGCCTCGGCGGACCGGATCGACCACTTCGTCACCGACGAGGCCACACGTCCTTCGGTCGCCAAGGCGAGCCCGGACATCAGAAGGAAGTTCATTTTCGCCTGAGGCGAAAGAGGGAGGAAACATGTCCGCTATAAAGGTTGAGAACCTGGTCAAGAACTGGGGAACGTTCGTCGCAGTCGACAATGTCAGCTTCGAGACCGGCGATGCCGAGTTTGTGGCGCTGCTCGGTCCGTCCGGTTGCGGGAAATCGACAACGCTGCGGCTGATTGCCGGACTGGAACAGACAAGCAGCGGCCGGATTACCATCAAGGGACGGGATGTTACCGACGCGCCCTCCGCCAGACGCAATCTGTCGATGGTATTCCAGTCCTATGCCCTGTTCCCGCATCTCACTGTCGCCGAAAACATCACGTTCGGTCTTTCCGTGCGGCATGTTCCGCGCGCCGAGCGTCAAGAGCGCCTGAAGGAGACGGTGGAAATCCTCGGGCTCGGCCATCTGCTTGACCGCAAGCCGAGCCAGCTTTCCGGTGGTCAGCAACAGCGCGTGGCACTGGGCCGGGCACTGATTTCGAGGACGCCGGTCTGCCTCCTCGACGAACCGCTTTCCAATCTCGATGCAAAGCTGCGAACGGAAATGCGCAACGAGATCCGCTCTCTGCAACGCCGGCTCGGGATCACGATGATTTTCGTCACGCATGATCAGTCCGAAGCCATGAGCATGGCCGACCGCGTTATCCTGATGCGCGAAGGCCGCATGGAGCAGTCGGGAACGCCCGACGCTCTTTACGAACGGCCGGCCACGACCTTCGTCGCCAGCTTCATCGGCACGCCGCCCATGAACCTGATCGACCTCGATGCCCCGGATGCGAGAGATCTTGTCGACCCTGCCATGGCGGATGCGCGTGCGGGCCTGACGCTCGGCGTACGTCCCGAGCATATGGTGATCGGCGGCGAAGGGCATGCCGCCCGTGTCGTCAACACCGAATATTTCGGCGCCGATTCCGTGGTCACATGCGCGATTGGCCAACAGGCGGCGCTGGTGCGCGTACCTGGCCATGCGCGCTTTGGCGAAAACGAAACGGTGCATATCTCATGGCCGCGGGAGGCGGCGCATCTGTTTGAAACAACATCCGGCCAGCGCGTCGAGAATAAGGTCGTCGAGCGCGTTTGAACCACGCGCCAACAGACTTTCAGAAGAGACTTTCAAAGGAGGAGAGAGCATGAAACACGTCAACAGGTATATCGCCGGCACCATGATCGCCGGTATCTCGTCAGTAGCGCTGGCAAGCAGTGCGAGCGCAGCGACAGAGGTCGATTTCTACTACCCCGTTCAGGTCGGCGGTGCGCTGACCAAGGTCATTGACGGCTATGTCGCGAAGTTCGAGGAGGCAAATCCCGACATCGACATCGTGCCGGTCTATTCCGGCAACTACAACGACACGACGACAAAGTCGCTGACGGCGGCGCGCAGCGGCAATCCGCCAGCGGTGGCGGTGCTGCTTGCAACCGACATATTCACCCTGATCGATGAAGATGTCATCGTCCCGATCGACACTTTCGTCACGGACGATGATCAAGCCTGGATCGATGGCTTCATGCCGGCATTCCTTGCAAGCGCCGAGGTCGACGGTCATCTGTGGGCGGTTCCGTTCCAGCGGTCGACCGCGGTGCTCTACTGGAACAAGGAAGCATTCGAAAAAGCCGGCCTTGATCCTGAGAAATATCCGAAAACCTGGGATGAGATGGTCGAATACGGCAAGGCCATCACGGACCAGGGCGAGCCCGGTCAGTGGGGCGTCGGCATTCCGGGCAATGTGGGCTCCGCACAGTGGTTGTTCGGGGCGCTTGCCGCACAGAACGGCGCAAGGCTCGCCAATGAAGACGGCACAGAAACCTACCTGACCGATCCGAAGGTCGTCGAGGCTTTGCAGTTCTGGGTGGATCTCAGCAAGAAATACGGCGTTCATCCGGACGGCATTCAGGAATGGGGAACGACCCCGTCTGACTTCCTCGAGGGCCGGCTGGCGATGATCTGGACGTCGACAGGCAACCTGACCAATCTGCGCAACAACGCCACCTTCGATTTCGGCCTTGCGCCGTACCCCGGCAATCCGGAACCTGCCTCGGTGCTGGGCGGCGGCAATCTCTACATCTTCAAGGATGTGAGCGAGGAACAGCAGAAGGCCGCTTTCGAGTTCGTCAAGTTCCTGACCTCGGACGAGATCCTGGCCGACTGGAGCATCCAGACCGGCTATGTCGCTCCGCGCGACGGGTCGTGGAAGACCGATGCGCTGATGGCCTACACCGAGGAGGTTCCCGCAGCATTGGTGGCCCGCGATCAGATCCCGGTGTCGGTCCCCGAATTCTCCACCCATGAGAATGCGCGCACGACAAAGGTGCTGAACGACGCGCTCTCGGCTGCCCTGACAGGCGCGAAAACGCCCGAACAGGCGCTCAGCGATGCTCAGGCGGAGATCGACCGCATCCTGAAGCCATATCGCTAAGGCGGCGGACAGCAGATACTGGGAGGTGAAGGTGAAACTATCACGCAACGCATTATACGGGGGGGTATTGTTGCTGCCGGCAACAATCTTCCTTTGGGTCTTCACCTTCCAGCCAATTCTGCTGACGCTCTACAACAGTTTCTTCTCGACGCCGCGCGGACGCCGACCCTCGGCTTTCGTCGGCGCCGATCAGTACCAGTACATGCTCTCCGACCCGGTATTCTGGAAGGCGCTGACCAATAACGCCATCTATGCCGGACTGACCATTCCACTTTCCATGGCGCTCGCTCTGATCATGGCCATGCTTGTCAATTCAAAGCTCAAGGGCGTGACGTTCGCCCGGATTGCCTTTTTTACCCCGACGGTGCTCCCGATGGTGGCGGTCGCCAATATCTGGCTGTTCTTCTACGCACCGGATTACGGTCTGGTGGATAAATTTCTCGGCCTGTTCGGCGGCGGTGGAAACAACTTTCTTGGCTCGCCCGAAACCGCACTTCCCGCCCTCATCGTCATCACAATCTGGAAGGAAGCCGGCTTCTTCATGATCTTCTATCTTGCGGCGCTGCAGCAGGTATCACCCACGCTGCTTGAGGCCGCAAAGCTTGAGGGCGCGAACGGCTGGCAGAGTTTTCGCCGCGTGGTGTTTCCCCTGCTGATGCCGACGACGCTGTTCATTCTCATCAACGCGGTGATCAATGCGTTCCGGATGGTCGACCATGTCATCGCCATGACCAAGGGTGGCCCGAACAATGCGACGACGTTGCTGCTCTACTACATTTACGAGGTCGGATTCGCCTACTGGGATACCAACTACGCGGCGGCCCTGACGGTCGTTCTGCTGGTCATTCTCGCTGCCATCGCGCTGTTCCAGTTCGGCTACGCGGACAAGAGGATCCACTACCGATGAAAGATTCTGACAAGGCACTTTCCCTGCTCACCAATGTCGGCCTCTGGCTGCTCGCCCTGATCTGGATCCTGCCGCTCGCCTATGCCTGCTGGACAGCCTTTCATCCACCGACCTATGCGACCAGCTACGACATCACCGCTCCGTGGACGCTCGAAAATTTCAGGCGCGTGCTTTCGGTCGCTCCCTTCGGCCGCTACTTCTGGAACACGTTCCTGCTGGTGACCATAATCCTGTGCGTCCAGTTCGTGATCTGCACGCTCGCGGCCTACGCATTCGTCTGTTTTCCGTTCCGCGGTTCGCGCATCCTGTTCTACCTGGTCCTGCTTCAGTTGATGATCATGCCGGAAGCGCTGCTGATCGAAAACTACCGGACCGTGGGCGCGCTGGGGCAGCTTGATACGCTTGTCGGCATAGGTATGCCGTATTTCGCATCCGCCTTCGGCATATTCCTGTTCCGGCAGACATTCATGAGCATTCCCAAGGAACTGGAGGAGGCTGCAAGACTTGAGGGCGCCAACGTCGCGCAGGTGCTGCTCAGGGTGTTCGTGCCTCTGGCAAAACCGATCTACGTCGCCTTTGGACTGGTAACCGTGAGCTATCACTGGAATAATTTCCTGTGGCCTCTGGTCGTCACCAATTCGGTCGAGACCCGCCCAATAACCGTCGGCCTTCAGGTCTTCGCAACGGTTGAGCAGGGCGTCGACTGGAGCCTCGTGACGGCCGCAACCGTCCTTTCGGTAGCGCCTCTGTTGATCGCATTCCTGCTATTCCAGCGCCAGTTCGTCCAGAGCTTCATGCGCGCTGGCATCCGCTAATCCGAGGGTCTAACTTTGCTCATCGCCCATCTCTCCGATTTCCATGTGTTTGCGGATAGCCCGGAAACAAGCCTTGTGCGGCGCGATGCCCCTGAAGCTGCCCGCAAGGTGGTTGCTGACCTTGCCGCCTTCACGCCCGCGGTTGATGCCGTCATGCTGACCGGCGACCTGACCGATTGCGGGACAGCGGAAGATTATGAGTTGCTCGAAGATATCCTGGCGCCTCTGAAGGTCCCGATCTTCGTCGTGCCGGGCAATCATGACCGACGAGAAACCATGCGCGCGGCGTTCCGCTCGCGCCTTCCGTTTCCCGCTACCGGTTTTCTAAATTACGAGGCCGAGTTTGCCGGGCTCCGAATCATCGCTCTCGACACGCTGATCGAGGGCAGGGTGGAGGGGCGCCTTGCATCGGAGAGCCTTGATTGGTTCGAGGATGCTCTTCGACACGCAAGTGGCATGCGAACCATCGTCCTCCTCCACCATCCTCCCTTCCCGTCGGGCATTACAGGGCTCGATGAAATGGCCCTCGGTGAGGGAGCAGAGAGATTTGCGGAGATCGTGGCCTCTTGCGCCGGGAAACTCTCGATTCTCGCAGGGCATATCCACCGGCCTTACCAGGCATTCTGGAACGGGGCATTCTGCGCCGTTGCCGGCAGCCCTGCGTTTCAGGTTGCGCTCGACCTGAGACCCGGCGCGCCTGAGCCTGGCACTGTCGCGGAACCCTATTCCTATTTCATTCATCGGCTTTCCGAGACGGGCGTTGCCGTGCATCGCCGTTTCGTCAGCCTCTAATTCTCCGAGGAAAGTTTGACCATGTATTCCGAAGCTGAAGGCATCGCCATCGAGGCGGGTGAAATAGCCATGCGCCATTTCAGGAACCTCGCCGCGCTGCCCGTTGAGGCGAAAGGTCACCTTGACCTGGTCACAGAAGCGGACAAGGGCGTTGAGCTTTTTCTGATCGACGCCTTGCGGCAGCAGTTTCCGGATGATGGCGTCTTCGGCGAGGAAGGCAGCAACATCGCTGGCACGTCCGGCCGTACCTGGGTTGTGGATCCGATCGATGGCACCTTCAATTTTGTTCGTGGCGGAGACCAATGGGCGGTGTCCATCGGTCTTTACGAAGACGGCACTCCGAAGTTCGGAGTGATCCATGCGCCGGTTCGGGGCGAAACCTATGTCGGCAGCGTTGATCGCGGGGCCACGCTCAACGGTTCTCCGCTGCGTGCTCGTCAGGGCGTGGACTGGGGCAAGGCGGCAACGAATGTCGGCTTCCATCCGATCATACCGGTGGCGCAACGTCTCGAAGTGCTCGACTTCGTCATGCGTGAGGCGCGGATGATGTTCAAATGCTGCGGCTCGGCGACGATATCGCTGATGCAACTCGCCTGCGGAGAGGTCGATGGCTATATCGGGATGGGCGAATCTAGCTGGGACCTGATGGCGGCTCTGGCTATCTTGAAGCCCCTGGGAATCGACAGCACGATCGACTGGACCGCGGCTGGCCTGGACACACGTTTCAAATTCGCCGCCGGAACGCCCGAATTTCTCGAGGCGATAAGGCCGGCAGTACCGTTCGGCGCAAAATTGGCGCTCTGAAATGGCCACCACTTCATGATCTTTTTTTAATGGAGGGGTCTTCGGTTCATATCCCTTCAAGACCTACGACGCTGTGCATCAAATCGGACCACGTCACTCAAATCCATTCTCCAGTTTCTTGGTCAGGGTCTTATCTCAATGTCCATGAACCTGGCATCAGGCCAGGTGCTCTCGTGATCGTGGACGCGATTATGTCCGGACATACCATAACAGCAGGTTCGCCACGCCGTCATTTTGCAAAATGGCCCGGCGCGGTGGTCTTTTGCCGGCTGCGTCGCGTGGCTCTGACCTTCCTGACCAAAGCCGTTCTTGCGAGCTGTGCGGTATTGGGGTTCTGTCCTTCGTCTTCACGGTGTTCTTCTATGGTTTCTTCTTCGATGGCATCTACAGCCCCCTCGGCAAGCGCTTCGACAACCTGCATCCCCGCGTCACGATGAGCGAGGGCGTGCTGACCGACGATACCGCTTCGGTGCGCGTCTACATGGACCGCGGCCCCGAAACGCATGGGGGGCACATTGTCCGTGCCACGCTTGGGGACAAGAACAATGCCGATCAGCCGGTTTTCGACTATGGCGTCTACGCGCGTCTGAACAAGGAAGTCCTCAAGATCGCGGATAACAGCTTTGCGCCTTATTCGACCTGCAAGGCGCTTGCCTACAGCGTTCGCTGCCAGCTCGGCAGTCAGGCGTCACTGGATTTCGCTGTCTCGGCAGGAGCCGATATCAACGCGATATGGTGCTGACGCTGACCGATGTCGAAGGAAAGACCTTCACGGCGCCGCTTTCGGTCCGATAAGAACCAGCAATATGACCTAATTTGAAGTGGCGCGGCCTGAAAAGGTAGCGCCATTTTTGCAATGGGGATTGCGCTGCAAAATCAAAGCGGTTCGACCGAGACGCGGAAGCCCTGTCCGTCCGCCATGTTTTCGAAAGTCAAAGACGCGCCGAGCCGTTTTGCCGCCATGGCGGCAATTGTCAAGCCGAGACCCGTGCCGGATGCCTTGTTGTCGTGGCCGCGATAAAACCGGCGGGTCAAGAGCTCAAGGTCTTCTTCCCGCACACCCGGACCGTTATCTTCAATGGCCAGTCCGTTTCCTTCAGGCGTCATGCGCCAGTGCACCGCGCCGTTCGAACCGGCGTGCTGGACCGCATTTTCCTGCAGGTTTCTGAGGATAAGATGCAGTGTTTCGGCATTTGTCTTGGCGCTGAGCTGGTCCAGCGCCGGGTCGATAGTCGTATTGCCTCCTTTGGTCAGGCCCGCGATCACATCGCGCAGCACCTCGCCGATAATCACCGGTTCCCGGCTGAGCTTTTCCGAGCGGGCCTCAAGGCGGGCCAGTGTCAGCAATTGGCGGACCAGACGGTCGGTGCGGTCGACTGAAACAAGAATTTGCCGGAGAGCCTGATCGCGCATCGCGTCGTCTTTGGCCGCACGCGCCACCTGTGCCTGCATGCGCAAGCCCGCAAGCGGCGTTTTCAGTTCATGGGCCGCAAAGGCCGTCAGCTCGCGCTCATGTCTGCGTGCGGCATCCACCTTGCCGAAAAGGCCGTTGAGCGCATCGACCAGAGGCCGGACCTCGGACGGGGCGTCTTCGGCGTCAATCGCGCGCATATCCTCAGCGTCGCGGGCGGTGATGTCGCCGGCCATCCGGTTCAGCGGACGAAGACCGCGACCGAGGCTGAACCAGATGAGAAACCCGAACACCGGAAGCACCAGCGCCGCCGGGATCAGCAGCCCCGCAATAAGGTCGCGGACCAGCCGGTCTCGAAGGCCGACGCGGTCACCGACGACCACCCGCACGCCTTTTTCGGGGTCGATGATGGTATAAACGCGCCATGCCTCGCCATTCACCTCGCGATCGCCGAACCCATCTTCGTTGAGCGCGATGCTTTCATCCGGCGCGCCGCTGGAGCGGGCCATGAGGTCGCCGTCGAGCGACCAGATCTGGCATGACAACTGTTTGTCGTAGTCGACCGAGGCGAATGTTCCGTTTTTCCGCGCAGCGTCGATATCGCTGCTGGAAACCAGCGAGTGAACCATGCGTGCGGCTTCCTGGAGCCGGGTATCGAGCACATGCTGAACCTCGAAACGGCTCCAGCTCGAAATCCAGATCACAGCCGCCACCCAGATGACGCCGGAAGCGACGACAAGCAGAATGAAAAGACGGCGACGCAGGGAGTTCATCGGTCTGGCCTCATGCGGTAGCCAAGCCCGCGCACGGTTTCGATGCTGGTTTTGCCGATCTTGGCGCGCAGATTGTGGATGTGGACTTCGATGGCATTGCTTTCGACTTCTTCCTGCCAGCCATACAGGCGGTCTTCAAGCGCCTGCCGTGAACGGATAACGCCAGGGCGCTCCATCAGCGCCATCAGGATCGCGAATTCGCGGCGTGACAGGACGATCTCCCGTCCTTCGACGGTCGCCAGCATTTTCGAAGGGTCGAGCGCCACGCCATTGGCGTTCAGAACCGGCTCGACCTGCCCATGGCCCCGGCGCATGACCGCGCGCAGGCGCGCCGCGAGTTCGTCCAGATCGAAGGGCTTGCCGATATAGTCATCGGCACCGACATCGAGACCGCGAATCCGGTCCGCTGTTTCGTCGAGCGCGGTCAGCATCAGCACGGGCGTCCGGTTTCCGGCCTGTCTTACCTCTGCCAGCAGGTCGAGCCCGGAGCCGTCCGGCAGCATCAGGTCGAGGATGATCGCATCGAAAGTGCCGGTTTCAATGGCCGCAACGCCGTCGGCGCAGGTCGCTACGGCGTCGACTGTGTCGCCGTTGAGCCTGAGGCCGACAGCAAGGCCATCAGCCAGAACCGGATCATCCTCAATCACGAGTATGCGCATGGACTTTCTTTCCGTTTGAACGTGGCCGTTGTTTTCCCGCCAGCTTAAGGCTGACTTAAGCTGGCGGGACGATCTGACGCGCTGCTTTGATAATCAGGAATCGCAAATGGCTGCAATGATCCGGTTTCCGTTCTCCTGTTTCGTCGCCGTCCTGCTGCTTGTCGGCATGGCGTACACAGCCTTCGCGCAGATGCCGCCGCCCGCCGACGACGTATTCCGGCTTCAGGCCGCCCGCGACGGCAGCGGCGCGGTAACGCTCGACTGGATGATAGCGCCGGGCACCTATCTCTATCGCGACAGCCTCAAGGTGAGCGAGGGCGCGAAGCTGGTTCCACTCGCCTTGCCCGAGGGCGTCCAAAAGGACGATCCGAATTTCGGCCGTGTGGACGTCTACCACAACCATGTCCGGGCCGCTCTCCCGCAAGGACTTGACGCCGACAGGCTAACGGTGCGCTATCAGGGCTGCGCCGAACAGGGCATCTGCTATCCGCCGGTCGAAAAGACGCTCGACCTGGCGAGCCTTTCGATATCGGGAAGCGGCAACCGGCTGAGTGCCGACGCCAGCCGATCCGGCCCTTGGCAAACGGCTTCACCCGCTCGCCCCGCCGTTTCGGACACGAATGCTGCGGACACCGGGCCGGACGAGACCGGGCGGGCAGCATCCTATTTCAACGGCAATGTGTTTTTGATGGCGGCGGGTTTTCTCGGCTTCGGCCTGTTGTTGTCGCTGACCCCGTGCGTTTTCCCGATGATCCCTATCCTGTCGGCCACTCTGGCCGGCGCGGGTACAAAGCTTTCCGCCGGACGCGGGTTCATCCTGTCGTTTTCTTATGTGCTGGCTATGGCCGCCGCCTACGGTCTGGTCGGACTGGTCGCCGGTCTGTCGGGCGCCAATCTGCAGGCGGCACTCCAGACACCCTGGGCACTCGGCCTTTCGGCGGCCGTGTTCATCGTGCTGGCGCTTGGCATGTTCGGCCTCTTCGAGCTTCAGCTGCCGTCAGCGCTCACATCCCGTCTTGCCGGTCGCGGGCGTGGCGGCTCCATGGCGGGGGCCGCGGTTTTGGGCTTCGGCTCCGCGCTCATCGTTGGGCCCTGCGTTACCCCGCCGCTGGCGGCGGCCATGCTTTATGCCATCAACACGGGCGAGGCCGCCAAGGGCGCCGTCGCGCTCTTTGCGCTCGGTCTCGGCATGGGGCTGCCGCTGGTCGCTTTCGGCACTTTCGGCGCGCGTATCCTCCCGAAATCCGGCCCCTGGCTTGTGGCGATCCGACAGGTCTTTGGCGTCGTGTTTCTCGGCGTGGCCGTAATGCTCGTCGCGCGGCTTCTGCCGCCGCCCGCCGCGCTTGCCCTTTGGGGCGCGACGGCCATCGGTCTTGCCGTCTTCGTCGGCGCCTTCGACCGAATTTCCGCCGGAAGCGGCTGGGGGCAACGCGCAGCCAAGGCCGGCGGCCTTGTGATGTTCATTGCCGGCGCCGTCATGCTTGTCGGCGCGGCCGCAGGCGAGGGCGACCCGCTCAAGCCGTTGGCGTTTCTGGCAGGCGCTCCGCAACCCAGCCATCAGGTCGCTGAAACGCGGGTCACCGCGTCAACCGCGTTTGACGAAGCGCTTGCCCGCTCCGGCCAAACGCCGGTGCTGGTCTCGTTCACTGCGGACTGGTGCACGATCTGCAAGTCCAACGAGAAGATCATGGCCGAACCGGCGATTGCCGCGCGGCTTCAGGACGTTTCCATGATCACGGTCGACGTCACCCGCCAGAATGGCGATGCGCGGGCGCTGATGGACCGGTTTTCCGTCGTTGGTCCGCCGACGCTTTTTCTGGTGGATCGCGACGGCCGGGAGATCGGCAATTCGCGGATCACCGGCGCCATAACCCCTGAAACCATTTCACAAAACCTGTCCCGGGCCGGCGCCTGAGGACCAATCAAGGAGACAGACATGAAGCGCAGGACCTTCCTGGCCACTGCCGCGCTGGCGGCGTTCACCCTTGCCAGCGGCATGCCCGCACTGGCCCAGAATATCGACGTCAACGCCATTCTGCACGATCCCGACGCGCCCGAGGCGGGCAATCCCGACGGCGACGTTACCATCGTCGCCTTCCTCGATTACAACTGCCCCTTCTGCAAGAAATCGGCCCCGGACCTCGACCGCATCGTCGAGGAGGATGGCAATATCAGGCTCGTCTACAAGGACTGGCCGGTGCTTTCCGAAGCCTCCGTCTATGGCGCCCAACTGGCGCTCGCCGCCGGTTATCAGGGCAAGTATGAAGAGGTTCATCATGCCCTGATGAGCGTGCCGGGTCACAAGGTCACCGAGGCGCAGATGCTCGAAGCCGTGCGCGACACCAGCGTGGACATGCAGCGATTGCAGGACGATGTGACCGGCCACCACGCCGAGATCGCCGCACTTCTGGGGCGCACGATGGAGCAGGGCGATGCGCTCGGCCTGATTTCGACGCCGACCTATCTGATCGGCCCGATGATGACGACGACGCTCGACTATGACGGCTTCAAGGAAACGGTGGCGGAGGCCAGACGGCGTCACACCGCGGGAGAACGCGTCGAATGAGGTATCTATCAGTCAGGTTGCTTCCGATCGTCGTTGTCGCAGGGCTCTCGGCCTGTGCGTCGACCGGCGCTCCCCCGCAGCCGCCAGCGCCGAAGCCGGTGCTTGAGGACGCGCGCTACGCCGCCGTCACCGACGAGCCGTTCAATGTGCCGGCTGTCAATCTGAAACAGTTCGATCCCGAATTCCGGCGTCAGCTTGTCGACGATCCGACCGGCGAACAACCAGGCACGCTCGTCGTCGATCCCGAAAACCGGTTCCTCTATCTCGTCATGGCGGACAGCAAGGCCATGCGTTATGGCGTGGGTGTAGGACGTGCGGGCATGGCATGGTCCGGCACGGCGAATGTCGCCTACAAGCGCGAATGGCCGAAATGGACGCCGACGCAGGACATGATCAAGCGCGATCCCGACACCTATAAGAAGTGGGCGGGTGGCATGGAAGGCGGACCAACGAACCCGCTCGGCGCCCGCGCGCTCTATCTGTTCGAGGACGGCAAGGACACGCTTTATCGCATCCACGGAACCAACGAGCCGTGGTCGATCGGCCAGGCAATGTCGTCGGGTTGTATCCGCATGATGAACCAGGACGTTATGGACCTCTATCGCCGCGTCCCGGACGGCGCAAAGGTTGTTGTTCTACCCGCCGCCGGGCAGGAGAAGCCGGTTGCCGGCAAAGAAAGCAGCCAGAGCAATGATGATCGGGTGAAGCATGTAAATCCTGCCTGAACGGACAGCAACCGCGTATTCGTGCGACGTCGGCCGTGAAACCATGCTTGGGGAGCCGCACAACTCGCAGGACAGACGGAGATATTTACGAAGTTGGACGGCAATAATGGCTGGCCGCCATGAATGCACGGCTCGACGGTCACGACCTGAAGCAGCTCAACAGAATGTGCAATGTAGCTGGAAAGGCTGCTTTCCGCTTTCCTATGCGATTGGCGTCTCGTACCTGTTTCGCAGTCGGAAAAGCTCGGCCGTGAAGCCGCGGACGAGGGTGGACTTCTGGATGTCGGCGGGAAAGAGAAGGTAGACGCGGAACATCACCTCGGGCGCGAAGGGGCGGAGCGCGACGGTTCTGCTTTCCGCTTCGCCGATGACCAGCGGGTTCACCAGTCCCACGGCGTCGCCCTCCTGCGCCAGTGCGCAGATGGTGGCGGCGTTCGGGGTCTCGATCACATATTTTGGCTCGTGCCCGGCTTTCTTCATGGTCTCGTCAAAGCGCTGCCGCGCCCGGTCCTCGGGGCTGAGGCCGATCAGCGGCCATTCCGCGATCAGATCGGGGGTGATCGACTTGTGAAGGGTCAGCGGATGGGGCATCGTCAACTTAACGAAGCTTGGACCTGAATGTGGGATGCTCGGCCATGACTGACCGAGATCCTCTTTACCGCCGCCATCGTTTTCCACCCGAAATCATCGCCCATGCGGTGTGGCTCTATTTCCGCTTTCCCCTGAGCCTGCGGATGGTAGAGGATTTGTTGGCGGCGCGTGGCATCATTGTCTCGCATCGGACTGTCAGACTGTGGGCGGAGAAGTTTGGCCGGACCTTCGCCAACGAGATCCGTCGCCGGTCATCCGGGCGGCTTGGTGATAAGTGGCACCTAGGTGAGGCCGTTATCTCGATCCGGGGCAATAATCATTGGCTATGGCGCGCCGTGGATCAGGACGGTTTCGTCCTGGAGGTCCTGGTGCAAAGCCGCCGCGACACCAAGGCGGCCAAGCGCCTGATGCGCAAGCTTTTGAAAGGCCAGGGACGATCGCCGCGCGTGATGATCACCGACAAGCTTCGCTCCTATGCAGCCGCAAAGCAGAAAATCATGCACGGCGTCGAGCACCGCTCGCATAAGGGCCTGAAAAATCGGGCGGAGAATTCCCACCAGCCAGTCCGAC
Source organism: Martelella sp. FLE1502 (assembly GCF_053484255.1). Lineage (NCBI taxonomy): Bacteria > Pseudomonadati > Pseudomonadota > Alphaproteobacteria > Hyphomicrobiales > Aurantimonadaceae > Martelella > Martelella sp. FLE1502. Next base: position 51,287 of record NZ_JBAKFQ010000023.1, read on the forward strand.
GGCGAGAGCGGATCATGAAGCGCTTCAAGTCAAAACGACATCTGCAACGCTTCGTTTCCATTCACGATCCGATCGCCAACCTCTTCCACATCCCTCGCCACGACATTTCCACCAGCCACCATCGCGAACTGCGCGCCTCAGCCATGAGCATATGGGCGGAAATCGCTCGGATTTAGTCGACAAGTCGAGCAACCGGGCAAACCAGAGCCTATCGGGTGTTAAGTTTACGGTGCCCGTCGAGCACATAGCCGTCCTGGTCGGCCCGCCAGAGCCAGTGTTTGCGGCCGCCGATTGTCACCGCGACCTCGTCCAGATGCCATACATCCGTTGGGTTCGGCGCTTTGCGGCGCAAGCGGCGAGCATCGACTGGCCCGAACTTCTTTGCCCAGCAGCGGATCGACTCATAGGAAACGTCGATACCGCGCTCCAACAGCATCTCCTCTATCAGACGCAGGCTCATTGGAAACCGGAAATACAGCCAGACCGCATGGGCGATCACAGATGATGGGAAACGATGGCGCTTGTAGCTGACAGAACTGTGGCTCATGACCGCTAGATATCCGCAAATCTTTCAGCTGCGGTTAACCTGACACCGCCAGTCATGGTCTGCTGGCTTTGTAGCCAGAAACATGTTGACGCCCATTTCTGATAGCGGGCCGTCATCTGCATCACCCCTCCTTGAACTGCAGATTTTGCGATTGGCGGCGACCACAGAAGGTTTCCGGGTGCCGTCGCAGGTCGGCCGCGCAGAATGAGTGGCAGAATATTACATTCGCATCATGGCGCAGTAACAATAAAATAATATTATGATGTGAATGAAAAATGAAAACGGCGAACGGCCAAAGGAGGATGTCATGCTGATCGCGATCGTACAAATACCGGGGCTCCAGCGGAGCGAGGAAGAAGCCGTCAAGTCGGCACAGACCTCCGTGCCGATCTATGCCGGACTGCCGGGCCTCAAGTGCAAGTATTTTCTCAACGGCGAAGCCGGTGGCGGAGGCGTCTATCTGTGGAAATCGCGCGCCGCCGCCGATGCCTGGTACACGGACGACTGGGCGCGCAAGATCGAAGAGCGCTTCGGCGCACCGCCGAAGCTGACCTATTACGAAAACTACGTGGTCGTCGACAATGACGCGGGCACACTCAGCGTGAACGACGCCATTACACCGCTGCCTCGTCGGGAATAAGGCGCCTCAGCCCGGGATTGCGGATGCGCCGATTTCATCGAGACGGTGGCGGATTTCGCGCATCAGCAGGCTCAGGGAGTGCGAATGCGGGCTGCCGGCGGGGAAAAGCAATTTGGGTTCCCAGTCGATCCGGGGGATGAGCGGACGGAGCGCGATATGCTCCAGGCCGACGCTGCGTGCGGCGAGCGAATCGAGGATCGCAACCCCCGCTCCCGAGGCGACGAATTGACAGATCGACGCGCCCAGAGTGCAGTCGCCGACAATATTATATGGAACGTTTTCAAGGGAAAAGGCCTGGGCGATTTGCTGATGCAGGCGCGTGTTCTCGGGCGGGCCGTAAATTGTCTCGCCGGCAAGGTCCTGGGGCCGAAGCACCTCGTTCCGAGTCAGCGGGTGGCCGCGCGGCAAAAGACACACGATCGGCATCCGGGGCAAATCCTCGTGGTCGATCCCGGCGACATTGGGCGGAAGGGCTGTAATGCCGAGGTGGCAGCGCCGGGTTGCCACCAGATCCAGAATTTCCGAGGAGCGCGACACCGTCAGCCGGATGCGCAGATCGGGATTCTTCGTGCGCACCGAAGCCAGGGCCTGGGGCAGGCAAAGCACACCGAAGGCTCCGGTGACGGCGACATGCAATAGACCCTCGCGTTTCTGGCGGATCGCCTGGGCGGCATGTTCGAGCTGCTGCAGGCCGACGAAGCTGCGCTCGACCTCGCCGAAAAAGTTGATCGCATCCGCAGTGGCGCTGATCCCCGCGCCGGTGCGCGTGAAGAACTCCAACTCCAGCGTCGCTTCCAGATCGCGGATCAACCGGCTGACGGCCGGTTGTGTGATGGCCATCATCTGCGCCGCGGTGGTCATGTTCCCGGTCTGAAAGACCAGGCGGAAGGCTTCGATCTGGCGGGGGTTAAGCTTCATACAAGGAACATAACATTTGCTTATTGACTGGTCCAGAAATGAATTTGACACTTTGGGCCCCCTTTGCCAACTTTCCCGTGCTCGCGGAGGAAAGACCCGACGGGTTGCGAATGCGCTCACGCGCCTGGGGAGGAAAACGAAGATGGGGTCGGCTGGGACCGAAGTGGTCGTCATCGGCAGTGGATTTGGCGGTTCCGTCACGGCCGCGCGTCTGGCGGAGGGCGGCGCGCGGGTGACGCTGCTCGAACGCGGTCCATGGTGGGACACGGTCCCCACGCGCTCAATCGGGATCGCCGACACCACGCCGTTTCCGCGCGGCCTGCGGCTCTTCACCCATTCCCTGCGTTCCTTCTATCACCCGCTACTGCCCTGGGGCCGCACCCGGGTGAACCGCAAGGGGATGTTCGAGGTTTATTTCTCGCGTGGGATGGAGATCGTGTGTTCCTCGGGCGTGGGCGGCGGCAGTCATGTTTATTCCGCCCTGCACCGCCGACCCGCGCCGCCCGACTTCTGGGACGGCCATTGCGATGATCTCAACGAGACCACCATGGCCCCGCATTATGCCGCATTTCTCGCCCGGGTCGGGTCGGGTCGCGCGGGGCCCGACAACATTCCGCCGCATACCTCGGCGCATGTCTACGCCAACCATCCGGATTTCGAACCGGTTGTGCCGAAGGATGAGACCCGCGTGGGGTTCCTGTTCCCGCGCGACCCGGCCAGGCCGCAGCTGGTGCAGACGGAGCATGGGATAAGTCGCTGGGAGACCGACTACTCTTCCGGAGATCACGGTTTCCTGGGCGCGCCATCCGGGTCGAAATCGAGCATGGATTTCATCTATCTCGCGCCAGCGATGAAGCACGGCCTGGAGGTGCGCTCGCTCAGCGAGGCTCGCGCGATCACCGCCCTTAAAGGGCGCGACACACGTCGCTTCCGGGTCGACTACCTCGACCACAAGACCAACCGGCCTGCATCAATCGAGGCCGATCATGTTTTTGTCGGGGCCGGCACAATGAACACGCTGCGCCTGCTGCTGGAAAGCCGTGATCGTCATGGCGGGCTCTGGGGCATGCCGCACCTTGGCCATCGCTTCAGCGGCAACGGCGATATCCGCGGGTTCTGGGATCTCAACGATCCCGCGGTCGACAACACCGAAGGCATGCCGAGCAAGGGCGCGATCCGCTTACGCGACCCGGCGCTGCCCCAGGCCGGGGTCGGGCGAAACAACATGCCCAGCGTGAGCGCCTATCCACTGCCGCGCGCCCTGCGCGAGCGGCTGAAACGCGGTATGGTCGTGAGCAGCATGGGCACAGATGCGATGGACGGCGTGGTGTGCTTCGAGGGGCGGCGCTTCCGGGTCCGGTTCGACCCCGCGGGAAGCCCGGTCTATGCGCAGAATTTCGAGGCGATGCAGCATATTGCGCGCCTCTCGGGGCGCAAGATCTATGCCAGCAGCAACCCTTCGACGGTGCATCCTATGGGCGGGGCGTGTGTTGGCCGGGCTGCGGAAGGCGGCGTTGTTGGCGCCGACGGAATGGTCCATGGCGTGCCCGGCCTGCACGTGGTTGATGCGGCGGTCTTTCCGCTGCCGACGGCGGCGCCGCCGTCGCTGAGTATCGGCGCCTGGGGGGAGAATGTCGCCGCACGCTTCCTGGCGAAAGGATGACGGTGCTGGCCGCTCCGGCGGTGCGTGCGGATTCGGAACGGGAACCAAACATGTCGAGGCGACCCGGCTCGGAAGAGCACGCGCCACTGAGGAAATACTGAAGAAAGTAAACTGGAGGAAACCCACATGATGAAATTTGGACGCAGAACCGTGCTAGCGGGTGCCGCAACACTGGCACTCGCCATCTCGTTCGGCATGGCGCAGGCCCAGGAAACGATGAACATCGGCGTCATCGGTCCGCTCACCGGCGGCGGCGCAGCCTGGGGGCTGGGCATGGCCGGCGGCGTGGAAATCGCCGCGGTGGAAGTCAACGCGCGCGGCGGGCTGAAGGTGGGCGACACCACCTATGAACTCAACATCGTCTCCTATGACGACCAATACAAGGCCGCCGAGGCCGTCACCGCGATCAACCGGCTGATGGGGCCGGACGATGTGCGCTTCGTCTTCGGCCCGATCGGCTCGGCCTCGCTGTTGGCGATCAAACCGCTGACCGAGCGCAATGGCGTTCTGCTGTTCACCGGCGCCTGGGCGGCGGATGTTCTGAAGGACAGCGATTATATCTTCCGCAGCGGCCCGACGACGCAGGAATTCGCGCCTTCGACCGTGGCCTGGCTCAAGGAATACCGGCCAGATGCCACCCGCGTCGCGCTGATCGCCGCCAATGACGAGACCGGCTGGAACAGCCAGCGGATCCAAGCCGACGCCTACGAAAAAGGCGGGTTCGAGGTGGTCTCGGCTGAGTATTTCGAGCGCAGCCAGACCGATTTTCGCGCCATGCTGACCAAGATGCTGGCGCAGAACCCGGACACAATCGAGCTCGACACCGCGCCGCCGCGGACCGCCGGCCTGATCATCCGTCAGGCGCGGGAACTGGGTTATACCGGCGGTTTCACCAAATTCGGCGGCTATGACGTCGAGGAGATCGTGAAAGCGGCCGGGGCCGAGAATGCCGAGGGCGTCGTGGGCACGATAATGGCCGCGCCCGGTACCGAGACATGGAACCGGCTCGGCGGCGAATTCTCCCAGCTCCACAAGGCGGAGATGAACGACTACGTGGTCATGTTCTACGATGCGGCGAACATGCTGTTCTCCGCCATCGAGAGCGCCGGCAGCATCGACAGCGATGCAGTTGTTGCAGCGCTCGAGGCGAGTGTGCCCTTCGAAGGCTCGGTCGGGACGCTGAACTGGGGCGGCGGCGAGGCCTATGGCGTCGATCATCAGATCTATCGTTCGGTGGTCATGGTCGAGATCCAGGACGGCGCCGGCGTCGTCATCGGCGAAGCCACGCTCGACTGAACGACAGAGACGGTACAGGCACATGTTCCAGCAATTTCTCGTTGTCGCCGGAATGTCGTCCGCCAGCTACATGCTGACGGCCCTCGGGTTCACACTCATCTTTGGCATCATGCGCGTGGTCAACTTTGCCCATGGCGAGTTCCTGCTGGTCGGTGCCTACACCGTCTTCGTCGCGCAACACGATCTCGGGCTGAGCTACGGCCTGGCCCTTCCTCTGGCGGCAGTCGTCGCCGGAGGACTTGGCGTTCTTTCGGAACGCTTCCTGTTCCAGCGTTTCCTCGGTGATGAGACCGGAGGTATGATCGTCGCTCTGGCGCTCGCGATCACCATCAAGGGCGCGGTGACGATTATCTGGGGCGTCGACAGCCAGCCGATCGACCGACCCTTCTCGGGGTCCTTCGATCTCGGCGGCACCTTTATCCCGAAGGATCAGCTCTTCTCCGCCGGGGTTGCGCTGGTGTTGGTGTTTGCGACCTGGTGGCTGCTCAAGCACAGCCGGCTGGGGCTGGCGATGCGCATGGTGGCGCAATCGTCGGAGGTCGCCCGGCTGCAGGGGGTCACCCCGTGGAAGACCTTTCCCGTCGCTTTCGCCATCGGCGCGGCGCTGGCGGGGCTTGCGGGCGCGCTTGCCGCACCGATCTACGGCGCAGAGCCCAACATGGGCGATGCGGCGTTGATGAAGGCCTTCATCGTCGTCGTGCTCGGCGGGCTTGGCTCGATCCCGGGGGCGATCATCGCCTCCGTGCTGCTCGCCACCACCGAGGCTGGCCTGTCGATCCTGTTCAATCCGACCATCGCCGCGCTGGTGTCGTTCCTCGCGGTGATCGGGGTTCTGCTGGTGCGCCCGGCTGGCATTATGGGGCGCTTGTGATGCGGCACGCAGCTTTTATCCTGGCCCTTCTGGTCGTCGCCGTGGCGATCTGGCCCTTCTTAGCCGGAGACCGTTTCACCTGGCACATCGCCATTAGCATCGGCATCGAGGCGCTTTTGGCGCTGAGCCTGCACCTGATGCTGCGGATCGGCCAGCTCTCGCTCGCCCAGGCTGGTTTCATGGGCATGGGCGCCTATGCCTCGGCGCTGCTGACCAAGGATCTGGGCGTGCCCTTCCTCGCGGCGATCGCTGCCGCAGTGCTGATTCCTGCGCTCTTCGCCTGGGTGATCGGGGCAGTGATCCTCAAGGTGCGCGGCGTCCATTTCGCCCTGCTCACTTTCGTCATGGGCGAAGCCATCGTGCTGGTCTTCGTTGAATTCGTTGTCCCCTTTGGCGGCAATAACGGGGTGATGAGCATTCCTGCCGCAGCGATCTTGGGCTTTGAGCTGCAGAGCCGCGAGAGCTTCTATCTGCTTGTGCTTTCGGTGATCGGCCTTGCGCTCCTGGTGATGCGCGCAATGCTCCACGGTCAGCCCGGACAGGTGCTGCGCGGGCTCGACCGCAACGAGCCGCTGGTACAGTCGCTAGGCGTCGATGCGCTGGCTTGGCGGCGTTTCGTCTTCGCCGTCAGCGCTGGCATCGCCGGGGCGTCGGGGAGCCTTTACGCCCACTATCTCAACTACATTTCGCCCGAAGCCTTCAACATCTCGACCACCGTCGACGCGCTGGTGATGAATGTGGTGGGCGGGGTCGGCATGGTGGCGGGACCGATCATCGGGGCCATCGTCCTGGTGCCGCTGCCGGAACTGTTTCGCTCGCTGATTGCCTGGCAGGAATTTCTCTACGGGATTTCGCTGCTCTTGTTGATGTTGTTCATGCCGAAAGGACTGACCGGCCTGTTGAGGAGGCGAAAATGACCGTCGCACAACTGGAAATCCGCAACGTGTCTCGCAATTTCGGCGGGATTCGGGCTGTGGAAGACGTATCCTTCTCGGTCGCGCCAGGCAAGATCACGGGCCTGGTCGGGCCGAACGGCGCGGGCAAGACCACGCTGTTCAACCTGATCACCGGCGGCCTGCCGACCTCGTCGGGCAGTATCCATTTCGACGGCAAGTCGATCTCTGGCTGGGCCCCGGGAAAGGTCGCCGAGGCGGGGCTCGTGCGTAGTTTCCAGGCGGCGATGACGCTGCCCGAACTCACTGTGCGCGAGCATCTGGAACAGGCGGTGCTGCTGCACCGGGCCGGTACGCCGATGCTGATGTTCTTCGGCGGTCACCTGCGCCATGCCAGGCGCGAGGCCGCAGGCATCGCCGAGGAAATGCTGGACTTCACAGGTCTGTCCGCCAATGCAGACGATGTCGCCGCCGATCTGCCCTACGGGTTGCAGAAAATCCTCGGCGTCGCCATGGCTATCGCGACCGGTCCAAAATTGCTGCTCGCCGACGAACCGGCCGCCGGGCTCAACGGCGCCGAAACCGCACGGATGGAGGCGCTGTTCCGTGCCGTTCATGACGAGCGCGGGATCTCGCTGGTGGTGATCGAACACGATCTGCCGATGGTGATGCGCCTGTGCGACCGGATCGTCGCGCTGGCGCAGGGGCGGCTCATCGCTGACGGCACGCCTTCCGAGGTGCGCCATTCGCGCGCCTTCGTTGAGGCCTATCTGGGGAGTGCCGACGATGCGGCTTGAACTGGACGACATTTCGGTGTGCTACGGCGCGATCAAAGCGGTGCGCGAAGTCTCGCTGACGGTTGAAAGCGGCGGGGTCGCGGCGATCCTCGGCGCGAACGGCGCTGGCAAATCGACCATCATGCGGGCGATCACCGGACTGGTTCCGCTCACCGGCGGACGGATCGTTCTCGACGGGCGCGACATCAGCACGCTGCCCTCCGAGCAGCGGGTGCGCGCGGGCGTCGCGCTGTCGCCCGAGGGCCGGCGGCTGTTTCCCGATATGACGGTCCACGACAATCTGATGGCGGGGGCCTATCTCAGGCGTGACAAACCGGCCGTGCGCCGGGACCTCGACAGGGTTCACGGGCTGTTTCCCCGGCTCACCGAGCGTTCGCAAAGCCTCGGGCGCAACCTCTCGGGCGGCGAACAGCAGATGGTGGCGATTGGCCGCGCGCTGATGGCCGCGCCGCGGCTTCTGTTGCTCGATGAGCCCTCGCTCGGGCTGGCGCCGGCGGTCATCCACATCATGGCGGGCGCGATCCGCAAGATCGCCGAGACCGGCGTGACGGTGCTACTCGTCGAGCAGAATTCCCATCTCGCGCTGTCGCTGTCACAGATCGGGTATGTGCTCGAGACCGGACGGCTTGTGCGCTCGGCGCCGGCGGCTGAGCTGTTGCAGGACGAAGAATTGCAAAGGGCCTATCTCGGCGACGATCCGCTGTCGGTCAAATGAAGGAGACATATCTATGAAACTCTATCAAATGCCCGCTTCACCCTATGTGCGCAAGGTTCTGGTCGCTGCAATCGAACTGGGTCTGGAGGGCGGGATCGAGCGGATAGCGGCCAAGCCTCACCCGATCCACCGCAACATGGCGTTGGTGGCGCTGAATCCGCTCGGCCAGATTCCCACGCTGTGTCTGGACGACGACGAGACGCTCTCGGACAGCCGGGTGATCTGCGAATATCTCGCTGCCCAGGCGCCGGGCCAGACGCTTTTTCCCGAGGGTCCGCGTCGCTGGCAGGCGCTCACCGAGCAATCCATTTGCGACGGGCTGCTCGCTGCCTGCCTGTCGATCCGCTACGAACGCAGCACGAGGCCCGACAAGCTGCAATCAGCCGATTGGATCAATGGGCAGATGCTGCGGATCGAGGCCGTGTTCGACCTGCTCGAAACGCGCTGGCAGACGCCGCCCGAAGGGTTCGACATCGGCCACGTCTCGCTGGTCTGCGCCCTGGGCTACCTCGCCTTCCGTTTTCCCGAGATCGAGATCGCGCCGCGTTGGCCGGCGCTTGCGCGCTGGGGCGCTTCGGTGGCCACTCGTCCCTCGGTGCTGGCCACAGTTCCTGCGGAGTAACGCGCATGACCGGCAGGACATCCCTGTGCAGCCCTGCCTGGCTGCGGGCACATCTGGGCGCGCCCAACCTGCGGATCTTCGACTGCAGCGTCAGGATGTATCCGCAACCGGTTGGCAAGTCGCTCTTGGTAAGCGGACGCGACGACTGGGCGCGAGCGCATATCCCCGGCGCGCGGTTCCTGTCGATGCCGGACGATCTTTCCGCGCCCCGGCCAACCGTGCCCTACGGCCTGCCGGAGGCGGACCGGGTGCAAACGGTGCTGCGCCGGGAGGGGTTGCGCAACGACGACGTGGTGGTGCTCTACGGCAATGGCTATCCCGGGCCGGTGGTACGGACCTGGTGGGTGCTGATCGCCTCGGGCGCCGGCGATGTGCGGATCCTCGACGGCGGCTTCGAGGGCTGGTGTGCCGCCGGGCTACCGATCACCGACGCGGATGCATCATGGCCGGAGGGCGACTTTGCCGCCCGGCCCGTCGCGGCGCTGCGGGCAGACGCCGCTGCGGTCAACGCCGCGATCGGCGATCCGGGCACCGCGCTTGTCAACGCACTGTCACCCGAGCAGTTCACCGGCGATGGCGGAGCGCATTACGGCCGCCCGGGGCGCATACCCGGCAGCGTGAGCGTGCCGTTCCGCGCCCTCATGTATCCGAATGGAGCCTGGTTTCGCAGCCCCGACGAGATCGCCGACATCTTTGACCACGCCGGCGTGCTGGCCTGCCCGCGGATCATCAGCTATTGCGGTGGTGGTATCGCGGCCAGCGGCACCACCTTTGCGCTGCACCTGATCGGGCGACGGGACGCGGCGCTCTACGACGGGTCGCTGACCGACTGGTCCGCTGATCCCGGCCGACCGATGGTGGTCGGCAGAACTGGCGGTCCCGACTGAGGGGCGTGGCCTTGGAGGGCGGCGGCTTGCGGCAGCCGTGCCGAAGGACAGAATCGAACCGGCGCGCCAACGGGGCCGGTGCAGCCCGCAAAAGCGTGAAGGAGGAGACCATGCATCACGACCATTCGCATTGGGATTTCAATCGGGCGTTGGGCGCAGGGGCGCACCTGACCGCGGAAAAGACGCTCGCGGCGCTGTCGCTGGTGTCCGAGGGGCGGATCCATGACATCAGCCGTGAGATCTTCGTCGGCGCGCCCTGTATTCCGCCGAATCAGACCCCGTTCCTGATGTCGATCTTCGCGAGCTGGCGCGAGACCATCGCCCGCCGCCGCAAGGCCGGGTTCACCAACGAGATGGGCACCAATCTCGAGCGGGTGGGCATGACCATGCATGTCGGCACCCATGTCGATGCGCTCGGGCATGTGACCATCGGCGGGCGAATGTTCGGTGGCCGCACAGCCGAGGACGAGGTGACCAGCGCCGGACTTGAGACATTGGGAGCAGAGCATATACCGCCGATGATTACCCGAGGGCTCCTGTTCGACGTCGGCGGCGCTAAGGGCCTGCCGGCTGGGACGGTGGTTGGGGACGAGGATCTGGAACGCGCTGCGGCGCAGGGCGGGTTTACTATCGAAAAGGGCGACGTCGCATTGATCCGCACCGGCTGGGGACGCTATTATGAGACCGACAATGCGCGCTATCTGGAGGGAGAGCCGGGCATCGACGTGGACGGTGCGCAATGGCTGATCGACCGGGGAGTCGTAGCGATCGGCGCTGACAACATGGCCGTCGAGGTGCTGCCCAACCCGAATCCGTCCGTGGTGATGCCCGTGCATCAGCTTGCACTGGCAGAACAAGGTGTCTACCTGATCGAGAATCTCTATCTGGAGGACGCGGTGCGCGCCGGGCTATGGACCTCGTGTTTTATGATGCTTTCCGCCCGTTATCGGGGCGCGACTGGCGCGCCGGTGCGTCCGGTTCTGCTGCGTTGAGCGGGCCCGAACCGAGGGCGACCTCTTCAGTCGGCGTCATAAACGGCGATCTCACGTAACTCGAATTTGGCCGTCTTTCGCCGATGTTGGAATATTACGCTTCAATTGGCGCAAAATCGTATCGTCGCTGATCGGCATCCCGAGCCGATGCATCAGGTTTTCGCTGGGCGACCGCCCATTTTGTGGCCGATCAAGACCACGATCTCTGCCATCCGCACCGTCCGGCGCGCGCCGAATTGGATGAACAGGTTCGGTCACGCGGGCAAGACGGCTGTGCTATCGCAGTGAGGCTACACCATCCGCCCAGGAGCTCTGATCGGAAGACACTTCGTGTTCTTTATACATTTGAGCGCGAAATGTGATTGGACGGACGACACGCCAGGCAAATGGAGCAAGACCTTTTTCAGAAGCGCCTCGTATTCCTCGATGCTCCGAACGACCACGCGCAGTATGTAGTCGGCGTCGCCGCTCATCGAATAGCATTCCGTGATCTCATCACGAGCCCGGGCCGCGACCTCGAGGGCCTCGAGGGTCTCTTCGTCATGCTGCCGCAGCTTGATGTTGGCGAAAACGACGACCGGAAGCCCGAGCGCGACCGCATCCAGGATGATCGCCCGTTCCCGGATAACACCGTCGGCCTCGAGTTTCTTCACCCGCCGCCAGCAGGGCGTGTGCGAGAGCCCGACCTTCGTGGCGAGATCAGACGCGGAAACCTGCGGATTATCCTGCAATTCCATTAGGCTCCAGACTCAATTGATCCACCATGTGACGATAGCTGCGATGTAGCAGGTTGCTGCGAAGTTTATCATGAGCTTGTCGTATCGCGTCGCGACGCGTCTCCAGTCCTTGAGACGGCAGAATGTCCGCTCGATGATATTCCGTCTTCGGTAGGCAACCGGGTCGAACGGTCTGATCCTCTTTCGGGTTGGATTATTGGGAATGACTGGTTGTGTGCCGCGTATTATCAGGAAGTCGCGCAAAGCGTCGCTGTCGTAAGCTGTGTCTGCAGCGCATAGACGTGTTGGCGGTAAGGGTTCAAGGAGCGGAATGGCCACGGGTGCATCACCGCGTTGCCCAGGCGTTATTTTGAACGCGACTGGACGGCCGCAACCATCGACAACAGCATGAATTTTTGTCGATCTGCCGCCTCTCGAGCGACCGATTGCTTCGGCATCCGCCCCCCTTTTCCGCCAGCGGCAGAGCGGCGTGCTTTTGCGGTCGTGCTGTCGATCATATGGATGTCCTGATCGGTCGTTTGCACCAGAGCTTCAAACAGTCGTCGCCATATCCCTTTAGCTGACCAGCGATGGAAGCGGTTATAGACCGTTGTCGAAGGCCCATAACAGGATGGACAATCCTGCCACCGGCAACCGGACCGCAAGACGTGGATGATCCCGCTGGTGACCCGACGGTCGTCAGTACGATGAGCGCCGGGTTGGTTGGTCGGAAGCAGCGGCGAAATCACCGCCCACTGATCGTCATCAAGCCAAAATTCGCCTGCCATGGTCAAACACTCCTGCTTCTGCAGGCAATGAATCATGGATGGAGAATATCATCAACAATTTGATTGGGTTTCGACCCTAGAACGTGAGAAAATCATGGCACGAGGGCGATCAATGGGCCAAAAACGGGCAGACCGCTAGACTCAGCCCCTACTAATCCGCAACGTTCTGAAACCACTAAATAAATTCAAATCAGGCTCTAAGACGCCTCAGTTCTGAAGGATAAATGCGTAATAGCAAGACTGCGATATGCCAAGGACCAACTGTCCGCGAATTTCGCCAAACGCGCGGCTGGGGCCTTTCCGCGTTATGCGGGGTCAGACCGTGACCGCGCGTTTCGGCGCCTTGTCTGAAGTCGATCTGCTCTGCTGATGCCGCGAGCTATCATCCGAGCGCCGTCGTCGCAGGACGTCGATGCGGCCAGCGTCGACTTGGAGCATTTCGCAGTGAGGTGGAATCAGCTGACGTCCGCGAAAATGCGGAGGACCTTTTTTGGTGGCCGTTCCAGCCAACGTCAGTGATCCTGATCGGGTGACAATTCTCTTTGCCCCCAAGGAGAATAAACGGCGTGCAACGGAAGAGAGGCGGCTCCGAGGGGGCCCGCTGCTTGCGCGGCGCGCGAAATCAGCACCCGGGGCGGCCTGCGACCGAACAGGGGAAGTTTCGCCGCCGCCGCACTGGCCGCCTTGATGAGCATATCGGCAAGCACATCCGTCAGCGGTCCGCCGAAGATGATCTCCTCGGGATCGAATTGCTGCGCAAGCGGCAATATAGTCCGAGTCGCGGTCCGCACCGCCGATTCGACGGTGGCGCGCAGCCATTCCGGGGCATCCGGCTCTGCAATCGCGGATAGCCCGACCGGAAATGAATCGGTGAAAGTCGCGTTCCGATGCGCCTGCTCGACATGAGAGCGGCGCATCAGGTGCAGAAGGCCGCCCTCCGTCGCATATTGCGCAAGGCAGCCTCTCTGTCCGCAGCTGCACAAAGGACCATGCGGATCGGCAACCACATGCGCGAACTCTCCGGCATTGCCCGTTGCGCCGGCCAACGACTGTCCGCCCACCACGATACCGGCGCCGACCCCCATGCCCATATAAACGAAGACGAAATTTTCGACATCGCGCCCACGCCCCGTCCATTGCTCGCCGAGGGAGGCGCTGATCGCCGTGTTTTCCATCCACACCGGCAGGCCCGTCCTCTCGGCCAGCGCCTTGCGCACCTCCACGCCATGCCACGCGTTGAAATTCGGAGGCGCGAGGATCCGCCCCCCCGCCTTGTCGATGGGGCCGGGCACGCTTACCCCCAGGCCGGTCATTCTCCCGCGGCTCAAACCAAGCGTCTCGACAATCTCGCGCCCCTCACGGGCGATCGCATCCAGCACGACGTTGGGATCAGGAGACAGCGCTATTTCGCGCTCTTCAAGAATGACACCGTCGAAAGAGATGGCCACAAGGCGCACGAAGCTGCGGGTAATCTCTGCCCCCAAGGAACAGGCCGCCGCCGGATTCACCACCAAAGCCCGCGCCTTGCGCGAGCGCCCGTTGATATTGCCCTGTTCGAGCACGAGACCTTGCGAGATCAAGCGGTTGGAAATCGTCGAGATCGTCTGGAATTCAAGCTTCAGCTGTTCGGCCAAGGTAGGGCGCGAAATCGGCCCTTTGCGCCGGATCAGGTCAAGAACGAGCAGTTCGTTCATGCGCCGAAGCCGCGTCACATTTGTCCCTGGCGTCATGAATTCCCCCCAATAGGCCCTGCAGACGGGACAAAAACATATCCTGATCCGGATATCTAGCATTCTACAATTCATCTTGAATTAGTCAAATGCTGAAATTCACATTGAATTTGGCGAAAATTTAGCAAAAATCATTATTGACATTCATTTAAAATGAATTTCTTTTAGAGCTCGATACGGTCGTGAATTGGCCCGCCTCAAGACACGTCACTCTGGGAGGAGAACTTGACCGATAATCCACACGTGACACGGCCTGCCTCCAGGCCCCGTCAGGCACGATCGCGCGCCCGAAGGAAGGCTGCGCCGCACTGGGTTCTCAATCTGGGTTCCCTGGCTATCGTACTTGGCCTCTGGTGGCTCGCGGCCGCCGTGCTGCTGCGCAATGAGAGCCTGCTGCCTCTCCCCACTTCGGTCTGGGAGGCCTTTGTCGTCGATCTGCAAGACGGCAGTCTCTGGCAAAACGTATCCGCAAGCCTGATGCGCGTCCTCACCGGTTTCGCGATCGGAGTCGTGACGGCCGTTCCGGTCGGCCTGATGCTTGGATGGTACGCCACCGTGCGCGGTCTGGCAGAACCGATCATCCAGTTCTTGCGGGTGATCCCGCCGATCGCGATCATTCCGCTGGTGATCGTCTATCTCGGCATCGGCGAGACCGCCAAGATCTTCCTGATCTGGTTTTCCGCCTTTCTGACCATTGTCATCAGCGTTTATGGCGGCATGCGGTCGCTCGACAGCACTTTGATCCGCGCCGGCCGCGTGCTCGGCGCACGGGATTTCAACATCTTCAAGGATATTGCGCTGCCGGCCAGCGTCCCCTTCATCTTCGTGGGGATGCGCCTCGGGCTCGCGACAGCCTGGGCGACGCTCGTGGCCGCCGAACTTATCGCTTCCTCGCGCGGTCTAGGCTTCCTCATCGTGCAGGCGGGACAGTTCCGCGACCTGCCTCGGGTCCTCGTGGGCATCCTGATGATTGGCCTTGTCGGCCTGATCATGGACCGCCTTATCCTGCGTCTCGACAAATCCCTGACCTCTTGGCAGGAGCGCGAAGAAAGATGAGCATGAACACCGATCCGGAGCCGATCCTCTCCCTGTGCGACGTCTCGCTGGATTTCGGCGATCACACAGTACTTGAGGGCCTGTCGCTGGACGTACGCGAGGGCGAGATCCTCGTGATCGTCGGTCCGTCGGGAAGCGGCAAGACAACCGTCCTGAACCTGGCCGCCGGCCTGCTCGAGCCCACGGGCGGTTCGGTGCATTTCGACGGAGAAGAGGTTCGGGCGCCCGACCCGCGGCGCGGCGTCGTGTTCCAGCAATACGCCCTGTTCCCCTGGATGACCGTCCGCCAGAATGTCGAATACGGCCTCAAGCTCCAGAGGGTCAAAAAGGACGAGCGTCGCCGACGCGCCGACCATTATCTGGAACTGGTCGGCCTGACCGCGGCCGCTGACAAGTTGCCGAAAGAACTTTCCGGCGGCATGAAGCAGCGCACCGCAATCGCCCGCGCCTATGCCGTGGACCCGGCGATGCTGCTGATGGACGAGCCCTTCGGCGCGCTCGATGCCCAGACCCGCTTCATCCTCCAGAACGAGTTGATGCGGACATGGGAAGCAACCCGCAAGTCGATCATGTTCATCACCCATGACATTGATGAAGCCCTTTTGCTGGGCCATCGGGTTGCCGTGCTTGCGGCCAACCCCGGCCGCCTGAACCGGATTATCGAGGTGCCGTTCGACTTCCCGAGGGAGGCAAGCATCCAGCAATCCGAGGAATACCGACGGCTCCGCCAGGAGCTGTTCGAACTCATCTATCAGTAACGTCAATGCAATAGGAGGAGAACCAAATGAAGCGTTTCACACTGGCGGCGATCATAGCCGCCGCTCTGATCACCTCGACGGCCTCGGCCGATGACACCGTCAAAATCAACGTTGCCTATCACCCCAATATGCACGGCGCCGCAATCATGGCGATCGCCGAGGAACAGGGATATTTCGAGGAAGAAGGGCTTAATGTCGAAGCTTCACGCTTCACGTCCGGCGCGCCCGAACTCAATGCCATGATTTCGGGACACCTAGACCTCGGCTATCTTGGACCGGGCGCGATGCCCGCCGTCATGCGCGGCGAGGTGCAGCTTCTGACCGTCGACCACCCCGACGCCAACGAGCGTGTGCTCGCCGATCCTTCGATAGGCGTCAAAACGCCCGCCGATCTGGCCGGGCAAACCATATATTTCGCCTCCGGTACCACCGGCGAGTTCGTCGTGCGCGCCGCGCTGAAATCCGCGGGCCTGACCATTGACGATATCGAGGCGCAGAACGCCACCGACGAGGTTTCGACCACGGCCTACATTTCCGGCCGGGCGCCGATTATCGCCGTCGGACCGACTTTCACCAACCAGGCGATCAGCACGCGTGACAGCGTCGTGGTGTTCAACTCCGACGAGGATGACAACTTCTCCCTGCCAGGTTTCTGGATCGCGAACAAGGAGTTCGTGGCCGAGCACCCCGAAGCCGTCACCAAGTTCCTGCGCGCTTTCGGCAAGGCCAATGACTACCGTGCCAAGCACCTCGATGAGGTCGTACCGCTCGTCGCCCGCTATGCCAAGACGCCCGAACCGATCCTGCAGGAGCAGGTCGACCTGACCGTATGGTGGGACACGCAGGAGATTTCCGAGCGTATCGAGGACGGCACTGTCGAGACCATGCTGCGTCAGTTGAACACCCTGTTCCAGGAAACCGGCAAGATGGCCGAGATCGCCGAGATCGACACCTATTTCGATCCCTCCATCGCGATCAACGCGTTCTCGTCGCTGAACCAGTAAGCAGAATATGCGGCCGGCGCCTACAACGCCGGCCGCGCCACTCCCGGCTGCGCACGTCGCTGGCAGAACTTCCCGCCTCCATCGGTCGCGCACCAATCTCAACATTTCACGGGGGCACGGATGCGACCCAATATTCTCTTCGTCATGTGCGATGATCACGCCGCCAAGGCGATTTCAGCCTATGGATACGGTATCAACAACACCCCCAACATCGACCGTCTGGCACAAGAGGGGATGCGTCTCGACCACTGCTATGTGACCAATTCGATATGCACGCCGAGTCGCGCGGCAATCCTCACGGGCACCTATAACCACGTCAACGCCGTTACCACCCTCGACACCCATCTCGACAACCGCTGGCCAAACGCGGCCAAGCACCTCAGCGCTTCCGGCTATCAGACAGCCATATTCGGCAAGTGGCACCTCGGAGAAGGCCCGGCGCACGAACCCACCGGATTTGACGAGTGGTGTGTCCTTCCCGGCCAAGGTGAATATTTCGACCCGGAGATGATCGACCGTAACGGCTCCAGCATCCGCCCGGGGTATGTAACGGATGTCATCACCGACCTCAGCATCGACTGGCTGGACCGGCGCGATCGGGATCGCCCGTTCTTTCTGATGTGCCACCACAAGGCGCCGCACAGAAGCTTTGAGCCACACCCGAAATACCGCAGCCTCTTTGCTGACGAGGATGTGAAGGTGCCCGACACCTTTGATGACGATTACCGCCACCGGGCACGCGCGGCGGCGGCGGCAAAAATGCGCATTCGCGACGACATGACCTACAAAGACCTCGGTCTGGTGCAGCCCGAAGGCGGCGACGAGATCGGGGAACTCGCGATCGTCGGCCAGCGCGACCGCAAGGTGCCGATGCCAGACGACCTCAGCAAACTAGTTCTGATCGACCAGTTGACCGGCGAGCAGTTCCGTTTCGACAGTCACGAGGAACTCGCGCATTTCAAATACCAGCGCTACATGAAGCGCTATCTGCGCACCGTCGCCTCGGTCGACGAAAGCGTGGGGCGCCTGCTCGACTGGCTCGACGCAAGCGGCGAGGCTGAAAACACCCTTGTCATCTATACCTCTGACCAGGGCTTCTTCCTGGGCGAACATGGCTGGTTCGACAAGCGCTTCATGTATGAGGAATCGATGCAGATGCCGTTCCTCGCGCGCTATCCGGGGAAAATCGCCCCGGCAACGGTGAACAAGGCGCTGGCGACGAATGTAGACTTCGCTCCCACCTTTCTCGATTACGCCGGCTTGCCCGCCCCCAGCTACATGCAGGGACACTCCCTGCGCTCCATCTTCGATCAGGCGCTGCCGCCGGACTGGCAGACCAGTGCCTATCACCGCTATTGGATGCACAAGGACGGCAACCACAATGTCTGGGCGCATTACGGCATCCGCACAGACCGCTACAAGCTGATCTACTGGTACAACAAGGACCTCGACCAGCCGGGTTCACGCAAGGGCGACGAGCCGCCGGAATGGGAACTGTTCGATTGCGAGAAGGACCCGCTCGAAGTGCTAAACGTAGCCGATGATCCGGCCTATGCCGATATATTCACGGCAATGGTCGCCGAACTTGACGCCAAGCAGCGCGAGATCGGCGACGTTCCGCAACATTGACCTCCTTGGTCGCGGACCTCGCGGAACAAAAGTTTAGCGCAGTCAGAATGACAAAAGGGTACGTATTGGTTTTCTGGAGCCGATCGGAAACATTCCGCCCGCAGAGGCCAAAGAACGATACTATGCCACGCTGGACGCACCAGCGTTGGCCGCATAACTTAAACCAAACGGTCTCCGGCAAACCCGGCGCGGTTCAACACGAAATCTGCTTCTGATTCATAGCGGCGGTTCGGAAGGTCCGATTTCTGGCACGTTGCCAGCTACGATCAAAAGGTGCTGACGAGACGCGAATTTGCCGGGGATATCTGAACAATTTCCAGCGGAGGAAATGATGCCTGACAGGCCGCGCGAATTTTTCGCGCCGCCGCTGGGATGAAGACCTAACGGCATCTCAGTCGGTGCTTGCTCTCTACGAGGCTGGCAAACATTCCGCGCTCACAATCTGCGTACAAGCGGAGCAACTGGCTTAGTCTCGGACGTGGGCGCCGTCGGCCTCATGGCGACCTTGCTCATCGAAGGTCGCTCGTAGGAGGGAGCTTGACGAAGCCTTGGAGGTTGATCGACGCGCGGCCTACACCTCACTGCACGAACCGATCCTCATGCTGGCAGGCGCTTGAAGCCTTTACGGGTCATGGCGCCCCACGACTGGGTCTTGCGTAGGAACTGCCAGGTGCCGTGCAGGCGCCACAGATTGTTGATCTGGCGGTAGCAGAAGTTCTCCACCACGGCGACGATCGCCAAGATGACGAGGTGGCGGACCTTCGGGAAGCGCCGCAGTTCGCTTTCTTCCAGGGCCAGGGCCCCGACCGATATGACGACGCCGAAGGTGAAGCTGACAGCCAGGAAAGCCAGCAGATAGTCCACCGACAGCAGCCCCAGCAAGGTGGCCATCGCCGCGCGGCGCAAGGACAGGCTCGACGAGGTCGTCGCGGACATCGCCGCAATTGGCGGCACGGCACGTAGCTACGCGCTGGACGTGACCGACAAATCGGCGGTCCAGTCCGTCGTCGCCGCAATCATTGCCGACTCCGGCCGCCTCGACGTGCTGATCAACAACGCCGGGCTGATGCCGATCCGTCCGATGGCCGAGGTCAACACCGACGAGTGGGACCAGATGATCGACGTCAATCTGAAGGGTACGCTCTACGGCATCGCGGCGGCCCTTCCCAGTTTTCTCGAGCAGGGCAGCGGTCACATCGTCAACTTGAGCTCGGTTGCGGGCATCAAGGTCTTCGCACCGGGCGGCACGGTCTACTCCGGCACCAAGTTCGCCGTCAGCGCGATCAGCGAGGGCTTGCGCCCGAGGTGGGGAAAAGGTCCGGGGCACGTCAATCGAGCCTGGAGCTGTCGAAAGCGATTTGAAGTTCACGACCTCTGGCGCGGCTGCCAAGACGGTGCTGGACTTCTACAAGCAGGCCATCACGGCGGCATCGGTGGCGCGTGCTATCGCGTTCGCTGTCGAACAACCTGATGACGTCGACGTCAACGCGATCGTCATCCGGCCGACCGCACAGCAGTTCTGATTTCGACGAGGAGGCGGGGCCGCGTGTGCTCCGCCTCATGGGGAACCTACGGGCCCGCCCGTGCGTTACTTTGCCGAATAATATCTGTCCATTCCACTTGAGGAGTCGTTTATGCCCAAACTTGCCCTGTATGTACCACTGAAGGCCAAGCCCGGAAAAGAGCGGGATGTCGCCAATTTCCTGACCTCGGCATTGCCGCTCGTTCAAGCTGAGGCGGGCACTCTAACCTGGTATGCGATCGAGGAAGGTCCCGGTGCGTACGCGATCTTCGATACGTTCGACACAGAGGAGGATCGGCAGGCCCATCTTGACGGCAAGGTTGCCGCCGCACTGATGGACAAGGCAGAAGAACTGTTTTCTGAACCGCCGCAGATTCACAAGTTCACCCTGCTGGCCGCGAAATAGCGGAGCGGTCGGCATCCTAAGCTGCCGTTTGACTGCACGGTAAGGCTCGTGTTTCCATCCGGAATGGATGGCCCGGCCGAATCGGGAAATGAATAAATGAATACGACAGGTCATCCGCGATAGTGGATGGCCTTGTCTTTTGCGCTTATCACACCTCTGAATTTACTGATAAGGTGCCGTTGATGTGTCGCGACGTAACGGTGCCATTGGTTCGCGGGAGATTCTTGAGCACATCAATTTGGCGCGTTATTCGGCCGTTCTGGCCCAGTGGCATCGTAAAGTTAACGGAACTTGGAGCTTGATTGGCGATGAAGAGGCATGACAAACCGTAATCCTCTTTATCGCCGTCACCGTTTTCCTGCTGAAATCATCGCCCACGCGGTGTGGCTCTATTTCCGGTTTCCGCTCAGCCTACGGATGGTCGAGGATTTGTTGGCGGCGCGTGGCATCATTGTCTCGCATCAGACCATTCGTCTGTGGGCGGAGAAATTTGGCCGTACTTTCGCCAATGAGATCCGTCGTCGGTCATCCGGCCGGCTTGGCGACAAGTGGCACCTTGATGAGGTCGTTATCTCGATCCGGGGCAAGAAGCATTGGCTATGGCGCGCCGTGGATCAGGACGGTTTCGTCCTGAAGGTTCTGGTGCAAAGCCGCCGCGATGCCAAGGCGGCCAAGCGCCTGATGCGCAAGCTTTTGAAAGGCCAGGGACGATCGCCGCGCGTGATGATCACCGACAAGCTTCGCTCCTATGGCGCGGCAAAGCAGGAAATCATGCCCGGCGTCGAGCACCGCTCTCATAAGGGCCTGAACAATCGGGCTGAGAATTCCCACCAGCCAGTCCGACGGCGAGAGCGGATCATGAAGCGCTTCAAGTCAAAGCGGCATCTGCAACGCTTCGTTTCCATCCATGATCCAATTGCCAACCTCTTCCATATCCCGCGCTACGACATCCCCTCCAACCATCATCGCCAACTGCGCGCAGCGGCGATGAACCTGTGGGCGAAGATCGCTCGAGCATGAGCGGCCGCAGATACACAGCATCTCCGCTTGTTTCGTCACCGTTAAGTTTACGATGTCACTGCGGTTCATGCTGCCGCCGGGCTTTTGCTGGAGCGAGGCGGGCAAAATCGAGATTGATCCGGACGAACATGTTGCCGAAACGATCAGGCTCGTCTTCGCCAAATTCCGGGAACTGGGAAGTGGACGACAGGTTTTTTTGTGGCTCCGGTCGGCCGATATCAAGATGCCAGTCGTTCTGCGCAATGTCGACGTGTGCAAACTTGCTTGGAAGGCGCCGGCCTACCACAGCGTCATGCAGATTCTTCACAATCCACTCTACGCGGGCGCCTATGCCTTCGGAAGACGTGCGCAGCGAACGCGGATCGTCGATGGCCGGGCTCGCAAGGCTACTGGGGTGCGCAAGCCGAAGGACGAATGGAGCGTGCTGTTGCGCGACAATCATCAAGGTTACATCAGTTGGCGAGAGTATGAGGAGAACCACAAGCTTCTGACCGAGAACGCGCACATGAAGAAGAATTGCGATCGCAAGTCTGCGCGTGGCGGCCGTGCACTTTTGACGGGGCTGATGCGATGCGGTCGCTGTGGCCGAATGATGCGCGTCTTCTACGGCAGCGCAAAAGGCAATGCCCATCGCTATCAGTGCCGCGGCGACGATGCTCACGTGGGTGTCGGCCTTTGTATCGGTATTGGCGGCGTCAGGGTCGACCGCGCCGTTGCGATGCAGATTCTAGATGCGGTGTCGGACCGTGCTGTCGAAGCGGCAATCTTCGCTTCGGATCAAGTCGAGCGGTCCCGGAGAGATGTCATTGCGGCAATCGAGCGGGACCTCGAAGGCGCACGCTACGAAGCGCTGTTGGCCAGTCGCAGGTATGAGCTTGTGGACCCGGCCAAGCGGCATGTCGCTCGTGAGTTGGAAGCCCGATGGAATGATGCCCTGGAGCGAGTAGGCGTGCTTGAACGCAAGATCAAGGATCTATCCGCACTGTCAGCAGCACGCCCCGTAATCGATCGCGGCCGCCTCCTGCAGCTTGCCCAGGATTTACCAACTGTTTGGAATACGTCCTCCACGGAGACGCGAACGAAGCAGCGGCTCATCCACATCCTGGTTCAGGAGATTATTTGCGATCTCGATGATGCGACCAACGAGGCGGTGCTCTTGATCCATTGGACCGGCGGTCGGCACACAGAGGTACGTGTGACGCGCGTGAAGACCGGAAGATATCCTGCCGAACTCGCACCATCGGCCGTCGAGGCACTGCGCAAACTGGGAGGGCATTGGCCAGATCGGGAACTCGCGGTCTCCCTCAATAGGATGCTTTGCAAGACAGGTGATGGCGAGAGCTGGACGACCGTGCGTGTTCGTGACATGCGCGAACGCCTGGGAATTCCCGAATATGATGCCACCAAAGTGGACGTCCCGATGATCAGCTTGATGAAAGCGGCGGAGAAGCTCGGCATTTGCGTCGGATCGGCCAAAAGCCTGGTGCAGAGAGGAATTTTACCTGCAACGCAAATCCTTCCCGGTTCACCGTGGATGGTTCCCGTCGAAGCACTATCCTCGGAAGCTGTCCGGATAGGGGTGCAGGGTGTCGTTGATCGACGGCCAAAATTTTATGAAGATTATCAATATGATAAAGTCATCCGGCTGTCCGGAATATGATGGAGGGATGCATTATGAAGCGCACTGTGCCCGCTTCGCCCGGAACACGAATACGGCGCCGGTAAACGGATCCTCCTTCAGGGTCGCCTGCACCAACGCGGCGAGACCGTCGTGCCCCTTCCTGAAGTCGACCGGCCGCGTCGCCACCAGGATACGGACGGTGTGGGACGGCATCATGATGAAACCCTGAGCGCATGCACGATCTCGGCAATGCGCGCCGCCGGGGTATCTGCTGCAAGTTCGACCGCCACCTCGCCGAAGACGAGCCGCACCTTGGCTGCTGGTTGCTGAGGGGGCCGCAATGCCTGTGGCGCACCCGTGTCACACAACACAAGCGGCGTGAAAGTAGTCGGCTCATCTGCCACCTCGACCGCAGGCAGGACCAGCTTTCCCCGCTTGGCAAGGCATCGCCAAGCCGAAAGCTGGTTCGGCTTAACCCCGTAACGCCGCGCAACGGCGTTTACTGTCGTGCCCGGCTCCAACGTCTCTGCGACAGCCTGTGCCTTGACATCATCAGGCCACCGACGATGCCCGCTCCGAAAAAACTCCACACCGAGCGATCTGAGAAACGCACTTTGAGCATCCATTGCGAAACGCACTCCCATCTTGAGATGGGGATCACCTCGCAGGAAGCTCACGCCGCCGCAACGTGCCACTCAGCCGCCGCTTACGTAGCTACGATCGCGGGCGCGCTTGGGTCGGGGTTGGAAAGTGACGAGACGGTG
>NZ_JBAKFQ010000024.1:0-71243 GCF_053484255.1 Martelella sp. FLE1502
TGGCGCGCAGACGGATCGCTCCTTTCCCAATCTCGAGCGGATCGCCGCCCGCAATGTCGACACCTACAGCGCCGAACAGCTCGCCTTCAGCATCGACCTCATTATCGCGGGTGCGGAGGAAAAGCTGCGCAGCGCCGGGAGGCGCTGAGGGCGTTTGACATGACGGAAATCCGGTCATCAGTCCGATGTCAGGAGGACATGCTCCAAAGGCTTCCGGAACGGGTCGCCCGATTTTCGGACTGGAGTTTTTCCAGGTGGGCGATGACGTTTCTTTCCGCGGCCATGGCGATGTGCGGATCGGTTTTGCGGTAGACGGCGGCGGCGATATTGCGGACGGTATCGGGCTTTGACGCGATATGGGCGAGGATCTGCTCTTCTCGTCGCATCCGGTTCGCGAGCAGCCGTTCGACGTAGGGTCGGGGCTCGTGAAGCACCGGCCCGTGGCCCGGCAGATAGGTCTTGTCGTCCCGGTCGAGCAGGCGTTGCAGTTGGTCGCAATAGTCGCACATGTTGCCGTCGGGCGGGCTGACGATCGAGCTGTTCCAGGTCATCACATGGTCCCCCGAAAACAGGAGGCCATCCGGCGTTGCAAAGCAGAGATGGTCGCTGGCATGACCGGGCGTGTGCAGCACGGTCACGCCGGCAATGACGTCTCCATCCTCCAGGCGCACATCCGGTTCGAAGGCATCATCGGGAAATGCGCTCGAGACATAGACGGGCAGGCCGGTCCGTTCGCGCAGCGCCGGCGCGGAGCCGAAATGGTCGGAATGATGATGGGTGATCAGGATTCCCTTCCCCCGGCCTCCCAGTCCCTCGACGACGGCATTGAAATGCGCGCTGTCTTCGACCGGCCCCGGATCGACGACGAACACGCCCGCCGCTGTGTCCAGAAGATAGGTGTTGGTGCCGTGATAGGTCATCTTGTTGGGATTGTTGGCCACGATGCGGCGCACATTTTCGGCAACCGCGACGCTTGCCGCCCGGACCGGTTCCGGCTCCGTGAAAAACATGCTCGTACCGCTCATTGGCCGCCTCCATCGATCGACCGGAGCTGCGCCCCGGCCTGCGCCTGACCGTGTTTCATCACTGATTCACCTTGTTCCCGCAAGTCATGCCCAAAATACGGCGGCGTCGGATTGACCGACGCCGCCAGTTTCGCCCTCAGGGAGGAGGTTGAGCGCGAAAGGAGCCCTCACAGCTTCTCAGCCAGTTCCGGCACGGCCAAAAACAGGTCGGCGACCAGGCCGTAATCCGCGATCTGGAAGATCGGCGCTTCCTCGTCCTTGTTGATCGCGACGATCACCTTGGAGTCCTTCATGCCGGCCAGGTGCTGGATCGCGCCGGAGATGCCGCAGGCGACATAAAGGTCGGGCGCGACCACCTTGCCGGTCTGGCCGACCTGCCAGTCGTTCGGCGCATAGCCGGCGTCGACCGCGGCGCGCGAGGCGCCAACGGCGGCCCCCAGTCTGTCGGCAAGCTGTTCGATCAGTTTAAAGTTTTCCGCCGAGCCGATGCCGCGCCCGCCGGAGACAACGATCCCGGCAGAGGTGAGGTCCGGTCGATCGCTCTCGGCCACCTTGTCCTCGACCCATTGTGAGAGGCTCGGGTTTCCGGCCGCGGACACCGTTTCGATCGGGGCCGCGCCGCCCGTTCCGGCAGCATCGAAGGTCGAGGTGCGGAAGGTGATGACCTTTTTGGCATCCGATGACTTCACCGTCTGGATCGCGTTGCCCGCATAGACCGGACGCTCGAAGGTCGCGCCGTCGACCACGCCGGAGGCATCGGAGATCACCATCACGTCAAGCAGCGCGGCCACGCGCGGCATCACGTTCTTGGCATCGGTGGTGGACGGCGCGGCGATGTGCTCGTAATCGTCGGCAAGGCTGACGATCAGCGCTGCGGTGGCTTCGGCAAGGCGATGATCCAGCGACGGGTCCTCGGCGACCAGCACCCTGGCAACGCCGTCGATCGTCGCGGCGGCCTCGCCCGCCCTGGCGGCCGAACCGCCGGCGCAGAGGATGGTGACGTCGCCCAGCTTTCGGGCGGCGGTCACGGCCTTGGCGGTTGCGTCCAGCGACAGTTCGCCGTCGGTCACTTCGGCCAGAAGCAGAACGGCCATTACAGGACTCCCTTTTCTTTGAGTTTGGCAACCAGCGTATCCACGTCCGGAACGATCTCGCCGCCGGCGCGGGCCGCGGGTTCGGTGATCTTGACGATTTCGAGGCGCGGGGAGACGTCGACGCCGTAGTCGGCGGCGGTCTTCTCGTCCAGCGGTTTCTTCTTCGCCTTCATGATGTTCGGCAGCGACGCGTAGCGCGGCTCGTTCAGGCGCAGGTCGACGGTAACAACGGCGGGCATCTTCACCTTGATGGTCTGCAGGCCACCATCCACCTCACGGGTTACGATGGCGCTGTCGCCTTCGATCTCCAGCTTGGAGGCGAAGGTGGCCTGCGACCAGCCCATCAGCGCCGAAAGCATCTGGCCAGTGGCGTTCATATCGTTGTCGATCGCCTGCTTGCCCGCAAGCACCAGACCGGGCTGTTCTTCCTCGACAATCTTGGCGAGGATCTTGGCGACGGCCAGCGGCTCGATATCGGTGTGCGCGTCGTCGGCAGCGACCACCAGGATCGCGCGGTCGGCGCCCATGGCGAGCGCCGTTCGCAGGGTTTCCTGCGCCTGCTTGACCCCGATGGAGACGGCCACGATTTCTTCCGCCTTGCCGGCCTCCTTCAGGCGGATTGCCTCCTCGACGGCGATTTCGTCAAAGGGGTTCATCGACATC
Source organism: Martelella sp. FLE1502 (assembly GCF_053484255.1). NCBI lineage: Bacteria > Pseudomonadati > Pseudomonadota > Alphaproteobacteria > Hyphomicrobiales > Aurantimonadaceae > Martelella > Martelella sp. FLE1502. The sequence continues at coordinate 2,783 of NZ_JBAKFQ010000024.1, forward strand.
TTCACATTAGCCAGTTCGACGCCGCTTCCGTCCGCTTTCACGCGGACCTTCACATTGTAATCGATCACACGCTTGACAGGTACGAGGACCTTCATTCGCCTATTCCTTTTGGTTTCTTGTTCGATGCGGTCGGTTCAGGCAATCCACATCGCTTTGGTCTGAAGGTATTCCTCGATATGCGCGGAACCGGACTCGCGACCGTAGCCGCTCATCTTGTAGCCGCCGAAGGGCACTGCGGGATCCATGCTCTGATAGCTGTTGATCCATACGGTTCCGGTCCGCAATGCGCGGCCGATCTGGTGCGCCGTGCCGATGTTCTGGGTCCAGAGACCCGCGCCGAGACCGTATTCGCTGCTATTGGCGCGATCCACGACTTCATCGACGCTATCGAAGCGGAAGACCGACAGGACCGGTCCGAAGATCTCCTCGCGCGCGATCGTCATGTCGTCGGTCACGTCGGAGAAGATCGTCGGCGCGACGAAGCTGCCTTGCGCGAGTTCCTGCGGGCGCTCGCCGCCCGTCCTCAGCGTCGCGCCCTCGGCATTGCCCTTGGCGATGTAGCCGAGCACTCTCTCCATCTGGTTGGTGTCGACCAGGGGCCCGAGTTGCGTGCCGGGGTCCAGGGGATCGCCGAGCTTGAGCTTTTCGGTTTCCGCCTTGACCATATCGACGAAGGCGTCGTGGATTTCGGACTGGACGAACAGCCGCGTTCCGGCGCTGCAGATCTGGCCCGAATTGTTGAACACCGCCGCAGCACCGGCAATAGCGGCCTTTTCCAGATCGGCATCGCGCATGATGATATGGGCGGATTTTCCGCCCAGTTCGAGCGAGAGCTTCTTGATGTTGACGGCCGAGGCGCGAACGATTTTCTGACCCGTCGAGGTCGAGCCGGTGAACGAGACCTTGTCCACGTCCGGGTGTTCCGCCAGTCGCGCGCCGGTATCGCCTTCGCCCGTGACCACGTTGACGACGCCCGGTGGCACGCCCGCTTCGAGGCAGAATTGCCCGAACAGAAGCGCGGACAGGGGCGTCTGCTCCGCCGGCTTCAGGACGACGGTGCATCCCGCCGCAAGGGCGGGGGCGATCTTCCAGACGCACATTCCGAAGGGGGCGTTCCAGGGCGTGATCGCCCCCACGACGCCGATCGGCTCCTTCAACGTGCAGACGAAGGGGTCGCCCGCGACCGAGCTTCTGAGCGTCTCTCCGTGGATGGTGGTGGCCTGACCGGCATAGTAGCGCAGAAGCTGCAGGGCGCGGCGGCGACCGGCGAGCGTCCGCGTGATCGGCGCGCCCATATCCACAGTGTCAACCGCGGCGATCAGGTCGTAATTCTTCTCGATGATGTCGGCCAGACGAAGCAGAATCTCCTGGCGCTCAAACGGGGTGAGCTTCGCCCAGGGGCCATTGAGCGCGCGGCGCGCGGCCTCAACGGCTAGGTCGATGTCGCCGGGACCGCCCCTGGCGACGCTGCCGATGACGGCGCCCGTCGCGGGGTTCCTCGTTTCCAGTAGCTCGCCGGCCTGGGCATCGCGCCAGTCGCCGTCAATCAGCAACTTCTTTGGCAGGTCCCGAAAGAGCTCTTGCGTCTGTGTGGATGTCACCTGGATACTCATTCAATCCTCTTTCATGTGGCTGTGCGAGGGGCCGATCGGCTCTTCCCGGAAAGTTGCTGTGGAGGCAAATGGCGGCGCGCCGTCTGTCCGCGAGACCCGGACGCGATCGGCGGCGTGCGGCCTGCCATATCCTTGATCTGCCAAAACGAAACTCGGATGTGCCGCGATGAGATCAGGCAGTGTTCCAGGCTCTCCGCATATCCGCGACGCTGGGTCTGCGAGCAGATGATCGCCTTGGGCAACGATATCGCAACGGGTCATCATCATTCCGTCCTCCGACTTTAAAAAAACAAACAACCGTACTTTTGTCAATCCACGGTCTGCGGTCTGTTGACGATGGATGCGAAAGAACGGAGGGCGTGGGCAAATGTTGCCGACGCCGCCCCTGGGAAGCTCCGCCGGAAGCGGCGGAGGACTGTCTCCGGTCTTCGCCTGGGCGGGACCCAAGCCTGTCAGTCCCGCAATCCGGCCAGCGCAATTTCGATCCAGGTCGAGCCGTCGCCTCTCTCCGTGGAGATGTGGAGGATTCTCTCGCGCTCCCGACCACGGTAGAGTTGCGGAACGACAAAAAAGCCATTGACAAAAGAACGGGTGTTTGTTTGTTTAATTGCGGAGCGAGTAGAACGTCATTTGCGCGGCGGAGCCGGCAAACGGGAAACCGGAAGAACCCGGGGGGAGGGTGTAGTGTATCGCCATTGCGAGCCAGGTGAGGGGTACCTCTCGACATTCGAGATGCGGATCCGCCGGCAGGCGTCGAGGTCCGGGGGTGGTCGGTTTGGATAACCTCATTCAAATCATCATCAGCGGCCTTGGCGTCGGCTGCATCTACGCGCTTGTCGCATTGGGCTTCACGCTCATCTACAAGGCGACCGAAGTCGTGAACTTCGCCCAGGGCGAACTGCTCATGCTCGGCGCCTTCGTGGCCTATACGTTCATCGGCCTTTGGGGCTGGCAATACTGGGCCGGCCTTATAGCGAGCATGGTCGTTGTCGCCTTCCTCGGCTTTACCATTGATGCCGTCATCCTGCGCAGGGTTTTGGGTCAGCCGCAATTTGCCATCGTCATGCTGACGATCGGTCTCGGCTTCATCTTTCGCGCGGTCGCCACGATGATCTGGGGCGCAAATTCCCTGGTGCTGCCGACGCCTTTCTTCGGGCAGTCCCTGACCCTTTCCGGCGTCAGTATCCCGGCCAACACGCTGGCGATGGTTGTCGGCGCGGTCCTGCTTTGCGTTCTGCTTTCGCTGTTCTTCAGCGCCACCCGCATCGGCATCGCGATGCAGGCCGCGGCCCAGAACCAGTTGGCGGCCTATTATATGGGCATCCGGGTCAAGGTCCTGTTTTCCGTTATCTGGGCCATTTCCGGCGCGACCGCGGCATTGGCAGGCGTGCTCGTTGCTCCGGCCACCCTGATCGATACCAATCTGGGCTTCATCGGTCTGAAGGCATTCGCCGCGGCCATACTGGGCGGATTCGGATCGGTTGGCGGGGCATTGATCGGCGGCCTCGTGATCGGTCTGCTCGAGCAGCTTGCGAGTTGGTACGTCCCGGATATCAAGGACATTACCGCATATATCGTTCTTCTCGCCGTCCTGCTCGTGCGTCCCCAGGGCCTGCTGGGCGCTGTTTTACGGAAAAAGGTCTGATCATGCGCACGATATTCAAGACCAGCTACCATCAGGACATCGCGCGCACAAAGGATTGGCGCGAACGCATCTGGTATATTCTCCTGGCCGCGCTTCTTCTGGTTCTTCCCTTGTTCCTGGGCACCTTCTGGGTCGGCGAGATCGCCTATGTCTTCATCCTGTGCATCATCAGCATCGGCCTGATGCTTCTGACCGGGTTTACGGGCCAGGTCTCCATCGGTCACGGAGCCTTCGTGGGCATCGGCGCCTATACCGAGGCCATCCTGCTGACCCTTGGCGTTCCGTTCGGCGTCTCGATCATAGGCGCGACCTTGCTCGCCGCCGTGATCGGCATATTGCTGGGATACCCCGCGCTTCGATTGAGCGGGCTCTATCTCGCGATCGCGACCTTGTCCTTCTCCTTCATCGTGGAGCACGTATTCATCCACTGGGAGAGTGCGACGGGCGGCTATAACGGCATGATGGTGCCGGAAGGGTCGGCCTTCGGATACACGCTCACATTCGGCACGCCGTTCTATTTTCTGTGCCTGTTGGGCGCAACGGCTGCCCTGCTGATTGCGCAAAACATCATGCGGTCTCCCACCGGTCGTGCCTTCGTGTCGATCCGGGACAGCGAGACGGCAGCCCAGTCGATGGGCGTGAACCTGGCAGCCAAGAAGACGCTCGCCTTTAGCATTTCGGCCGGCTTTGCCGGTTTCGGGGGCGCGCTGCTCGCCCACAGGATATCCTATCTGGCGCCCGACGCCTTCGGCGTGCTGATCTCCATCCAGTTCCTGCTGATGATCGTCGTGGGCGGGCTGGGCTCGTTTCACGGCGCCATCTTCCTCGGCGTGCTGCCGCAGGCCATCGCCATTCTGCGCGACGAGCTTCCGCCACAGCTTGGGCAGCAGCCTGGCCTGGAGCCGGCGCTGTTCGGTCTGATCATCGTGCTGGTCGTGCTGTTCGAACCAACCGGCATGGCTGGTCGCTGGGAAAAGATGAAAGTCTATTGCTCGCAGTTCCCGACCTATCGCAAGGCGACCTTCCGGACACAGAAGACCTACACGAAATCGGAGCGCTTCCGGTGACGCATCTGTTCAGCGCAACTTCCCTGACCCTTCAGTTCGGCGGCATCACCGCTGTCGATGACGTGACCTTCTCCATCGACCGGGGCGAGGTTTTCACGATCATAGGTCCGAACGGCGCCGGAAAATCCAGCCTGTTCAACATTATCAGCCGGATCTATCGTCCAACCTCGGGCCGGATGTTCCTCGATGGCGAGGACATCACCAACATACCGCCTCACCACGTGGCGGCGCGCGGCATCGGCCGCACCTTTCAGAATATCGAGCTGTTCGACCATGCCACGGTCCTGCGCAATCTTCTCGTCGGGCGGCAACCGCATGTCAGAACCAATTTTCTTCAGGACATGCTGTTTCTGCCGGTCGTCAGGCGCGAGGAAGTGCGCCATCGCGAGGTCGCCGAACGCGTCATCGAACTGTTGCGGCTGGAGAACGTGCGGGACGAACTGATCGCCAATCTGCCCTACGGCACCCGGAAGATTGTCGAGATTGCCCGCGCGCTGTGCTCGGAGCCAAAACTCCTGCTGCTCGATGAACCCTCGTCGGGCCTCAACCCGGAGGAAACCGACGACATGGCGTTCTGGATCGATGATATCCGGTCCGAACTCGATATCACCGTCGTGCTGGTCGAACACGACATGGGTCTCGTCAGCCGGGTATCCGACCGCGTCATGGCGCTGAACAGGGGCAAGGTCATCACGATTGACGAGCCTTCGATCGTTCAGCAGCACCCGGAAGTTCTCACCGCCTATCTGGGAGACGCCGAATGAGTGCTCCTTTTCTGAGAGTCTCGGGCATCGAAACCCACTACGGGCAGATCGCCGCCCTGCGCGGCGTGAGCCTCGATGTCGAAGCCGGATCCATCGTCACGATCCTTGGCTCCAACGGGGCCGGGAAAACCACGATCCTTAAGACGATCTCCGGTGTGCTCAATCCCACGCGGGGCGAGGTGGTGTTCGACGGACAGAATATCGAGGGGTTCGAGCCCGACCGGGTTGCCCGCCTCGGCCTTGCCCATGTGCCGGAGGGCCGGGAACTGTTCCCGTTCCTGACGGTCATGCAGAACCTGATGCTCGGGACAACGGCGCGGCGCGAAGACGACGGCGTTGAAAACGACCTTGAGATGATCTTCGACTACCTGCCGCGGCTTCGCGAACTGCAATCCCGGACCGCAGGCATGCTTTCGGGCGGCGAACAGCAGATGGTGGCCATCGGCCGCGCCCTGATGAGCCGCCCGCGCATCCTTCTTCTCGATGAGCCGTCGCTCGGCCTGTCGCCGAAACTCGTGAAGGAGGTGCTTGGCGTGGTCGCGCGCATCAATGCCGAGCAGGGGCTGACCGTGCTTCTGGTCGAGCAGAACGCCGCTCAGGCGCTGAGAGTGGCGCATTTCGGCTATGTCATAGAGACCGGCCGCGTGGTCATGGCGGATACCTGCGAAGCCCTGCGGACGAAGGAGGACATCAAGGAGTTCTACCTGGGCGCCAAGCAGGAGGGGGGACGCGCGAACCGCCGCTGGAAGAAAGCCAAGAATTGGCGCTGAGGGGGAGCAAGATGGAAACGCCGACGGTTGCCAAGCTGTTTGCCAAAGCCTGCCGGGAGCGCGGGCACAAGACCGCGTTCCGCGCGAAAGTGCATGGCATCTGGCACAGCGTGTCCTGGGAAGACTATGGCCGCAATGCGCGCAGCGCCGGTCTGGGCCTTGCCGCGCTCGGCGTGAAACGCGGCGACACGGTCTCGATCATCGCCGATCCCGCGCCGGAATGGGTCTATGTCGACCATGGCGCAATGGGCATGGGGGCGGTTTCGAACGGCATCTACACCACCGACAGTCCGGACCAGATCCAGTATATCCTCACAGACAGCCGCACGGTGGTGTGCGTGGTCCAAAACGAGGAGCAGTTGGACAAGATCCTGTCGGTGCGCGACCGCTGCCCAGATCTGAAAACGATCGTCGTGCTCGACATGGAAGGCCTGCGCGATTTCTCGGATCCGATGGTCATGAGCTTCGAGGCGTTGCAGACGCTGGGCTCGGCGCAGACGGAGCTGGACTGGGATGCGATGGTCGAGGCGGGAAAGGCCGCGGACATCGTGATGCTCATATATACCTCCGGTACGACCGGGCCGGCCAAGGGCGTGATGTTGTCCAACCGCAACCTGATAAGCGCCATCGAGACCGGTACCAGGGCCCTTGGGTTCCAGGACGGAGAGGAACAGATCAGTTTCCTGCCGCTATGCCATATCGCCGAGCGGTCCTGGACGGTGCTGTTTCCGCTGGCGACCGAGCAGATCGTGAACTTCGCCGAACAGCCAAGTACGGTCCTGCAGAACATCAGGGAAGTCCGACCCACGGCGTTCTTCGCGGTTCCCCGCTTCTGGGAGAAATTCCATTCCGACATTCAGTTGAAGGTCAAACAGGCCACCTGGTTCAACCGCAAGAGCTATGAGGCGGCTCTGGCAATCGGCGAGCGTCGCGCGGATTATGTCATCAAGGGCCGGCCCGTGCCTTTTCATATCCGCCTCCTGTTCGCGCTGGTCGATCTGTTCGTTCTCGGAAACGTCAAGCGAATGATCGGAATCGACCGGTGCCGCTTCCTGGTGACCGGCGCCGCGCCGATCGCGCCTGATCTGATCCGATGGTACTTCGCCCTCGGCAAGCCAATGCTTGAGCTCTACGGCATGACGGAGACGTCGGGCATTGCGACCGCGCCGCCGGCCGGAGAGTATCGGCTGGGCAGCGTCGGCAAGGCTGTGTCCTCCAACGAAATCCGTCTGGGCGATCAGGGCGAGATCCGAATTCGCGGGCCGAATGTTTTCGAGGGCTACCTCAACAAACCCGACCAGACCCGGGAGACCATCGTCGATGGCTGGCTGCGCACCGGCGATGTCGGTCGGATCGAGGATGACGGCTGGGTCTACATCACGGATCGGCTGAAGGACCTGATCATCACCGCCGGCGGGAAGAACATCACCCCGTCGGAGATCGAGAACCAGCTGAAATTCAGCCCCTATATCGCGGATGCGATCATTATCGGCGACCGGCGGCCATATCTCAGCTGTCTCATTCTTCTGGATCAGGAGAATGTGTCCCAATACGCCCTCGACCGGGGCTACGCCTTCACCGATTACCCGTCGCTCTGCCGGATCCCCGAAATACGGCAGTTGATATCCACCGAGGTCGATGCGGTCAATGCGCGGTTCTCCCGGGTCGAGAACATCAGAAAATTTACCCTCATCGAACAGCAGCTCTCGGCCGAGGACGAGGAGATCACGCCCACGATGAAGATGAAGAGAAAGCTCGTCGAGCGGAAATACAGCTCGGTCATCGAGCGCATGTACGTGACATTGGAAAGTTGAGGAAAGAACATGACAGTTAGGTTCGATAACCGCGTCGCCATCGTAACCGGTGCTGGTGCAGGTCTGGGCAGGGAACATGCGCTGCTGCTTGCAAGCCTTGGCGCAAGCGTCGTGGTGAACGATCTGGGCGGCGCCGTCGATGGCAGCGGCTCGGGCAGCAGCGCCGCCGATGCCGTGGTGGCGGAAATCGTCGCGGCCGGCGGCAAGGCCGTCGCCAACTACGATAGCGTCGCCACGCCCGAGGGCGCCGAAGGCATCGTGAAAACCGCCATTGATGCATTCGGCGGCGTCCACGTGCTGGTCAACAATGCCGGGATCCTGCGGGACAAGAGTTTCGCCAAGATGCGGATCGAAGACTTCGAGGCGGTTCTCGATGTGCATCTGAGGGGATCGATCTACTGCACCAAGGCCGTCTGGCCGCACCTGATCGAACAGGAATATGGTCGCGTCATCTTCACCACGTCGATTGCCGGCACGAACGGCAATTTCGGACAGTCCAATTATGGCACCGCCAAAATGGGCATGCTCGGCCTGATGAACTGCCTCGCCATTGAGGGCGCGCGGAAGAACGTCCTGCTCAATGCGGTTTCTCCGGCCGCCAACACCCGCATGACCGTCGGTCTGGTTCCGCCGGCAATCGAGGAGCATATGGGCCCGCACCAGGTCTCCCCCGCTGTCGCCTATCTCTGCAGCGAAGCCTGCACGTCCACCGCGACGATCATCTCGGCGGGCGCCGGCGGGTTCGGTCGCGTCCACTACTTCGAAACGGAGGGCGTTCAATTCGATCCCGCCAAGGAGATCACGCCCGACATGTTTGCCGAGGCTTTCGACCGCATCACCGCGCTCGATACGGCGAAGCCCACGACCCCGGGACCCGCGGGTCTTCTGGAAGAGCGCATGAAATTGCTGAACAATTCCTGATCAGCAAGTGGAGGAGGAAAATATGAAGAGGACATCATTTCTCGCGGCCGGTTTCGCGGCGGCGTTGATATCCGGGCCGGCAATCGGCCAGGAGGTTCGAGGCATCACCGACGATACGATCCGCCTCGGCACGCATCTCGATCTCAGCGGGCCGACGGCGAATTTCGGCGTGCCCGCCTCGAACGCGCTGCGCATGGCTGCCGAAAAGATCAACGAAAACGGCGGCATCAACGGACGCGAGATCGAAATCATCATCGAGGACAATCAGTACCAGGTGCCCCGAGCGGTGCAGGCCGTCAACAAGCTGATCTACCGCGACGACATCTTCGCGATGATCGGCGCGCTCGGCACCTCGATGAACAATGCCGCGATGCCGATCCAGAAAAAGGAAGGGGTTCCGAACCTGTTTCCGACGGGGCAGGCCCGGTCCCTCTGGGAGCCGCTTAGCCCGCTGAATTTCGCCGCCACTTCGAGCTATTACGACCAGATCCGGTCCGGGCTGAAATATCTCGTCGACAATGAAGGCATCGACAAGGTCTGCGCGCTCTATCAGAGCAACGACTTCGGAGAGGAGGTCTTTGCAGGCATTGAAGATCAGGCCGAGGCAAGCGGCGTCGAAATCGTGGCGACGGCGACATACAAGCCGACGGACAATGATTTCACGAGCCAGCTGCTGCAGCTGAAATCATCGGGTTGCGGGGTTCTCGCATTGGGTTCGCTCGGCCGGGATTCCATCCTGATCTACACGGCGGCGCGTCAGAATGGGCTCGACATACCGGTTGTCGGGGTATCTGCCAGTTATGACCCGACCATCGCCGCAGCGCCGGGAACCGACGGCCTCTATGCGGTGATCCCGACCGTGGTGCCGAGCGATGAAGACGCCAGCCCGGAAGCGAAGGCTTTCATGGAGGAATTCGCCTCCCGATACGGCACTGATATCAACGCAACCGCCATCAACGCGATCAACGCCTTGAACGTGACCGCTCTGGCGCTCGAGAACGCGGGGCGGGACATCACCCTGGACAAGTTCCTCGCCGCTCTGGAAGATGTGAAGGACTATCAGTCCTATTGGGGCACGCCGCCGATGAGCTTCAGCGCCGAGAGCCATCAGGGCACAAAGTCCTCCTATCTCTACCAGATTCAGGACGGGGACTATGTCGAGGTTTCCGATTCCGTCGAATACTGATCGCGGGCCGCGCGATCTTGTGGTCGCGCGGCTTTTCCAATGGAGTGCGTCATGTCCATCATCAACACGCCGGAAAACCTTGCCTTTCGCGAAGAGGTCCGGTCGTTCATCCGAGACAATCTGCCCGCCGAGCTTTCCAACCACGCGCGGTATCATTCGCATAGCCCGAAGGAACACGTGGTCCGCTGGCACAAGATTTTGCATGCGCGCGGTTGGGGTGCACCGAGCTGGCCGAAGGAGTTCGGCGGAACGGGATGGTCCGCCGCCAAGCGGTATATCTTCGAGGAGGAGGCCGCCGCATCCGACGCGCCGGCACTCTCGCCATTCGGACTGGGGATGATCGGGCCGGTCCTCTACACCTTCGGGACGGACGAGCAAAAGGAAAGGTTTCTTCCCCGTATCCTGTCGATGGACGACATCTGGTGCCAGGGCTTTTCCGAACCGGGCGCCGGATCGGACTTGGCCTCCCTCAAGACCAGAGCAACGCGCGACGGCGACGATTTCGTCGTGAACGGCAGCAAGATCTGGACAAGCGACGCCCACCGCGCCGACTGGATGTTCTGCCTGGTGCGCACCAATCCGGAAGGAAAGCCGCAGGCCGGCATCTCCATGCTGCTGATCGACATGAAGAGCCCCGGCGTGACGGTCCGTCCGATTATCGGTCTGGATGGCGGCCACAGTCTCAACGAGGTGTTCCTCGACTCCGTCCGGGTTCCCGCGGCGAACCTCGTCGGTGAGGAAAACAAGGGCTGGACCTATGCCAAGTTCCTGCTCGCGCACGAACGCGTGCTGACCGCCGATGTCGGACGATCAAAACGCAGGCTGGCGATCCTCAAGGAGGTTCTTGCCGAAGAAACGACCGGGCCGACAGACCCCTGTCTTTGGCGCAAGGTCGCCGCTCTGGAGATCCAGCTTCTGGCACTGGAAAGCCTTGCGCTCGAAACGGTCGAACGCGAACACCTCGCAGAGCATATCGCTGCCGAACCGAGCATTCTGAAACTACGCGGCTCCAATCTGCTGCAAGCCATCCTCGAACTGACGGTGGATGCGCTGGGTTACGATGCCATCCCGTTCGATCCCGACGCTGCCTCCGGCCACGACACGCCCGCCTTTCCCGCATATGCGGCCGGTCTGCTGGAGGAATATTTCTATCGCCGGGCGGCGACCGTTTATGGCGGTTCGAACGAGACCCAGAAGAACATCGTGTCGAAACTGATACTGAACGGGTAAGCTATGATCTTTCATCTTCTGAATGAAGAGCAAACCATCCTGGCATCGAGCCTCGATGGCTGGTTCAGGGCCAATATTCCGCCCGTCACCGAACGCCAGCCAGGCACGATCGTCTCGCAAGCGGCCTTTGCCGAACTGGGTTTGCTGGGCCTTCTGGTGCCCGAGCGCCATGGCGGCCTGGAAGCGTCGGGCGTAGAGCTTGCCGTGGTCGGCGGTCTGCTCGGCCGACACCTTGTCGCCGACCCCTTTCTTCCGACGGCCATTCTCGCGACCGGACTGATCAATGCATGCGGCGACGAGAAGCAGAAATCGGACTGGTTGCCGCCGCTGGTCGCGGGCGAACAGGCATGGTCGGCGGCGCTCTACGAACGCGGCAAGGGCTATGATTGCGCCGCGCCTGAGACCAAGGTTCGGGAGCATGAGGGGCAACTTGTTCTCAACGGATCGAAGATCGACCTTGAGGGCGACATCCGCGGCCAGAACCTCATCGTTTCGGCAAGCGACGAAAAAGGCGAGATGGAGCTCTATGTTGTCGATGCCGATGCCTGCGAGATCGACATCGCAGACGGGGTCGACGGGGCGTCGATCTCGGCCGTGCGTTTCAACGACGTCCCCGCCCTTGGAAAGCTGGCTGCTTCGAGCGATGTCCCTGCCGCGCTCGAAAACGTCATCGACCACTGCCTCGTCTTCACAAGCGCGGAGGCCGTCGGGGCCATGGGCTACGCCTATGAAGCCACGCTGGAATATATCCAGAACCGCAAACAGTTTGGGCAGCGGCTCAGCGACTTCCAGGTGCTGCGGCACAGGGCGGTCGAGATGAAGATGGAGCTGGACCTTGCCAGCGCCATGGTCGCCAGCGCGGCGCGCGAACTGAACGGCCCATACTCGAGGCGCTATGCGGTGGCCGCAAAGGCGACGACCGGTCGCGCCGGCCGGTTCGTGGGGCAGGAGGCGCTGCAGCTTCACGGCGGCATGGGCATGACCCATGAAATGGCCGTCGGCCGGTATCTGAAGCGTCTCATTGCGCTCGACGCATCCTTCGGAAACGCCGTCTTTCAGGAACGGCAGTTCGAAAACTTCAGCCGGGGTCTCAAATGACCGGCGCCCTGGTGAAGCTTGAGATGAAGGGCAGCATCGCGGTTCTGAGGCTGAACGCTCCGGATCGCCTGAACGCCCTTTCGCTCGATCTTCTGACGGAACTGCGGAGCGTTTTGCGCGCGACGGCGGAAGACGCCGATGTTCGTTGCCTTGTCGTCACCGGCGAGGGCCGGGGCTTCTGTGCGGGCGCCGATCTCAACGAGGCAGGCAGCGATCCCGACCAGTCCGTGCTTGAGACCGTCTATCACCCGATCCTGCGTCGGCTGCGCGATTTTCCCGTTCCAATCGTCGCGGCGGTCAATGGTCCGGCCGTTGGGGCCGGCATGTCGCTCGCCCTGATGGCCGACATTCTGATCGCTTCGGAAAACGCCTATTTTCAGCAGGCCTTCCGCAATATCGGGCTGGTGCCCGATTGCGGCGCCACCTGGCTGCTGCCGCGCGCCATCGGACGCCCGCGCGCCAATCTGATGTCGCTGACCGGCGAGCGGGTTACGGCGACGACGGCGCTCGACTGGGGAATGGCGGCCGAGGTCGTCGCGCACGACAACCTGCTGCCGCGGGCGATCGAGATCGCGAATATGATCGCTTCCGGGCCTTCAAACGCCCTTCGCCGGACACGTGAACTGTACTGGCGAACTTACGATACATGCTTCGAGGAGCAGATCGCTCTCGAAGATCTGATGCAACGGGAAGCCGTTGCTTCCGGGGACTTCCGGGAAGGCGTCGAGGCCTTCATCAACAAGCGTCCCCCCAGCTTCCTTCCAAGAAGTGGTACCATGAGATGAAACTTTCCGATTCCGGCTACATTGTCGGCGCCTATGAGCACCCGATACGAAAGGCCGATACCCAGACAATCGCGCAACTCCACGCCGAAGTCGCGCGCGGCGCGCTGGAAGATGCGGGGCTGACAATCCAGGACATTGACGGTTACGCCTGCGCCGGCGATGCGCCGGGGCTCGGTCCGCTGTCGATGGTCGAGTATCTCGGCATCAATCCGCGCTATGTCGACACGACCGAGACCGGCGGCTCATCCTACCTCATCCAGGTCGCCCACATGGCCCGCGCGATCGCGGCCGGCAAATGCACGATCGGCCTGATCACCCAGGCCGGCAAGCCCCGCACGGGCATTGCGCCGGCGGCCGAGGGACGGTTCGGTTCCGACCCCGAAACCCCGGACGTGCCCTACGAACTTCCCTTCAGGCCCACGATCGCCAATATCTACGGCATGTGCGCGAACCGGCACATGCACGAGTTCGGCACCACCAGCGAGCAGCTGGCCTGGATCAAGGTCGCCGCGTCGCAGCATGCGCAACACAATCCACATGCAATGCTGCCGAAGCCCGTGACCGTGGAAGAGGTCCTGGCATCGCCGATCATCGCCGACCCGCTCCACCGTCTGGATTGCTGTGTTGTCAGCGATGGCGGAGGCGCGGTGATCGTCACGTCGGCGGAGGTGGCGAAAAGCCTCAAGCGTCCGCTGGTGCGGGTGAAGGGCTCCGGTGAAGCGGTCAAGCACCTGTCGAACGGCAAGGTCGACCTGACCTTTTCCGGCGGCGTCCGTTCGGGCGCGGAGGCCTATGCGGAGGCCGGGGTCACGGCGGCCGACATCAAATACGCCTCCATCTATGACAGCTTCACCATCACGGTTCTCATCACGCTTGAGGATCTCGGCTTCTGCGCAAAGGGCGAAGGCGGACGCTTCGTGGCCGATGGCGGGCTCATCTCCGGCACGGGGAGGTTGCCGGTGAACACCGATGGCGGCGGGCTCTGCAACAATCATCCCGCCAATCGGGGCGGCATGATCAAGATCCTCGAAGCCGTTCGGCAGTTGCGCGGCGAGGCGCATCCCGCCGTCCAGGTGCGCAATTGCGATCTGGCGCTGGCCCACGGGACCGGGGGATATCTCGGCACCCGTCACGGCAGCGCGACGCTGGTTCTGGAAAGGGTATGAGCGATGACCGACACCATGCTTCAACCTGACCGCGACACTCCGCCCTACTGGAGGTCTGAATCCGGATCGTTGATCATCCGGGTCTGCGACGATTGCGGTTCTGCAAACTATTATCCGCGACCGCACTGCGCGGAGTGTTTCGGCACCAATCAATCCTGGCAGGAATGCAGTGGGGCTGGGCATATCTATGCCGTGAGCGTTACACGCCGCGGCGCCGAACCCTATGCGATCGCCTTCGTAACCCTTGAGGAAGGGCCGCGTCTGCTGACCAATATCGTCGATTGCGATCTCGATGCTTTGCGCATCGATCAAAAGGTGCAGCTCACCTTCCGGGAGCTTGCGGGCGGTCTGGCGCCTTGCTTCACACCGGTGGAAGAGCAGGGAGGCAAATCATGAGATCGGCGCCCTCTTACGACATTCGCGAGGTCGCGGACATCGTCCGCCATTTCGGCAAGGTGAAACCCGAGGCGCCGGCGGTCAGCTTTGGCGAAACGACGCATTCCTACGCCGGGCTCGACCATGAAACCAGCAGGCTCGCCCAGGCGCTTCTGGCGAAAGGATTTCGCGCCGGAGACAGAATTGCCTATCTCGGCAAGAATACCGATTTCTTCACCCAGCTCTATTTCGCCTGCGCCAAGTCGCAGGTGACGCTGGTGCCGCTCAACTGGCGGCTGACGGCATTCGAGCTCCAGCAGATCCTCGCTGACAGTGGCGCGAAGCTGCTGTTTCACACGCCGGAATATGCCGCCACGTCGCGCGAGTTGCAGGGGCTGATCGACGGTCTCGACCTTGTGGCGCTTTCTTCCGGCGATGATCCAGGGTCGATAGCAGAGTGGGTCGGCGACAGCCCCGACACCGATCCCCGACTTGCCGTCGACGGTTCGGCGATTGTGATACAGATCTACACGTCCGGAACCACGGGCAGGCCGAAGGGCGTCCAGCTCTCCAACGACAATATCGTCGCATCCCTGAAATCCGGCGATGCCGGGGCTTACGGGCCCTGGTCCGACAATGAGACGGCCCTGATGTGCCTGCCGTTCTTCCATGTGGGCGGGGCGCAATCCGGTCTCCATATCCTGCATCACGGCGGGCATATGGTGATCGTGGCCGACGCCCACCCGGACACCATCTTCGATGCGTTTGAAAAATGGCCCCTGAACCGGATGGGGGTCGTGCCCTCGGTGCTGCAATTCTGCCTCGAACACGAACGCTGCGCCAAGATGGACTTCTCCAGGCTCCGCACGATCACCTATGGCGGATCGCCGATTTCCGAAAGCGTGTTCCGGCGCGCGAAGGCGGTCTTCGGATGCGACCTGATCCAGCTCTTCGCCATGACGGAAACCGCTTCCGTCGGCACGGTCCTGTCGACGGAGGATTTCGAGACCGGCTCCGCCGAGCGGCAGCGCTCCGTCGGCCGGGCCGCGCCGCTGATGGACGTCAAGATCGTTCGCGAGGACGGTACCGATGCCGCCCCACGCGAGATTGGCGAGATTGTCGTCAGGGGCGCGCCCGTTTTTGCAGGCTATTGGGGAATGGAGGAGGAGACCCGCCACGTCAAGCGCGGCGGCTGGTTCCACACCGGCGATGCCGGCTACGCCGACGAAGAGGGCTTTCTCTACGTCCATGACCGGATCAAGGACATGGTCGTGACGGGCGGCGAGAATGTCTTTCCCGCCGAGGTCGAGAATGTTCTGGCGGATTGTCCCGGCGTCAGCGACGTCGCCGTCATCGGGGTTCCGGACGAGCGCTGGGGAGAGGCCGTCAAGGCGATCGTCGTCAGGGCCCCTGATTCCGAGCTGACGCAGGCGGACCTGCTTGCCTTCGCCCGCAAGCGTCTGGCCGGCTACAAGATTCCCAAGAGTGTCGACTTTGTCGATGCGCTTCCGCGAAACGCCGCAGGCAAGATCCTGAAGCGCGTCCTACGAGAACCCTACTGGGCGAACAATTCACGACAGGTCAATTGAAGGTATCAAGATGCAGCATTTTTCGTCCCCCCGGGAATTGGTCAATCTGGCCGGAACCACGTTCGAGCCAAGCGAATGGATGACGATCACGCAGGAAACCATCGACGCTTTCGCGCAGGCAACCGGCGATCACCAGTGGATTCATGTTGATGTCGAACGCGCCAAGCGGGAAGCCCCGGGCGGCAAGACGATCGCCCACGGCTACCTTCTTATGTCCCTTCTCGGCACGCTGATGCCGCAGATACTGGAGGTGAAATCCGATCGTATCCTGAACTACGGTTCGAACAAGACGCGCTTCCTCGCCGCCGTGCCCGTGGACAGCCGTGTGAGGCTGGTGCTGACCCTGAAGGAGACCGAGGAAACCCCGGCCGGCCTGAGGGTAACCTATGGCGTGACCTTCGAACTGGAGGGCGCACCAAAGCCCGCCA
Source organism: Martelella sp. FLE1502 (assembly GCF_053484255.1). Classification (NCBI taxonomy): domain Bacteria; kingdom Pseudomonadati; phylum Pseudomonadota; class Alphaproteobacteria; order Hyphomicrobiales; family Aurantimonadaceae; genus Martelella; species Martelella sp. FLE1502. The sequence continues at coordinate 19,234 of NZ_JBAKFQ010000024.1, forward strand.
TGATCTCGGAAATTCTGTTCGTCTATGGCTGAGAGCGGCCGAAAGGGCGACGGCTTGGTCGTCCTCAAGCATGATGGCGATATCGGCATCATCGTCTTGAACCGGCCCGAGAAGCTGAACGCCGTCACGCGGGCCATGACCCTCCGCCTGATCGAAACGGTCGACAGCGCCGATCGTGACGACGGCATCCGCGCCATCGTCATCACCGGAGCCGGACGCGCCTTCTGTGCCGGTGCCGATCTCAGTGGTTCGGCGCCGTTCTTCGATGCCGCGAATAGCCCGGATAGCGCATTCGATCCGGATGCGGACCGCGATCTCGGCGGCGTTGTCACCATGCGTCTTCTGGAATGCCGGAAACCGGTGATCGCGGCGATCAATGGTGCGGCCATCGGCTTTGGCGCGACGCTGGTTCTGCCGGCTGATGCGCGGTTTTGCAGCGACGATGCAAAGTTCGCCTATCCCTTCACGCGCCGCGGCATCGTTCCCGACGGCGCGGCCAACTGGTTCCTGCCAAGGGCGGTGGGCATGGCAACGGCATTGGATTGGTGCCTCTCCGGAAGGAGCATTTCTTCGGCGGAAGCGCTCGAAAAGGGATTGGTGCGCGCCGTTCTTCCGAAAGAGCAGGTCGTTTCCGCCGCAATAGAGTACGCGCGCGCTCAGACTGCGGAAACCGCTCCGGTTTCGGTGGCGCTGACCAGGCGTCTTCTATGGACACAGTCGATGTCCGAGACCCCCATGGCCGCGCATCTCGAAGAGAGCCGGCTGCTCAAGGCGCGGTCGCGCTCGTCGGACGCCAGGGAGGGCGTTGAAAGTTTTCTGCAAAAGCGCGCGCCCGACTTCCGTGATCGGGTCTCCGAGATGCTCCGCGAGCTTTTGCCCCCGAAAAGCTAGTCGTCCTTTGGCCCGGACTGGAGGAGCAGGCTGTTCTGCTCGCCGAGCTTTGGCGCGTGCAGGCTTTCGGATGATACCGATAGCGCGCTGTCGATCGGAACCGTCGTGCCTGTGAGGGTGCGGCCGTCGCGGGTTACCACCTTGCGATCGAAGGTTCCCGTCGCGGCGAAATGCTGGTCCGCCATCGCTTCTTCCATGTTGCGGACTTTCGCGCAGCAACAATCCGCGCCGAGCAGGCTGTCCCAGTGATCCGCCGGCGCCTGCGCTATGATTGCGGCGACCGCGGACCGCGTCCGCTCGGGATCCTGCGCGTCATCCCTGTATTCCTCGGGGAGTTCGATCAATTCACAGAACCGCTGCCAGAAACGGTCCTCGATCGGCGCGGCGGCGAGATAATGTCCGTCGCCCGCCTCGTAGATGGCGTAGCGCGGTGACCCGCCCGTCAGCAGCGCGTCGGAAGGGGCGGGCGGCTTTCCGTGGAAAGCGGTCTCGCCCACCGCCCAGTATTGCAGCGCGAAAAGGTTGCGGGTCATGGAGATGTCGAGATGGCAGCCGTCGCCGGTCTTCTCCTTCTTGCGCAGGGCCAGAAGGATGTTCATGACCGCCGGATAGCTGCCGCCGGCGATGTCGGCAATGGTGACCTGGGGCACCGTGGGCCGGCCGGAGCGGTCGCCCGACAGGGAAAGCAGTCCCGTCTCCGCGCAGTAATTGAGGTCGTGACCGGCCTTCATGCGCGCCGGACCGGTCTGCCCGTAGCCGGTGATCGAACAGTAGACGATGCCCGGGTTGACCGCGCGGATCGCGTCGTAGCCGAATCCCAGTCTTTCCATCACGCCGGGCCGGAACTGCTCGATCAGCACATCCGCTTCGGCAAGCAGGGGTTCCAGCATGCCAAAAGCACGCGGGTCCTTGAGGTCGACACAGACCGATTTCTTGCCGCGATTGAGCATGGCGAAGCTCAGGCTTTCCTCGCCTGAGAAAGGCGGAATCATGCGCAATTCATCGCCGGTGCCGGGTCGTTCGACCTTGACGACATCGGCGCCGGCTTCCGACAGGATGAGGCTTGCCATGGGTCCCGGCAGATGAAAACTGAAGTCGATTACCTTGACGTCTTCAAGTGGGTGCATGACATTTCCCTTTTGACCAGTGCCACCAGCTATTTCCCTGCGCTGTTGCACTGCGCCTGTTGGCAGTGAGACCGGCAGGGGATTCATTCGGTCAGGGAACGCGCGCGCTTGGCGGGGCAAACGCGTTCCCTTGCGTTTTGTGAACATTGACGTCGCCGCCCTGTTCATTCCTGTGCAGTTTCAGCGGCCGATCACGGCAGGAAGTTTTCGATCGGATCGTTCTTCCAGATCGTCAGGACTTCCTCGTCCGAAAGGTCACCGTATTCCGCCGAAAGTGCGGCGAGGGAGGAAAGCACCTCGTCCACCGACGGATCCTGCAAGTCCTTGTTCTTCTCGCGGAACTCGCCGATCATCGGATCCAGCCGGCGGCGGATCTCGGCCCTGTCCTCTGCTGACGGTTCGACAATGGTCACGCCTTCGGCTGCCATCTTCTCGAGCCCTTCGGATGTGAGTTGTTCGTACATCTCCGCCATGTTGATCATGGCATTGTTGCCGGCCTCCTTGAAGACATTCTGCAGGTCCTCGGGAAGGCCATCATACATGTCCTTGCGCATGCCGATGGCGACGAAAACCCGCGCGGCGCGTGTTCTGTAGAGATGCTGGGCCTGTTCGTGAAGGTTGTAGGCCTCCATATCACCGGGCGCCAGGAACGCGCCGTCGACAACCCCGCTCTGCAGCGCGGAATAGGCATCGGCGACCGAAATGTTCACCGGAACCGCGCCGAGGCGCGTGACGATCTCGGTGGCGGTCGTTCCGGCCGCGCGGATCTTGAGGCCCTTCAGGTCTTCCAGCGTGTTGATCGGCACATCGGCGAGTATATCGTAAGTCGCTGTTGTGCCGGCGAAGGCCAGGTAGATGCCCATCTTTTCATATTCCGGGCGCATGTAGTCGGCGTATTCTTCGTTCACGACCCGGCCGGCGGCGATATTGCTGTCCGGGAGGACGTAGGGCAGATCCATGGCATGGATCAGTTGAAAGCTCGAGGCCATGTAAACGGGGTAGGCAGGAGCGACATCGACGATCCCGGACGCCAGAGCCTTGAAGCCCTCGGTCACATGGTGCAGAACGCCGTTCGGATATCTGTCCACCTTGATGCGCCCGTCGCTCAGGGTCTCCAGGTCCCGGGCGTAAGGCTCATAGACGCTCTGCCATGCCAGCGTGGTATCGGGATTGTTGTAGGACAGTTTTATCGTGACCTCCTCAGCCATGACCTGACCCGACATCATGAAAATAGCGGAAGCGATCGCTGCCGTTTTAAGCTTGCCTATCATGTGCTTATGTCTCCTCTACAGTCTGCACAGTTTCATTGACACGTCAGAAACCCGTTATCCGCGTCGGACCGCCTGTGATGCCCGCCGTCCTCTCCGGCGGCGGAACCCGGTCAACATGCGGTGTGGCCGCCATCAACGGCCAGCGCCGCGCCGTTCAGATAGGAGGCGCGGTCGGACACCATCCACAACGCCTGAATTGCAATCTCCTCCGGTTCGGCCAGCCGGCGCAGCGGAATTCTGGCGCTCAGCGCGGCGCGGGCGGCAGGCGGGACATGCGCGACGAGGGGCGTGTCGGTATAGCCGGGACACAGGGCGTTGATCCTTATCCCCGAAGGCCCGTAATCGACCGCCGCGGCCCTGGTCAAACCGATCACCCCATGTTTTGCCGCCACATAGGCGCCGGCATTGGGGAAGGCCATCAGCCCGGCAACCGAGGCCATGTTGACGATCGCGCCGCCCGCCTTCATGACCCTGAGCTCCTCCTTCATCGAACGCCACACGCCCGTCAGGTTGATGTCGAGCATCCGGCTCCAGGCATCCGGCGCGATTTCGCCGACCTTCTGTCCGGCCGACCCCACGGCGCCGACGCCGATGCCGGCGGCGTTGACCGCGCCGTCAAGACGACCGGCCGCCGCCATCACATGCGCAATCATCGCGGAAATCGTGGAGGCATCCGAAAGGTCCACCCGCAGCGCCTCCGCAGCGCTGCCCTCCGCCTCGATCTCGGCCCGGGTGGTGCGCGCGCCGGCGAGATCAAGGTCGGCGATGAAGACCCGCGCCCCTTCGCGCGCGGCCAGGATCGCGGCGGCCCGGCCGATCCCGGATGCGCCCCCTGTGATCAGGATCACCTTGCCGGCAAGAAGCGGTCCGGCTGCCTGTTCGCGCGCGCTCATCACCAGACCGCGTTCCGCAAGGGCGCTTCGGCCTCCACCGGATTGCGCAGCACGCCAATGCCGTCGATTTCGACCTCGACGATATCGCCGGGTTTCATCCAGACCGGGGGATTGCGGAAGGCGCCGACGCCACCGGTTGTGCCGGTGATGATGACGTCTCCCGGTTCCAGGGCGCAGAAATACGACATGTAGGAGACCAGATGGCCGACGTCGAAAATGAGATCGTCGAGCCGGCCGTCCTGCATCACCGCGCCATTCAGCCGCGTCACGATCCTCTGCGGGCCGACTGCGCCGAACGCCTCGCGCGTCACCATCCAGGGACCGAAGGCGCCGGTTGAGGGGAAGTTCTTGCCGGGCGTGAACTGCGTCGTGTGGCGCTGCCAGTCCCGGATGCTGCCATCATTGTAGCAGCTGTATCCGACAACGGCGGCAAGCGCTGCCTCCGGGGGCGCGTAACGCAGATGCGACCCGATGATGACGGCAAGCTCGCCCTCGAAATCCAGTTTCTCGGAGGCGGCCGGTCGGATGATCGGCTGGTCGTGTCCCGTCTGCGACTGCGCGAACCGGGTGAAGATCATCGGCTTTTCGGGCAGGTCGCGCCCGGTTTCCTTGAGGTGGCTGGCGTAGTTCACGCCCACGCAGAAAATCTTGGCCGGGTCGGGAATGACGGGCAGAAAGACGAGATCCGCCAGAGCGGCCGTTGCCGGGGCGGTTTCCGCCCCGGCCGCGATCTCCTGCCAATTGTCCAGTCCCAGAAAGGTCTTCAGGGACGGGGCATGGGAGGAAAGGCTGACGACGCCCTGACCATCGGCGGTCAGCACGCCGAAGTCGGGGGCCTCGTCAGTCGTTTTGTAGCTCAGCAGTCGCATCGCGGCTCACGCCTTTCTGTGGTCGTAAAAGCGCATGGCCTGAACATAGACCAGCGCCGCGATGCCGGCCTTGATGAGATCGCCCGGCAGGAAAGGGTAGAACCCGGCGTCCAGCAGCGTTCTGTCATAGCCGATAAGCGCGCCGAGCCACGCAAGGCCGGGAAGATACACGATGGCCCCGGCGGCAAGCGCCACGACCAGCGCGGACCAGTAGCGCCTGACGCGGAGCCTGCCCGACAGCAGTCCCGCGGTCGCCGCCGCCAGCACGAAGCCGACGAGATAGCCCCCGGTCGGCCCCATCATGTAAGCAAGCCCGATCCCGCGTTCGGGCGCGTTGGCAAAGACCGGAAGCCCGAATGCGCCCTCGACGAGGTAGAAGAGGACCGAGAGCGACCCGAGAACCGGGCCGAAGGCGAAGCCGATGCCAATGGCGACAAGCGTCTGAAGCGACATGGGCACCGGGTAGAAGGGCACCTGGTACTTGGCCGCAAGGGTCATCAGGATGGAGCCGAGAACGATGGCGCCGAAGGATCGGGCGAGCGTGCCGGGCAGGCCTTGCGAGAGTGGAGTGGCGTTCTGCATGGTGATCTCCAGGGACGCGGTCAGGACCGGCGGTAGCCTTCAAGCTGTTCGTCCGGCACATCCGGAAGGTTTTCGACCAGATTGTCGGGGGTCCGGCAGGTCAGCCAGATCAGCTCTTCCGTGGTGCTCATATTGACCTCGACATGCGGCATGAACGGCGGAACGAAGACGAAATCGCCCTCGTACATGTCGGTATATTCCTTGTAGTCCTCGCCGAAATAGATCCGGCCATGACCCTTCAGCACGTAGCCGCCCGTCTCGCACTCCTTGTGGTGATGCGGCGGCGAGCGATGACCTGGTTCGTTGGAAACCTTGCCGAACCAGATCTTGGTGGCGGGGGTGTGTTGCGGGCTGACCCCCGAGACCCGCACGCAGTCATCCGACTGCGCGGTTCTCTTGTCCTCGGCTCCAGCCCGCGTGACGATTGGCACTACCTTTTCCATTGCATTACTCCTCTGCGTCAGGTGTTGGCATCTGCTTTCGCGGAAAGCACGCGGGGATAATCGACATATCCTTTTGCGCCGCGGGTGTAGAAAGTCGACCGGTCGTATTCGGCAAGCGCGACGCCCGCCTTCAGGCGTTCGACAAGGTCGGGGTTCGAGATATAGGGGCGCCCGAAGGCGATCATGTCGGCGCGGTTCGTGCGGATGGCATCTTGCGCGCGGGCGTGGTCGTAGTCGGCGCAGGCGATGATCGGGCCCGAAAACGCTGACCGCGCAATGGCGAGGACGTCCGGCGCTTCGGCTTCGCCGGCCACGCGCCGGCTTCCATCGCCGGAAATCGAAGGCTCGATGATGTGCAGATAGGCAAGCCCCTGATTTTCGATCAGCCCCAGCACATCGCGGAATACGCCCATGGGGTCGCTGTGGCGGATGCCGTTGAAATCGCCAAACGGCGACAGACGGATGCCGATCCGGGAAAGGTCACCCGCTCTGGCGCGGATGGCGTCCAGGATATCCGAGAAGAACTTGAGCCTGGCCTGCCGGGAACCGCCATAGGCGTCGGTGCGCTGATTGGCTTCGTCGGACAGGAATTGTTCGATGATGTAGCCATTGGCGCAGTGCAGTTCGACCAGATCAAAGCCCGCTTCGAGTGCTGCAAATGCGGCGGTGGCGAAATCCTCGATCGTCTGCACAATGTCCTCGGCGGTCATCGGCCGGGGCGTTGCGATATCCTCGACCCCGCTCTTGGTGAATATCTTGAAGGCCGGCGCCACCGCTGACGGCCCGAGCGCATCCAGACCGAGCGGGTTGTTGCGCTTCGAGAAGACCCGCCCGACATGCCAGAGCTGCGCGCAGATATGCCCGCCCGCCGCATGGACCGCATCGGTTACGGCGCGCCATGCCGCACGCTGCTCGGCCGACCAGATGCCCGGCGTGAACGGATAGCCATGCGCCTGCGGGCTGATGCCGATGGCCTCGGTGATGACCAGCCCCGCCGACGCCCGCTGCGCATAATATTCGGCGGCAAGCGGGCTGACATTTCCCTCGAAATCCGCGCGGCTGCGGGTCATCGGCGCCATCGCGATCCGGTTCTTCAGTTCGATGCCGCCGATTGTGACGGGACCGAACAGGTCGCGTTCATCCATGGGTAATCTCTCCGTCTATGACCACATGTTCAGCCCCGATCCAGGGCATCCACTCCGTCCGTTCGGCGAACCGCTTCTCGTCCTCCAGAAGCTGGCGGTAGCATTCGCGCGCCTCCTCGTCGGTGAAGGACCATTCCAGGTCTTCCCGGCTTTGCCAGTAGAGTTCGGCCATGCCGAACGGGTATTGCGCTGGCTGGTTTCTGGAGGCGGCCATCACGCCCTCAAGCCTGTGCGGCGTTCGCAGGGTCTGGACGTAGCGCGCCAGCCGAAGCTTTTGGGAAAAGCGACGCACCATGCCCCCGTGATCGTCCATCCATCTGGAGCGAACAATATCGAGAGCCAGATCCTTTCTTGCGAATATGCTGTATGTAATCTTGATCATCGCTTCCTCCTCGCGTATAAAAACAAACAGCCGTTCTTTTGTCAAACAGATAATCATGCCTGAGAATAGGCGCCAAGGAGGTCGAAATGCTGCCCCAACTCACAAACGTCACACCCGAACAGGAAATGCTGCGCGAGGCCCTGGAGGGAACGATCGATCGCGTCTCTCCGGTCTCCAAGGTTCAGCGGCTCGACAATGCCAAGACCTTCGACGCGGATCTGCACGCCGCCCTTGCCGAACTGGGCATCATGGGCATCGGCATACCGGAAGAAATGGAGGGCAGCGGCGGCGGTGTCGTGGAACAGGCCATCGTGCTCGAGGTGCTCGGGCGCAAGGCAACCTCGATGGCGGTCTTCATGGTCGTGCATTACATGATCACGCGCATCATCAAGGAAAACGGCAGCGATGCGCAGAAGGCGGAATATCTGGCGCCGCTGCTCAAGGGGCAGACCAAGGCCTCCTTCTGCCTGACCGAAGCCGGCGGCGGCACGGATATTCTGGCCTCGATGAAGACCAAGGCCATGCGCGACGGCGACGACTGGCTGATTTCCGGCAACAAGATGTGGATCAGCGGCGCTTCGACCAGCGACATCATGGTCGTCCTTGCCCGCACGGGCGAGCATCGCAGCCGGGGCCTGTCCATGTTCCTCGTTCCCACGCGCGCCGAAGGCGTCTCGGCCACGGAGCTGAACACGATGGCGATCAATGGCTACGACACCAATGCGCTGTCGCTCGACAATGTCCGCGTGCCGGGCGATGCCATCCTCGGTCAGCTCGACAACGGCTTTCCGCAGGTGGTCGCGACGCTCAACGGCGAACGAATCAACGCGGCCGCGGTGGCCGTCGGCATCGGCCGGGGCGCGATCGAGGTCACGCGCGACTATGCCGCCGACCGTCAGGCCTTCGGGCGGCCGATCGGCCAGTTCCAGGCCGTCCAGCACCAGCTGGCGGTGGCCGGCATCGCCGTCGAATCCGCCTGGTCAATGGTGATGGAAGCCGCCCGCCGCGATGAGGCCGGCGAGGCGACGGACGTGCTGAGCTCGATGGCGAAATGGGCGTCGGCCCGTGCTGCCGTGGACTGCACCGATACCGGGATGGAGATTTTCGCGGGCGCCGGCTTCGATATGGATCTGCCGATTCAGCGCTATTATCGCGATGTCCGGCTCTATTCCTTCGCGCCGCTCAACCAGAACATGTCGCTGAACATGATCGCCGAACGCTGGCTCGGTTTCCCCCGCTCGTTCTGACGTCACGAGGTAGAACATGACCAAGAAGATTCTCATCGCCAACCGTGGCGAGATCGCTTGCCGCATCATCCGTTCCGTGCAGAAAATGGGGTATGAGGCCGTCGCCGTCTATTCCGAGGCGGACAAGACCGCGCTGCACGTGCGCCTCGCTGACGAAGCGCACGAGATCGGCCCCGCGCGGCCGACGGAAAGCTACCTTGATGCCGGGCGGATACTGGATGTCGCCAAGCGCGTCAGCGCCGCCGCCGTCCATCCCGGCTACGGTTTCCTGTCGGAGAACACCGGCTTTTCCGATGCCTGCGAGCGCGCCGGCATCGCCTTTATCGGGCCGTCGGCGGAGACGATCCGGATGATGGGGGACAAGAACGAGGCGCGCGCCGTGGCCCGGGGCGCCGGCGTGCCGGTTCTGGAGGGCACGCCGAAACTGGACCCCGCGGATGCGGAGGGAATTCTCGCCGCGGGCGAACAGATCGGCTTTCCGGTGCTGGTCAAGGCGGCCGGGGGAGGGGGCGGGATCGGCCTGCGCCCGGTCGAAACGGCCGACAAGCTGGTGGCCGCCGTGCAGACCACCTCGGCACAGGCCGAGCGGGCGTTTTCGGACCCATCCGTCTATCTGGAAAAGCTCGTTCGCCGTGCTCGCCATATCGAGGTGCAGGTCTTCGGCTTCGGCGGCGAGGGGGCGGTGCATCTCTGGCATCGCGAGTGCTCCGCCCAGCGGCGTTACCAGAAAATCCTCGAGGAGGCCCGCCCGAGACGTCTCGATCCGACAGCGGCGCAGGGCATGCTGGATTCGGCCGTCGCGCTGGCCAAAGCCACAAATTATGTCGGCGCGGGCACGGTCGAATATCTCTACGACGACGAGACCGGTGCGTTCTACTTCATGGAGATGAACACCCGCCTGCAGGTCGAACATCCCGTTACCGAGATGATCACCGGCCTGGATCTTGTGCAGCTGCAGATCAGGCAGGCCCTCGGCGAGGACCTGTCGCGGGAGCTGACGCAGGAGGTCGTCCGCGACCATGGCCACGCAATCGAAGTGCGGGTCTGCGCGGAACGCCCCGACAAGCAGTTCATCCCCAGCCCCGGCAAGATCGAAGGGCTGCGCCTGCCGGATCTGCCTGATATCCGAGTCGATACGGGGTTTGAGGCAGGTGACGCGATCACGCCCTATTACGACAGCCTGGTGATGAAGGTGATCGCCTGGGGGGAAGACCGCGATCGGGCGATTGACCGGCTGACCGAGGCGCTCGACGCAATCGAATTCGAAGGGCTGAGGACGAATGTCGCGTTTCTGCGAAATCTCGTCCGGCATCCGGAATTTCGGGCGGATCGGCTTCACACGAAATTCGTGGAAGAGAACATCAAGGATCTGATCTAGATCTGCCTGCCGCGCCGGGCCCGACCGTCCGGCGCGGCAGGCTGCCGCCCATCGGTCCTTGGTATTATTCCGATCCGCTGAACATGCGGGTCCGCTCCTGCGAGAACCGCGCAAGATTGTCGCGCAGCACCTGCGAATGCATCAGGGTGCGGAAGGCCGCCCGTTCATTTTCGAGCGCGGCGTCGATCGGCAGGTGGTCGTCGTCGGCCAGTTCCCGGCAGGCGCGGATCGTCTGTGGCGGCATGGCGGCGATGCGGTGGGCGATCTGTGACACCCGCGCCGCAAGCTCCGCCCCCGGCACGATCTCGGAGACCAGGCCGATCTCGCAGGCGCGCGCGGCGCCGATCGGCTCTCCGGTCAGGATCATGTGTTCGGCGACGGCGGGCGGGATCATGCGTCTCAGCCGGGTAACGCCGCCGGCGCCCGCCATCGCGCCGATCCGCACTTCGGGCAGCGCGAACCGCGCATGATCGGAGGCGATCCGCATATCTGCGGCCAGCGCAAGTTCAAGCCCGCCGCCCATGGCGTCGCCGTTGATCGCGGCGATCAGCGGTTTGCCCAGCCGCCGGTTGGTCAGGCCGCAGAAATGCTGCGGGTCGTTGCCCGCCTCGATCGCCGATGCCAGATACGGCAGAAAGGTTCCGATGTCGGCCCCGGCGCAGAAGGACCGCTCTCCCGTCCCGGTCAGAACGATGACCCGCACCTGATCGTCGGCCTCCAGTTCCGGCCAGAGCGCGGCCAGCGCCTCATGCGTCTCGGGATCGATCGCATTCAGCTTGGCCGGCCTGTCGATCGACACCCAAGCCACAGGTCCGTGCGTTTGACTGATGATACCCAAAGCTTCCTCCATCCATCCTTCGATCCTAGCACCCTGACGGGAACAAGGCTTGAAGAAAACGCCTCAATGTCATATACAAACATACGTTAGTTTACAAATCGAGATGCAAGGGCATAAAACAATGAGCGACTTTCCGAAGGCCATACATCTGCACGAAGAAGGCCCGCGCGAAGGCATCCAGATCGAGAAGGCGCAGTTGACGGTGGATCAGAAAGTGGAGCTGATCGACTCTCTTGCCGCGACCGGTCTCAAGCAGATCGACTGCGTGTCGTTCGTCAACCCCAAGCGGGTGCCGAGCATGGCCGACGCGGACGAGGTCGCTCGCGCCATCCCCAAGCGCGACGGCGTTCGCTATACCGGGCTTTGGCTGAACCAGCAGGGACTGGAGCGCGCGCTCACCCTGCCGCTCGATATCATGGGGTCGCTGCGCGTCACGGCATCCGAGACCTTTTCGATCAAGAACACCAACAAGAACATCGAACAGACCTTCGACGAGCAACGCAAATGGCTGGAGACCTACCGCGCTCACGATATCGCGCTTGAGTGGGGTTACATCATGACGGCCTTCGGATGCACCTATGAAGGTCATGTGCCGATCGACCGGGTGATGGACATGGCGGCCAGGATCGTGGAACTGGCGAAGGAGTATTCGCAGCCGCTCAAGGGCATTTATCTTGCCGATACGGTGGGTTTCGCGACGCCGCGCGATATCGAGGAAAGGGTCGGCGCGCTGCGGGAACGCTACCCCGATCTGCGGGTCGGGCTGCATCTGCACGACACAAGGGGCACCGGAATGCCGAACGTCTATGCCGCCCTGTGCATGGGGGTCGACCAGTTCGACAGCTCGACCGCCGGGCTCGGCGGCTGTCCGTTTGCCGATCACAAGGGCGCGGCCGGCAATGTCTGCACCGAAGATATCGTCTTCATGTGTGAGGAAATGGGCATCAGCACGGGCGTGGACCTCGACGCGCTGATTGAAACCGCGCGCATGGCCGAGGCCATGTTCGGCCATACCCTGCCCGGAAAGGTCATGCACGCCGGAAGTCTGAGCCGCTTCCGCAACTGATCAGGGCTATCGGTGTCCGCTGATCCGGCGGGCGCCTATGCCGCTTCCATCAGGTGCTCTTCCGGCACGCGCAGCATGGCGACGGCGAGGTCGATATATTCTTCGGTGATGGAGCTGATGCTTTCCTTGCCCTTCGGGCTGTACCAGTTGGCGATCTGGGTGAGCATGGCGAACAGGGCGAGGCGGACGGTGCGGCGGTTCGAAAATCTGAAGATGCCGCTTTCCTGACCCTTCTTCAGAATGTGGTCCAGCCGGTCCTCGTATTCGTCGCGCATCTTCACGATGTCGGCCCGGTTTTCTTCGGTAAGGCTGCGCAGCTCCATATTGCCGATGAAGACTTCGTCCTTGCGCTTGGTGTGGAACAGAATGTGCACCCGGATAAAGGCGCGAAGCATTTCGAGCGGGTCTTCCAGACCCGCCATCGCCTGTTCCATGTCGCTGTTCAGGTCGCGGATGATGTCGCCCATCAGCGCATGCAGAAAGTCCTGCTTGTTGCTGATGTAGTTGTAGAGGGAACCGGCCTGAATTCCGACTTCCTTTGCAAGATGCCTGAGGCTGACCGCGTCATAGCCGTGCCGCGCGATCAGGCGTATGCCGGCCTCGCGCAGCAGCTTTTCGGTAACCTCGCCCTTGGACCCCAGTGTTCTCAATGTAACTTCCCGCCAGATTCATCAAACAGACAGATACCCTCCGTCGACGGGCAGCATAACACCCGTGACATAGCTCGCCAATCTCGAAGCCAGAAACACCGCAGGTCCGGCGAGTTCTTCCGGCTCGCCCGCGCGGCCCATGGGAATATGGTTCAGCAGCGCGGTCGACGCCTTCTCGTTGGACAGCGTCTCCACCGTCATCGGCGTGCGCATCACGCCGGGGGCGATTCCATTCACCCGTATATCGTAGCGCGCAAGCTCGACGGAAAGGGATTTCGTCATCTGCAGGACCGCGCCCTTGGAGGCGGTGTAGGCGGTGGAGTTCGGGGTGGCGACGAAGGACTGGATCGACCCGATATTGATGATCGAACCCCTGGTCGCCTTGAGCTGATCCAGAAACGCCATGGCGACCGAATAGGTTCCGGTCACATTGACCGCGAAGGTCTTCTTCCACTTCTCGATGTCGGGGTCTTCCTCGACGCGGCCCCTGAGCAGGATGCCCGCATTGTTGACCAGGCAGTCGATCGGGCCGCAGGACGACTCAATTTCCGCCGCCGCGGCAAGCACGCTGTCGCGGTCCGAGATGTCGATGGCAAAGGAGCGGGCGTCCGCGCCGCAGGCCTGCGCGGTATCAGCCGCGGTGTCGGCGTTCAGGTCGGCGCACAGAATGCGTGCCCCGGCAGCGGCCATGCCGAGAGCGATCGCGCGTCCATTGCCCTGTCCGGCGCCCGTGACCAGGATCGTCTGCCCCTTCAGGAGGTCCGTCGGCATCATCTGTTCAGACATCTTCCGCTTCCTTGTCGGGGACCAGCCTGGCCCTGAGCTCCTTCTTGGCGATCTTGCCGCTGTCGTTGATCGGAATTTCGCCATAGCCGAGGAAAACGATCCGCTTGGGCACCTTGTAGCCGGCGAGTTCGGTTTTTGCAAAGGCGATCAGTTCGGCCGCATCCTCCGCGCAGCCATCCTGGCATACGACGACCGCGACCACTTCCTCGCCCCATTTCTCGCTCGGGAAGCCAAGGATCGCCGCTTCGCGCACCGAAGGATGCCTAAGCAGTGCCTGCTCGACTTCCTGGGAATAGACGTTCAGCCCGCCGGTCTTGACCATGTCCTTCAGGCGGTCGTGGAACTGGACGAAACCGTTTTCGTCCATCGACCCCATGTCGCCGGTCCGGAGCCAGCCCTCGTGAAAGGTCTTGGCGGTGGCATCGGGCTTGTTGTGGTAACCCTTCATCACGCTCGGTCCGCGCACGGCGATCTCGCCGACCTCGCCCCTTTCGGCATCGCTCAGATCCTCGCGGAGGATCTTGACGTCGAAGTTCAGGAAGGCGCGGCCGATCGAGCCCTGCGGCGCTCGTTCATAATCCTTTTCCTTGAGCACCGTCACGATCACGCCGGCTTCGGACAAGCCGTACTGGAAGAAGATTTCCACGCCGGGGATCAGCGCGTGCATCCGGTCCCGGTCGCGCCGCGACAGGTTGGCGCCGCCGACATACCAGCGCTGGAACGAGCTGAGGTCCGTTTTCGGGGCATCGGGATGGTTGAAGATGTCGCGCGCCATCGAGGGCGGCGTGAAGGCGTTCGTCACCTTATGCTTTTCGATGGTTGCGATGGCCAGCGCCGGATCGTATTTCGGAACGATCGTCGCCGTGGCGCCAAGATAGAGATGCGGCAGCAGCCAGCAGTTCAGCGCTGCGGCGTGATGCAGCGGGGTGAGCAACATGGTGTTGTCGTCCTCGTGCATCCGGGTGTCGATGGCTTCGTGCAGCGTGTTCCAGAACACGTTTTCATGCGAGAGCATGACGCCCTTGGAGGGTCCGGTCGTGCCGCCGGTGTAAATGATGACCTTGGTCCCTGCGCGATCAACCTCCACGCCGCAGGGCTCCGACGATGCATCGGCCAGGAACGCATCGCGATCCGCGGTGTCGAAAACGACCTGCTTGTCGATCCCCGAAACCTCGGAGGTCAGTCCGACCAGATCGGAACTGACGAACACGATCCGGGCGCCCGAATCCGCGATGAGCGCCGCGATTTCATGGGGCATCAGCCGGTAGTTCAGCGGAACCGCCACGCAGCCGGACTTGATGATGCCGACGAAGGCCTCGACCCAGTCTATCGTCGAATGCATCACCATGGCGATGCGATCGCCGCTGTTGACGCCGGTTGCGCGTATCGCATTGGCGATCCGGTTGGACACGCGGTCCAGCTCGGCATAGGTCACCTTGCGGTCGTCCTGGATAAGAGCCGTCTTGTCCGGAAACCGCCCCGCATTGTGGGTGACATGAGAGCCGACATCCATTCGCATCATTTTACTATCCTCCCGTCCTTGGCTGTGCGTATCAGGAATAACTGAAGAGCGACGTGCCTTCATCGACGGTATCGCCTTCGGCAACCATCAGCTTGTCCACCGTGCCGGAATCATCGGCCTCGATGTTGATCTCCATTTTCATCGACTCAAGAATTGCCACAGTCTCGCCGATGTCGAAACTGTCGCCTTCCTTGACCAGTATCTTCCAGACGTTTCCGGCCATGATGGAATCGATCGTTTTTGCCATTTTTTATACTCTCCTTAGACGGGATGAACGGCGGAGCGGCGCGGGATGACCTGCGCTTTCCGGCGGCTGTAGATTGCGAAACGCTTGATGAGATCGTCGCGAAGCGTGTCCGCGGCGAGCACGTCCTCCGCCGCGAACGTATCTGCGGCGGCCTTGTAGACGTCGATGTCCTGCGCAAATTCATCCCGTTTCTGGCGGATGAACTCCGCCCGGTCCTCTTCGGGCAGTTCCATGATCTTGTTGTAATAGATCGCGTTGACGGCGGCCTCGGGGCCGACCAGGGCCGGCATCGCCGTCGGCAGGGCCAGCATCGCGTCGGGATGGGTGGGCGCCCCCGACATTGCCAGATACCCGCCGCCATAGGCCTTGCGGACCAGCACGCAGATCCGCGGCACGGTGGATTCGCAGACCGCGGACAACAGTTTCGCGCCATGGCGGATAATGCCGCCCTTTTCCACCGAGCTGCCGATCATGTAGCCGCTGACGTCCTGAAGGAACAGCAGCGGCACGTTGTAGGCGTTGCAGGTCCAGATGAACCGGGCCGCCTTGTCGGAGGTGTCGGAAAAGATCACTCCGCCCTTGTGCTTCGAGTTGTTGGCCACAATGCCGACCGGCCGGCCGCCGAGCCGCGCGAAACCAACGGTCATTTCCTTGGCGTAAAGCGCCTTCACCTCGAAGAAGGTGCCCTCGTCGACAAGTCCGTCGATCAGGTCGTGAACGTCATAGGGCACGTTCTGGTTCTTCGGCACCACCTCGTTGATGCGGGCGGCGGCGGCCGGTTCGGCGGCCACAGGCGCGGCAAGCGGGGCGGGTTCCTCCCAGTTGCCGGGAAGGTAGGAGAGGTATTCCTTGGCCCGTGTGATGCCCTCGGCATCGTCCTTGACCAGAACATCGCCCAGGCCGCTGAACATGCAGTGCAGCCTTGCGCCGCCCATCTGCTCGTCGGTGACGTCTTCCGATATGGTCATCTTGGCCATGCGCGGCGAGCCGAGGAAGGCCGAAGCCTGCTTGTCCACCATGATCACCAGATCGCACAGGCCCGGAACATAGGCCGCGCCGGCCGGCGACGGCCCGAACAGCACGCAGACCTGCGGCACGCGGCCGGAAATCTGTACCTGATTGTACCAGATATTGCCCCAGCCATTGCGACCGAGGAACAGCGATTTCTGCTCGTCGATGCGCGCGCCTGCCGAATCGACGAGGTAGACGATCGGTATGCCGGCCTCGAGCGCGAGATCCTGCATCCGGTTGAACTTCAACAGCGCCTGTGGGCCCCACGTGCCGGCCTTGACGGTCATGTCATTGGCGATGACGGCGACATCCTGGCCGTTCACCTTGCCGATGCATGTGACGATGCCGTCGCCGGGCAGGTCGCGTTCGCTGCCCGCAAGAAGGCCGTCCTCGAAGGCGAATCCATCGTCGAACAGCAGCTTCAGCCGGTCGCGAACAAGCAGCTTGCCGGACTTGATGTATTTGTCGCGGGCCTTGCCCTGGCCGCCTTCAAGCGCCTTGCGGCGCTTTGCTTCGAGTTCATTCCGCATCTCTTCGTCTCGCATTTCGGTATCAATGGTTGATCAACGCTCTTGACGACATTAAACTAACGGACGACTGTTTGTAAATCCTGTAATCGAAACAAGGTAGGGACGGATGACATTTCAGACGATCAAGGCGCATGTCGACGATAGGGGGGTGGGCTACCTGACGCTGGCGCGGCCGGAGGTGCGCAATGCCATGAATGGCACGATGTACGACGAGGCGCGCGCGGTCGTGCGCGAATACGACAGTGACCCGAAGGTCCGCGTCGTGGTGCTGTCGGGCGAGGGCCAGGCCTTCTGCGCCGGCGGCGATTTCAAATATCAGCAGAGCCAGTCCGGCCGGCCGCGCGAGGAACGCATCACCGAAGCCCAGAAGCTGGCAAGCTGGCTGCGGGAACTCGATTTCCTGAGCAAGCCGCTGATCGGCCGGATCAATGGCGCGGCCTATGCCGGCGGCCTTGGCCTGGTCTCGACCTGCGACATCGCGATCGGTCTGAAGAGCGAAACCTTCGCGATCACGGAATCGCGCATCGGCATGCTGCCCGGGATGATCGCGCCCTATGTGGTCAAGCGCATGGGCGAGGCAAATGCCAGGCGGCTGTTCCTGAACGCCAGGCCGTTCAGCGGCGAAGAGGCGGTCGGATACGGCATTTTGAGCATGGCGGTCGAGGCCGATGATCTGGACGCCGCGGTCGAGCGCGAGGTCGATCTGGCGTTGCGCTGCTCGCCCAAGGCGATCGCCGCCGCGAAGAACCTGATCCGCTATGTCGACCGGCACAATCATGATGAGAACTTCATTTATACCGTCGACCGGGTCGCGGACATGTGGGACTGGGCCGATGCGGCGGAAGGCATGGCGAGCTTCTTCGAAAAACGCCGGCCGGCATGGGACTGGCGCAACGACAAATGACAAGACGGGGCCCGTCGTCGGGCCCCGTCCTCATTCGGCTCCGCAAACCTACCGGATCAGCCGAGAGATTTTGCGGAAACTGTCGTGCTCGGCGGTTCCAAGCCAGTCGAACAGGATGGATTCCACCGTTTCCAGTCGTGCGTCCATGTCGTGCATCGACTGAAGAGCGGTGCGATAGTCGATGTCTTTCCGGGAGCCGATCGCATCCACCGCGACGACCACATCAATGCCGCGAGCCCTGAGCCCGCGCACTGTCTGGCGCACGCAGATATGCGCCTCGCAACCCGCCAGCACCACCGTCTCGACCGCTCCCGAAGCGCGCAGGATCATGTCGGAGGAGTCGAATGACATCTTCGCGATCGCCGTCTCCCGATCGATCTGCAGGTCGGCGACCGTTCCGCCCAGCTTGTCGGGGTTCTGCTCGGTCACCACGATCGGGCGGGCGAACTCCTGCGACCCGGCGACCAGTTTCGCGGCATTCGCCACCATGGCGTCGGACCCCGCCATGGCGGGCACAAGTCTTTCCTGCAGGTCGATAATGGCCGTGATGATCAAGACGGGTTCCTCCTATCGGATTGCGAACAGCGCGATCTGGGGCCAGACCGCCAGGGCGGCGACGAATAATAGCATGCCCGCAACGAAGGGGATGCAGCCCCGGAAGATCGTGCCGAGCGGCACGTCCTTGGCCACCGCGTTGATGATGTAGACATTCACCCCGATCGGCGGCGTCACCAGCGCCACCTCGGCGACGATCACGATGTAGATGCCGAACCAGACCGGATCGATGCCAAGCGACATGGCAAAGGGAAACAGGATCGGGACCGTCAGGATCAGCATGCCGAACAGGTCGAGAATGCAGCCGAGCACGAGGTACAGGATCGTCACCGCGATGATGAATTCCCAATAATTCAGGTCGAGGCTGTTCATGAAACCGAGGATGGCGCCCATCAACCCGGTCTGCGCGAGAAACCGGGTGAACAGATATCCGCCCACGATGATCAGAAACAGCATCGCGGTCGTCAGGGCGCTGTCCGTCAGCGCGTTGCGGACGGCAGCCATGCTCAGCTTGCGCGAAATCGCTCCGTACAGCAGCACGGCCACCACGCCGATGGCCGAGGCCTCGGTCGGCGTGAAGACCCCGAGGTAGAGACCGCCGAGGATGACCGCAAAAATGCCCAGAACCGGCAGGACCTCGAAAAGCGATATCAGCATGTCGCGCCTGGTGAAGCTTGCCGGGTCGATCTTCTGGCCGACCTCTTTCGGCCGGATGGCCGCGGTGACCAGGACGATCAGCGCGAAAATGATCGAGATGCAGATGCCGGGCACGATGCCCGCGACAAACAGATCGCCGATCGAGGTTTCGGTCATCAGGCCGTAGAACACCATGATGATGCTGGGCGGAATGAGGATACCGAGCGTGCCCGAAGCCGACATCACGCCGGTGCCCAGACGCATGCCATAGCCGTAGCGCTTCATCTCAGGAATGACGATGCCGCCCATGGTCCTGGCAGTGGCGGCGCTGGAGCCGCTGACGGCGCCGAAGCCCGCGCAGGCGAAAACCGACGCAATGGCAAGGCCGCCGGGCAGCCAGTTCAGCCAGAGCGACGCGCTGCGATACAGGCTGCGCGCGATGCCGGTGTGATGGATGAGATTGCCCATCAGGATGTAGAAGGGCAGCGACAGCAGCAGAAAGCTGGTGCCCTCCGACCAGTAGACCAGCGTCATCTGGGCAAGGGCGCTGTTCAGCGTTCCCACGAAATAGAGGCCGGCGAGGCCGATGCTGATCATGGCCAGCCCGATCGGGATACCCAGCGCGATCAGCGCAAGCAGGACTCCGAAGCTGAGGATCACCGGGATCATTCGATTATCTCCTCGTGCTCGGAACTGTCCGCATCGGCCACATGGCCCGTGACGAGGCCCCAGAGCCCGACAAGGCCGGTCATGATGGCGGACAGGCCGAGCGCGAAGCGGAACCAGACATGCGGAAGGTCCAGCTCAGGCGAATTTTCGTTGAAGAGGATCATCATCCTGCCGTCTTTCCAGCACTGGTAGGCCAGCGCCGCGCTCGCAAGAACCAACAGCAGCCAGACCACGCGCTCGATGCGCGATTTCGCTTTGGGCGACACGTTGGCCCGGACAAACTCCGCCCGGATGTGAACCCCGGCGAGCCAGGCTGCGGGCGCGGACAGCGCAAGCGCGAGGAACAGCATCAGCGAGGCGAATTCCTGCGACCATGTCCATGGAGAATTGAAAACGTAGCGGCGCACGACGTCGATCGAGATGATGACGAGGATCGCGGGGTAGCAGACATAGGCTGCGACGCCGAACATCAGTGAAGAGGCTCTTACGAGCAGATAACGTACCATGATGTCGTCCGGGGTATGAGTGACGCGGGCAGGGCCGGCGATTGGCCGACCCCACCCGTTCTCCTGTCAGTGGAAGGCGCCGGTGACCGGCTGCTCCTCATCGAGGACAAGGATGTCCTCGTCGCTCATGGCGCTGTATTTTTCCGTGAGCTGCTCAAGCTGGGCCAGGGTTTCCTCGGCCGTCGGATCCTTCATCGCGGCGTTCTTCTCGATGAAGGCGTCGTACATCGGGGCCAGGAGCTCGTCGATCTTCGCGAGATCCGCTTCCGATGGCTCGATGATCTCGACGCCCTCCGCCTCCATGCCGGCCAGCGCATCATTGGTCAGCTTGGTATACATCTTGGCGTAGTTCATCGCCGCATGGCGGCCGGCTTCGGCGACCACCTGCTGCAGATCTTCCGGCATGGAATCGTAGAGCGCCTTGTTGAACCCGGTCGGGATGGCGACGCGGCCAATGCCGACGCGGTAATTGTACTTGCCGATCTCGTCCAGATTATAGGCCCCGAGATCCGCGGTGCTGAGCAGGACGGCATCCAGAACGCCTTGCTGGAAGGCGGAGTAGGTGTCGGTGATGGTCATGGTGACGGGCACCGCGCCCAGACGCTCGACGATCTCGGACATGGTGCCGCCGGCGGCGCGGATCTTCATGCCCTTCAGGTCCTCGACGCTCGTGATCGGCTTGCGCGACAGGATGTCGTAGGATGGCGTCACCGCATAGAAGCCGAGATAGACGCCAACCCTCTCATACTCGTCCATGTAGTAGTCCGGGTACATCTCGTTGACGACGCGGGTCGCGGCAATGTCGCTGTCGGGCAGGGCATGCGGCAGTTCGTTTGCATGGATCAGGTTGAAGCTCGACGCCATGTAGATCGGGTAGGCCGCCGTCGCGTCCGTGACGCCGCTGACCAGCGCCTTGAAACCGTCGCCGACCGGGTGCAGCACGCCGCCCGGATAGGTTTCGGCTTCGATGCGACCATTGCTGAGCGCTTCGAGCTCGTCGGCATAAGCCTGAAAGACCTCCTGCCAGGCCGGCGACGTCTCGGGCTGGTTATAGGAAACCTTTACCTCGAACTCCTGCGCGAGGCTTGGTCCGGCGGACAGCGCAAGTGCGAGCGCGGCCCCGGCTGCGATTTTCTTGATAAACATTCTTTCCTCCCTTGCTCCGTTCCCGTTGAAGCCGATCCTCCAAGGAATGCCGAGCGTCTCATACAAACGACCGTTTGTAAATATGATATTTTTTGTCGGCCCGCCGATACAGCCCCGATCGGGAGTTGCAAAACGAACGAATGTTTGTTTTACTCTGCCTGTGCATCACATGACCTGGAAGGAGATCATGATGTGTTTGTTGAGGAGTGGCGCCATAGCGCTGATCGCCGCGCTGGCCGTTGGAGAGGCGGCTGCGCAGGAGGATTACACCCTGCGTCTGTCCACCTATAAGCCCAGCAATTCAAAGGCATGGACGGAAGTCTACGTCCCCTATGCGGAGCGGATCGCCGAGCTCAGCGATGGCCGCATCGCGATCGAGACTTTTCCGGACGGCACGCTGCACAGCGCGCCCGACGGTTTCAAGGCGATCGCCGGGGATATCACGGACGTCACGCCTGCTTTCCCCGTTTACATGTCCTCGAGCTTCGACCTCGTGAAGGCGACCGAGCTTCCGCTGGCCTATCCGAATGTCTACGTCGCGACACGGGTGATCAACGAACTGTATCCCGAATATTTCCGCGACGAGTTCGAGCGGCTGGGCACCTATCTTGCCTTTACCAGCGTCACGTCGCCCTACGACATCATCACCAAGACGCCGGTTAACTCGGTTGAGGATCTCAAGGGGCTCAAGATTCGCTCCGCCGGCGGGCTGATCAGCACCATCCTCGAGCTTCTGGGCGCGGTGCCCGTCAACATCTCGATCGGCGACACCTATGCGGCATTCCAGCAGGGCGTCGTCGATGGGGTGATCCTCAGCACCGCGGCCATGGCCGATTATCGTCTCTACGAAGTCGCCAAATACAACTACCGGCTCAACGGCGCGCTGATTTGGATTCCGAATGCGATGAACCCGGATTTCTATGATCCGCTGCCCGACGATCTGAAGGACGTGCTTGCGGTCGCCGGGCGCGAGGCGGCGATGAACAACGCGATCCACTACGACAATCTGACCAGGGACGCGCTTGCCGTGATGGACGAGGCGGGCGTGACGACGGTCGAACCCTCGCCGGAGGACATGGCCGAGATCGAAAGCCGCCTCGCGCCGATCTGGGACGATTTCGTCGCCAACAGCGCCGATCCTGAGCGGGCGCAGGCGCTTGTCGATCAAATCCGCACGCTTTCGGACAAATACGCCGCGATGACGCCCGAGGAAATCATCGCGCTCGACGAGGCCGAGCCGGTCAAGGGCCTGCTGCCCGGTCACTAGAGGCCGCGGCATCGTCAAACCAGTCAGAGAACCGAAAACCGTGGAGGTCGAATTGGAGCCGGACTATATCATCATCGGCGCGGGTGCGGCAGGATGCGTCCTGGCCGACCGGTTGTCGGCGGATTCAAAATCGACCGTCCTCGTGCTCGAGGCCGGCGGAACGGATCGCCGGGCAATGTCAAGGATACCGGCCGGCTTCTACTACCTCCTGCGCGACCCGAGCGTCGACTGGGGCTATCAGACGGCGCCGGAGCCGGGGCTGGACGGGCGCAGGCTGCCCTATCCGCGCGGCAAGATCCTGGGCGGATCCGGCACCATCAACGGTCTCTGGCAATCGCGCGGCCTGCCTTCGGACTATGACAGGTGGGCCGAGATTGCGGGGCCGGACTGGTCATACGCGGCGATGCTGCCGTATTTCCGCATGTCCGAAGCCTTTTCCGGCGGCGATCCAAGCCGGGGCACGGATGGTCCGATCACGGTCGAGACCTCCGAGGTGCACAGCCTCACAGCCCGGTTCTTCGAGGCAGGCCGGAATCTTCAACTCCCCTTCATCGAAGACTACAACGCAACGCCTGGCAGCGGTTTGGCGCGGATCCAGCAGACGAGACGCGGACGGTTCCGCGAAACCGCGGCGACGGGTTATCTGCACCGCGCGCGCAAACGCGCAAACGTCCGGCTGCAGAAACAGGTCCTTGTCACGCGGCTTCTGTTCGAGGGCCTGCGGGTCAGCGGCGTCGAGCTCCGCAAGGCGGACGGCACGCTGGAAACGGTGCGCGCCCTGCGCGAGGTGATCCTTTCGGCCGGCGCGATCAATTCCCCGCACCTACTGCACAGGTCCGGCATCGGGCCCGCAGACGCGCTTGCGAGCGCGGGGATCGCGCCGCGCGTCGACCGGCGCGATGTGGGGGCGAACCTGCATGATCACTACAATGTCCGGGTCATCGCCCGGATCGAGAAGGGGGCCAGCCTGAACCGCGAGGCCCGGTTTCCGCGCGTCGCCGCGCATGCGCTCAGATATCTTCTTACGGGGCGGGGGATTCTCACCTATTCGGCCGCCAACGGGACCGGCTTCGTCAAGAGCACGCCGGCGGAAGCCGAACCCGATCTGCAATTCGTCTTCACGCCGGCGAGCTATTCGCCCGAGGGCGGCGGGCGGCTTGACAGATTTGCCGGGATCACCTGCAGCACCTGGCTGATGCGGCCGAAAAGCCGCGGCCGGCTCACGACCGTCTGCGCCGATCCCGATATCCCGCCGCAGTTCCATCTCGGTTTCATGACCGACCCGGACGATACCGCACGGCTGCTTGCGGGGATGCGATGGAACCGTCGCCTGCTGGAGAGCGCCTTCGGCGCGAACGCCACCGAAGTGCGTCCCGGCGCGGACTGCACCGATGACGCGGGACTGGTCGACTACATGAAGCGGACGGGCGCCACCGTCTTCCACCCGGTCGGCAGTTGCCGCATGGGCCGCGACCAGCATGCGGTTGTCAACCCGAGGCTCCGCGTGAACGGCGTGGCGGGGCTGAGGGTCGTGGATGCATCGGTCATGCCGACCGTCCCGTCTTCGAACACCCATGCGCCGGTTGTCG
Organism: Martelella sp. FLE1502; assembly: GCF_053484255.1. Taxonomy (NCBI): domain Bacteria; kingdom Pseudomonadati; phylum Pseudomonadota; class Alphaproteobacteria; order Hyphomicrobiales; family Aurantimonadaceae; genus Martelella; species Martelella sp. FLE1502. Next base: position 43,384 of record NZ_JBAKFQ010000024.1, read on the forward strand.
CGATTGCCGAAAAGGCCGCCGAGATGATCCTCGCCGATCGCGACGCCGGCGCCCCTTCATCAGACACAGTCGCAATAGAAAAAGAGGTTTCAAATGGATGACGTCGCAGATCAGGCGCTCAGGGGAATTCGGGTGCTGGATCTTACCCAGTTCGAGGCCGGGACATCGGTGACCCAGGCCATGGGATGGATGGGCGCCGAGATTCTCAAGATCGAAAATCCGAAGGGCGGCGAGCAGGGCCGTTACGCCTCGGCGGACAAGCCCGGCATGGATTCCTACTATTTCCTCGTTCTCAACGCCAACAAGAAAAGCGTCACCATCAACCTCAAGTCCGAACGGGGCAAGGAGCTCCTGCGCGACCTGATCGGCAAGTGTGACGTGATGATCGAAAACTTCACGCCCGGTTTCATGGAAAAGCTCGGCTTCGGCTGGGAGGCCGTGCATGAGATGAACCCGCGCATCGTCTACGGCCGCATCAAGGGATTTGCCAGCGGCAGCCCCTATGAGAGCTACAAAGCCTTCGACATGATCGCCCAGGCCACCGGCGGCATCATGGCGATCACCGGCGATCGCGACGGACGGCCGATCAAGCCGGGTCCGACCATGGGCGATACCGGCGCCGGGCTGCACCTGACCATCGGTATCCTCGCGGCGCTGTTGCAGCGCCAGAGGACGGGCAAGGGGCAGCTCGTTTCCGTCGCCATGCAGGATGCCATGGTCAATTTCTGCCGCGTCGCCTTCGCCGCCCAGGCGCGTGACGGCAAGGCACCGCTGCGCGCCGGCAACCAGATGCTGCTCGGAACCACCGCTCCCAGCGACGCCTATCCCTGCAAGGGCGGCGGGCCGAACGACTATTGCTATGTCTATTCGAACCGCGCGAACAATTTGCAATGGGAAGCGCTTTTGCGGGTGATCGGCCGGACCGATCTGGCGGAAGATCCTCGTTTTGCATCACCCCAGGCCCGCGCCGACAATCACGAGGCGGTGGACGAGCTCGTGCGCAACTGGATCAAGGACTACGACAAGCACGAGGCGATGCGCATCCTGGCCGGCGCCGGCGTACCCGCGGGAGCGGTGCTGGACACCGAGGAGCTGGAACAGGACCAGTCGATGCATGATCGCGGCGTGTTCGTCAGCTTCGAGCACGAGACGCGGGGCCGGGTCACGATTCCCGGCTGGCCGGTCCTGATGTCGTCGTCTGCGAACGTATCCACGCCCGCGCCGAAGCTCGGCAATTACACCAGCGAGGCGCTCTCGCAAATTCTGGGGCTGGGCGAGAGCGACATCGCCGATCTGCGCAGCCAGGGCATCATCTGAAACGAATGGACAAGACAATGACGACCAACGGCGGACTATTGGTTGCGGAAGCGCTGGAACGCTTCGGCATCGATACCTTTTTCTATATCATGGGTGCCCCGATGCTGCAGGCCGAGGCAGACGCGCTGCGCCGCGGCCTTCGCGGCATTGACGTGCGTCACGAACAGGCGGCGGTGATGATGGGGCAGGCCTATTGCCGGCTGACCGGCAAGGTGGCCGCCTGCATGACCGCGTCCGGGCCGGGCACGACCAACCTCACCACCGGCGCCGCCCATGCCAAGGCCGACTGCGTTCCGGTTCTGCTGCTCGGCGGCTCCGCCCCGCGCGATCAATCCGGCCACGGCGTATTCCAGGAAGATGTCGACCAGCTCGATATGATGCGCCCCTGCGTCAAATGGGCCGAGCGCGTCACCGAGCCGCACCGTGTTCCCGAACTCATCGCCCGCGCGCTGCAGATCGCAACCAGCGGCAAGCCGGGACCGGTCTATCTCGATCTGCCCGCCGACATGCTGTCCAAGGATGTCGAGCCCGACCAGGTTATATGGCCCAGGGACAACCCGACCGAGCGGCCCCGCCCCGCGCTGTCAAAGGCGGATGTCGAGCGCATTGTCGATCTGATCGGCGCGGCCGAGCGTCCGATCATTCTCACCGGCGGCGGCGCGCTCTGGTCCGGCGCCGGCGAGGTTCTGACATCCTTCGTCGAAACCGGAGGCATTCCCTTCTTCACCACGCCGCAGGGTCGCGGCATCGTTCCCGACGACCACCCGATGTGCCACCTCGCCGCCCGCGCCACCGCCTTTCGCGAGGCGGATCTGGTGCTCGTGCTCGGCACCCGCATGAATTATGTGTCCGGCCATGTGGCGGCGCCGCGGTTCCACAAGGACGTCAAGGTCGTCCGCATCGATATCGACGGCGAAGAGATTGCGATGAGCCGCGGGCTCTCGGTTGGCGCGATCGCCGATCTCAGGACCGCCCTGGAACAGCTCGCCCCGCGCATTGAGGGCATGAGCGACCGGTTCGCTGCCTGGCGCACGCATCTTGCCGAGGTCAACGCCGAGAAGACGGCCAAGTCCGAGGCGGCGCTCGCCAATAACGGCATTCCGATTCATCCGCTTCGCCTCTGCCGCGAAGTCCGCGATTTCATGACCCACGACACCATCCTCTGCGTCGACGGTCAGGAAATCCTCAATTACGGCCGCCAGTCGATTCCGACGTTCAAGCCCGCGCACCGGATGAATTCGGGCACCTATGGCACCATGGGCGTCGGCCTGCCGTTCGGGGTTGGCGCCAAGGCGGCCATGCCGGACAGCGAAGTCATCGTGCTGCACGGCGACGGGTCCTTCGGCTTCAACGCGATGGAGCTGGACACGGCCGTCCGTCACAAGCTGCCGGTTCTGGTGGTGATCAGCCTCAATGGCGGCTGGACCGGCGATCCCGAGCGCGAGAAACCGGGCCGGGACCTTGGCTACACCCGCTACGACAAGATGGCCGAGGCGCTTGGATGCCACGGCGAATATGTCGAGACGCCGGACGATATCCGGCCGGCGCTCGAACGCGCCCGCGCCGCCGTGGCGGAAGGCCGTCCGGCCGTCGTCAACGTGCTGACCGACTGGAAGGCCCGCGCCACCACGGTGGCATTCACCCGCTACTCAACCTGATTGAAAGCTTGTTAAGGGAGGAGACCCAGCATGAAGATCAGACTTTCAAGAACCGGCATCACGATCGCTGCCGGACTGTTGACAGGAATGGCACTGACCGCCGGCGCGCTGGCGCAGGAGGTGACCCTGAAACTGTCCTACAACCAGCCGGAAACCTCGGCATCCTGGCAGCAGGTCTACGAGGTCTATGCCGAGGATCTGGAAACGCTCAGCGACAACCGGATCAAGGTCGAGCGCTACCCGAACTCGGTGCTGCATTCGGTCGGCGACGGGTTCAAGGCGCTGGTGTCCGGCATTACCGACATCACCGCCGCCTATCCGGTCTATACGGCGTCGAGCTTCAACCTGATCCATGCCAACGAGTTGCCGCACGCGCTACCGGATGACGACTATGCCGCGGTCCGGCTGGTCAGCGAGCTCTACCCGGATTACTACCGCGACGAATACGAGCGGATGGGCGTTTATCTGGCGTTTGCGGGGGTCAATGGCAGCTATGACATCATGACCAAGACGCCGGTCAATTCTCTTGACGATCTCAAGGGCCTGAAGCTGCGCGCCGCCGGCGGCACGCTGACCAAGGTGGCCGAGAAGCTGGGGGCCGTCCCCGTCAACATCACGATCGCCGATGCCTACTCGGCGTTCCAGCAGGGGGTCGTCGACGGCATCTTCCTGTCCTCCGGCGACATGGTCGCCTATAATCTTGATGACATCGGAACCCATGTCTATCGCACAGGCATCGCACGGGTCTTCGTCCCGACAGCCATGCGCCAGCAGATGTACGACGCGCTTCCCGATGATCTCAAGGCCGTGGTGGCGGAGGCCGGACGGAACGCGGCTATCAACATGGCGACGATGTATCATGATCTGAACGAGGCGGGCCTGGCGAAAATGCAGGAAGAGGGCATCGTCATCACGCAGCCGAGCGAGGCCGACATGGCCAAAATGGATGAACTGCTGGCCTCGATGTATGACGATTTCATCGCCGCGAATGCATCCCTCTCCGATCCCTCCGCCGAGGAAGTCATTGCCGCCCTCAAGGAAGGCAAGGAAAAGTTCGAAGGGATGACCAGCGAAGAGGTCATCGCCTACGACAATGAAAACCCCATCGACGGACTGTTCCACTAAAAAGCCGCTCGGTCAGCTTGCGCGAGGCTGACCGAGCTTGCTTTCCCCTCAGGCGCCCGTCATCACGTCAGTTATACGACGCGGTGCGTGCGTCAGAACGAGGCTATCCGGTGTCGGAAGTCTCTCAACGGCTCGGCGTAAGCCGGCATTCGCTCTATGCATGGAAGAAGAAGTTTGCCGGTTCGACGCCCAAGCCAGCGCCCGATCCGAGGAAATCAAGCGACTTCGGCGCTTTCATTGCCCGAGGCGTCGGTGGCCGTCGCCGTCAGGTTGTGCGTGCCCTCGGCCAGCGCCGCGGTCAGCTCGATCGAATAGTGGCCATTCGACCCGACCGTGCCCTGACCCACGACATTGTCTTTTTCGTCATAGAGGGTGATCAGCGAACCCGGCTCGCCGGTGCCCTTGATCTTCGGCTTGGTGTCATTGGTATCGCCGGTAATGGCATTGCCGTCGTCATCCTTGATCGCGCCGATCAGCGGCGCATCCGGCGGCGTGGTGTCGGACGAGCTGTTACTCTGACTGTCGGAGCTCGGATTATAGTTGACAACGACTTCGTCGCTCTTCTCGCCGGTGTCCGGGTTTTCGGCATAGGCGTGGATACCGCCTTCCGGCTGGGGATCGCCGACCTCGACATCGGCCTTGCCGTCCTCGTCGAGCGTGACGTCGCCTTCCGTGCCATCGGGTAGGGTGTAATGGACGTTGGAGCCCGGCGTGCCCTTGAGGCGAGGCGTCCGTATTGCCCTGGGCAACATAGGCCGCCTTTGCGTCCTTCAGCCATGCGGTAATCAGCTCCCTGTTTTCCTAGGACAGAAAACTTGCTGCGAACATTTCGGAGAAGATGTCCATGCTCATACCGGCCTGCACGACCGTGCTGTCGTCGAGCATCATATCCAATGCCTTGTCACCCAGCACCTCGCCCGGCGTATCGGTCATCCATGCTTCTATCGAGACGCCCTTACCCGCAGGGACCGTGCCGCGAAGATTGGAGAAAACGGATACTCTAAAAGGCATTCGAGGTGACAAAACCAGTCTGGATATACAGAAAGCCGCCTCAAGAATATTAAAACGCAATTCTCCCTATCCGACTGATCGGTGTAAGCAGGATTTTTTCGGCGGCCCCCATCCCGTGGAAGGAGGTGAATAATACCCACCGATGCTGCGCACATCGTCACAGTGCCACCTATTCCCGATGCGGATAATGTCAAACTGCCGCGTGCTCCAGCTCTGCCGGAAGGGTAAAACACCGCCACTGCACGCATGTCACCGGCAAGGCCGCAGCAGAAACATGCGGTTGGTGCCATGACCTGAACTTTCGTTCCAAACCATCTGCCGAAGCGGGCGCGTGCCATATGGCTTGTGCTTGTTCTCGTTCCCGCCGGGTTGCGGAAACTATGCCGAAAGCGCTTTATAACGAAGTGAAGGGTCCAGACGGATCAGCGGAGATACGCTCCATTGAAACCCCTTTGTTGTTCGGCCCGTCAGACCCGAGATCGATGATTGACCCGCCGATTTGCCGAAGACGCACGAAGTAGGCACCTGCGTCCAGGAGCTGGTAGGGAAAATAAAGGCCCGGCTGTGTCGGCGCCTGTCCGCCCAGCCCGGTCAGGTTTTCAAGAACCATCGCCACTCCCAGACCGGTCAGCGGCATCTGTCCACCGGGGTGCACAACGGCAAATCGAATGGCCAGGGGCTGTCCCTCCGGGTCCGTGCCGGAAAGTTCGATCAGGATCTCGGCAGAGAGCGAATTACCCGCACGACGGCTGGAACTGACGCCGATCGCCAGGTCAAACCGGACATTCGGCGCGCCCGTCTCCATGGACAGTCCGAGGAGATCGTTCGGCGAAAGGGCGGATGCCTCCATCTCCGTCCCGTCCACGGCCCGGAACCGCGCGGCCGTGGCGTCACCGGTCCGCCAGGCAAAGCCCCCCTCGCGACGCTCCAGAGCCGCCGCCATCACCTGGGTCTGGCGCTCAAGGTCCGCCTCGGCGGCCGGACCGAACGCATCTTCCTCGTCAAGCAGGGCGCCGATGCGGATATTTTCGACATGCCCGAAGGATTTCGCGGCCGCCAGTGCCGGCACGCTGGTTGCGCCGACCAGCCATTCCGTCCCGAGGACGACCGCTGCGGCATCAGGGCGGTGGATGTAAGCTGCAACCTCAGGGCCCAGCTCGATTATGCCCGGGGAGATATTCACGTAAGGCACGCCCCGATCCTGCGCAAAACGAAGGCCCGCGATCCGCTGGTCGGTGAACAGGACCGCGACGGCGCCAACCGGGCGATCGCCTAGGCCAAGATCGTCGGCTGACAAATCGACGGCGATGCCTTCCGCATTTCCGATTTCGTCGGCGACGCGCTGCGCCTTGCCGAGATCGCGCCCACCGATCAGCAGTGGCGCATCCGGGTGCTGGTCTCTCAGATACCGGGCGGCGTGCTGCCCGACGATACCAGAGCCTCCCACCAGAAGAATTGGGTTGATCGCCATTGTCCTGACCTCCTTGTTGCATTACCTACTATTCGTAGGGTATACGTAACCTACTTTTAGTAGGTTTCAAGAGGGGCGTATGACGGACAGGCAGATCAGGCAGAAAACTGACGGGCGAAACGTGTCCGCGAGGCTTTCCAAGGCGGAGCGCCGCCACCAGCTGTTGACCACGGCCCGGGCGATTATCAGGGAGGAAGGCACGGACCGGCTCAGTCTCGGCCACCTTGCCGAACGTGCCGGCGTGTCGAAGCCGGTTGCCTACGATCACTTCGGCGATCGATCCGGCCTGCTGATCGCGCTCTACAGGTGGATCGACACGGAGCGGATGGAGACGTTCCGCAATGGCCTTGTCAGCCGGAACCCCGCCACTGCGGACGCGGTTGAAGAGCTTGCCACCGCCTATATTGGCTGCGCCACCGACACTTCTGGCGATTTCCATGCGGTTGGCGCCGCGCTTGCGGGCAGCGATGAAAAGGCTGATGTGTTGCAGGAGCTTCTGGACCAGGCCGTCGATATGTTCGTCGCCGTTCTCGCAGCACAAAGCAATCTGGACCCCTCGGAACTCGAACGGCGGTGCATCGGGCTCATCGGCGCGGGCGAGGCGCTCTCGACGGCCGTCCTCCGTGGAAGGCTCAGCAAGGCTGATGCTACTGGAGCGTTCTCAACAATGATCGCACGTTGCATCTAGGGTTTAACAGGTTCAGAGCGCCGCTCGCTGTGTCGAGCATGAACGGCGGCGTCGGACGGAACCCCCTCACCATAACCTTGCGGTCAAGAACGGTGCTTCTGGCATCGTCATCTGACCGCTCGATGAAGAAGACCGATGGAAGGAAAGATCATGAAGGCTGCATATTACGATGTTCCGGGCGGGCCGGAGGTCCTGCGCTACGCGGACGTCGAAGCGCCGGCCTGTCCCGAGGATGGCGTACTCCTGAAGGTGGAGGCGATCTCGATCGAAGGCGGCGATCTCATCAATCGGGCGACGGCCGCGCCTGAGGCAGCAGGCCACGTTCCGGGCTATGCCGCCGCGGGCGAGATCGTCGCGGTTGGCGCGAAGGTTCGCGATCGCTTTGTCGGGCAGAAGGTGACGTCGTTCGACATGGGCGGCTCCCATGCCGAATTGCGCGCCGTGAAGGCCTCGCGGACATGGGTGGTGCCGGACGGTCTGGACATGGCGGCTGCGGCGGCGCTTCCCATCTCCTTCGGAACCGCCCATCACAGCCTTTTCGCACGGGGAAAGCTGGCCGAGGGCGAGACCGTTCTCGTGCAGGGCGGAGCGGGCAGCGTCGGGGTCGCGGCAATCCAGCTGGCCCATCGCGCCGGCGCGAAGGTGCTGGCGACCGTATCGGGCGCGGATCGCGCGGCGCGACTGCGGGCCTATGGGCTGGACGCGGCGGTCGACCACCGCACCGAGGATGTGACCGCCGCCGTCATGCGGCTGACCGACGGCCGCGGCGTGGATCTGGTCGTCGATCCCGTCGGCTCCACGCTCGCGGGATCGCTTGCCGCATTGCGGCCCGAGGGCCGTCTGGTGTTCGTCGGCAATGCCGGGCGCGCGGCGCTCGAGCTCGACCTCTGGCCCGCCCTGCAGGCCAATCAGACGCTTATGGGCGTGTTCATGGGCAGCCAGTTCGAAAAACCCGAAGTCCACCGGACAGTCGACGCCATGTTGCAACGGGCCGCTTCCGGCGAGTTGGAAGTGCCCATCGACCGGCGGTTTGCGCTAAGAGAGGCCGCGGCGGCGCATGCCTATGCCGAGGAAAATTCCATTCTGGGCCGGGTCATGCTTACCCCTTAACCCGCCGGTTTCGAAGCCGCCGCCCGGGCGTGGGCCCGGGAGGCGACGTTTTTTGCAGAGCGTTTCGCAATTCCGCAGCAGCGGATCAGGACATCGACTGACGCGTCCATTGAACCAATCGAGACTGGTTTCAGCTTTGATCCGAGAAGGTGAACGGCGATGACGTGCAACGGGTACCTTCAGGGCGCCGTTATGCAGAATGTCCCAGGTGGTTCCGCCACTTTGCTCGGCTCTTCGACAAACATCTTCGCTCTCACGCTTTGGTTTGGGTTCTGCCCGGAACGGCGCCCGGCTTCGCCTATCGCCGGTCTGAAAAGCGCGCCAGTGAAAACGGCGCCATTGCTTCAGGAATTGCGCCTTCCGCGAGCCAGCCGGCGCTTTCATAGGCGTGGAGCGCGGCAAGCGATACGCCGCTGTGGCAGGTGATCAGGAAGGCGCCGGGGACGACTTCCTCGTAGGCGGGCGCCGCGTCGGGCGTGATGATGCGCAGCGCCGACCAGCTTCGCACGATCCGGACATTTTCGAGGAATGGGAAGAAGAACATCGAATCGGCGGCGATCCTCGTGGTGACGTCGAAGGTGGTGCCGAGGTCGTACCCTGCCTCTTCCTCCCAGCTTCCGCCGATCATCAGCGTGCCGTCGCCAGTGCCCCGGACCTGCTCGATCGCATAGTCGAGCTTCATCGGCACCCGCTCGGTGACCAGCACCTGGCCGCGCACGGGCTCGAGCGGGATATTGACGCCCAGCATGTCGCCGAGATCGGCATTGCCGAGGCCGGCGGCCAGCGCAATGCGCCCGGCGACAACCTCGCCGCGCGCGGTTTTCAGCACGAATTTTTCGCCCCGCCGGGTGATGTCGAGCACGCCGCTGTTGGCGAGCGCACGGCCGCCGCGCTTCTGATAGGCGCGGTGGAATGCCTGGAGCAGCCGCAACGGATTGGCCTGACCGTCATAGCGCGAATAGCTGGCGCCCGGCACATCCGGGCCGATCTCGGGGACCAACCGTCGCAGCCCGGCATTGTCGACAATATCGTAGTCGTAACCACCTTCATGGCGCGACTGGATGGTCGCCAGATTGGCCGCGCGCGCTGCAAGCTCCTCGGGCGTGCGGCAGAGGTACAGCCCGCCATTCTGCACCAGTTCGACATCGATGCCGGTTTCCGCCAGAAGCTGGTCGGAAAGCGCCGGCCAGCGCGAGACCGCATGCATTGCCCAGTTGCTGTAGGCCGGAAGGCCCAACCCCTTGGCCTGCACCCAGACGAGGCCGAAATTGCCGCGACTGGCGCGGATCGCATCGTCGCCCTCGTCCAGCACGACATTGTCGACGCCGCGCAGAGAGAGGCCGTAGCCGAGCGCGATGCCGACCAGCCCGCCGCCGATCACCGCGACGTCCGTTTCAAGCTGCATGATGGGCCTCGTCCTGATTGTCTTTGTCGCGGCTTTTTGCCATCTCGCCGATCGTTACCGGCTTCAGCGGGAAGCGCACGTGATAGGCGCCCACATCGGCAGGGGAAGTGTGGCGTTCCTGCGCGATCAGGCCGGTGACGATCGACCCGCAGACGCGGCCCTGGCATGGCCCCATGCCGGCGCGGGTAAAGGCCTTGGCCTGGGCAGGGCCGGCAGCGCCATCGCGCACCGCCTGCCGCATGGTCCCGGCGCTCACGGCCTCGCAGCGGCACACAAGCGTCGCGTCCGAAAGCGGGGCAGCAGCAATGCGCGGCGGATAGAGCGTATCAAGGAAAGGTCGGAAGGCACGCTCGCGTTTCATCACGGGATGTGCCGCAGTGATGGTGGCGCGGCCGGCGTCATCGAGCATGCCGGCCCGTTCCAGGATCCGGCCGACGGCGATTTCGACGGAGGCGGGCGCGGCGATCGCGCCGTTGATGGTCGCGCCATCGCCGACGACAAAGACGCCGGCAAGGCTGGTTTCGCCGAAGCGATCGACGTCCGGACGCAGACAGTTCTGCCCGGCGTCCCAGACGTGTGCGCAGTTCAACGCGCGTGAAAGCTGGGTATTGGGTATGACCCCTTCATGGGTCAGCAACGTGTCGACAGGTAAATCATGGCTGTTGCCGTTCGCGGCGAAGGCCACCGCCTCGACCCGCTCCTTACCGAGCGCGCGCAGCGCCGAGACATCGCGGTAAACTTTTATGCCGGCCGCCCGGATGGCGCGTTGCATGGCGAGGCCTTTGGCGAGCTTTGCGCGGTTGGCAAACAGCGCCGGCAGATGCTGAGCGGCAACGGCCGCCGGGTTTTTCCTGGGCGCCGTATCGAGGATCGCGGAAATCTTCACGCCGAGATCGAGCAACTGGTTTGCGAACAGAAGCAGCAGCGGGCCGTTGCCGGCAAGCACGATTTTACCGTTGGGCGCGATGGCCGAGGATTTCAGCAGAAGCTGCGCCGCGCCGACGCCCATCACGCCCGGCAGGGTCCAGCCTTCAAAGGCGACGGGACGTTCCATCGCGCCGGTCGCGAGGATCAGGTTTTTGTAGGTAACGCGACGCGAGACGCCGCCGCTGATGAAGCTTGCGAAGCCGCCATTGTCGCCGTGATCCACCCGCCACAGAGTGGCGCCGAAATGGGCATCGACATCCGCCTTGCGGAAGCGGTCGATCAGGCTGGAGCCAGCCGCATAGTCGGGTCCCAGCCCACCCTTCAGCGGGCCATCCTCAAGCCCCCGGTAGATCTGGCCGCCCGCGCTCGGGCGCTCATCGATCAGGGTGACGGACAGTCCGTGACGGGCGGCCATGCTGGCGGCCGCCATGCCGGCGGGACCGCCGCCGATGATGCAGAGATCACGCGTCATGCTTCGCCCCTTTCCCGCAGGGGCCGCACGTCGCGCTGGCGGCGGATGCGCATGCCGGGCTCGACAGTGCGCAGGCAGCCTTGCTGGTTGGCCACGCCATCGATCTCGATCAGGCATTCGAAGCAGATGCCCATCATGCAATAGGGTTCGCGCGCCGCGCCCGAGACCGGGTTTCGCCGATAGGGGCCATCGTCCGCGAGCATCACTGCGGCGGCGACGGTATCGCCCTTGCGACAGGTCACCGACCGGCCGTCGATTTCCACGGTTACCGTCGCGCGCCGATCGGCGACATTGATCTTGCTGAACACAGCATTCCTTTCCCGCTGCCCCGTCATCATGCGATCGCGACCGTGAACTGGATTTCGACGCGGATATCCGGCAGACCGAGAACGGCCTCGACGGTGGCGCGCGCCGGCGGTGCGTCGATCCAGGCCGTCCATGCTGCGTTCATCAGGTCGAAATCGCCGATATCGCGGAGCCAGATCGTGGCGGCGAGGACCGCGTTGCGGGTAACGCCGAGCGTTTCGAGATAGCTGTCGGCCTTGGCGAGGATTTCCGCCGTCTGGCCTTCGGTGTCCTTGCTGCGGTCATCCGCCGTCAGTCCGGAGAGATAGGCGGTGTCGCCATGAACGACGACGCGCGAAAGCCGCGCGTTTGTATCAAAGCGTTGGATTTGCATGCGCCCCTCATTTCACTTCTGTGCGTTCCGAACGGAAAGCCGCGTTATGAGCTATTTTCTGGAACAGCCGGGCACGCGGCGCAAACAACCGCAACCTTCGGGCTTATAATCAATAGTTATGAAGGGAGGGGGCGCGGACGGCGCTATAAGTTCGGCCGGTCAGGTCATGGCAATTTGTTATCAAGTTTGTCCGCCGGCCAAGGCAAGGCGATGCTATCTCTTGGGCAATGAGAATATTCGAGAGGTGACCATGGCCGCAACGAACGCGCCGCCATTGCTTGTGATCGACGGGGTAACCGCCGAAGCGCTGGTCACGCCCGAAGAGACGATCGCGCTGGCGACAAGCGCGCTGAGAAAGACGTCCGACGGCAGCATCGCGCAGGATATCCGCCGCACCCTGGCGCTGCCGGGCATGGCCGGCACCTGCCTTTCCGTAATGGTCGCCGCCGAAGGTCCGCAATCCGGCGCCAAGGTGCAAACGGTCTATCCCGAAAACTTCGGGCACGGCCTGCCGTCCCATCAGGGCGGCGTATTGCTGTTCGACGGCGATCACGGCCATCCGGTGGCGCTGATCAATGCCCATGCGATTACCGGGCTCAGGACGCCTGCCGCGAGCGCCGCCGCCACCCGAACGCTTGCACGGGGGGATGCGGGCGAACTTGCGGTTCTCGGTTATGGCGAGCAGGCCGACCGGCATGTCGATATGATCGCGCTGGTGCGCCCGCTTCATCATGTCCGGGTCTGGGGCCGTGATCGGCGGAAGGCCGAAGCCTTCGCCCGCCGCCAGCGCGACAAGGGCATTGCGGCAACGGCGTTTGACACGGCGCGCGCGGCAGTGGCGGAAGCGGATATCGTCTGCACCGTGACATCGTCGGCGGAACCTGTGCTGCACGGCGCATGGCTTTCGCCGGGCGCGCATGTGAACGCGGTGGGTGCGAGTGTCGCCGGCCTTCGCGAGATCGATACGGATTGTGTGCTGCGGGCGAAGGTATTCGTCGATTATATGCCAATGGCGCTCACTTCTGCATCTGACCTGATCGATCCGCTGGAGGCCGGCCTCATAGAGCGCGGCCATATAAGGGGCCAAATCGGCGCGGTGTTTGCGGGCGATCTTCCCGGACGCGAGAGCGATGACGAAATCACGCTCTACCGGTCCCTCGGCGTGCCGGCGCAGGATATCGAGCTTGCCCGTTTCATCTATCTCAGAGCCAGGGAACGCGGGTTTGGCGTGACCGTGACACTTTAGCGAGGACATCATGCTCGAATGCCAGAAACACCTGTTTTCGATCCCCGATCACATCAGCTATCTCGATGCGGCCTACATGTCGCCGATCCCACGCATCGCCGAGGAGGCCGGTCGGGCGGGCACGGGGGTGAAGGCCGCGCCTTGGGACATGACGATCGGCAACTACTATGATGATGTCGAGGCGGCCCGCGCGCTGGCTGCGTCTTTCATCGGCGCGACGGCGGATGATATCGCGGTGATCCCGGCGACCAGTTACGGCATCGCGGTGGCAGCGGCCAATGTCGCCGTTCCCGAGGGCGCGGCGATCATCATGATGGAAAACGAGCATACCTCGCATCGCTATGCCTGGTACGAACTGGCCCGGGCGCGCGGCGCGAAAGTGGTCACGGTTTCGCGTCGCGACGGAGAGGAATGGGGCGCAGCCCTCGTCGCGGCCATTCGCCATAGCGATGCCCCGGTCGCCGTGGTGGCGGGCACGCTCCTGCACTGGTTCGAAGGCATGACGGTCGATATCGAGGCGGTTGCCGAGGCTGCGCGCGACGTCGGCGCGGCGCTGGTGATGGACGGCACCCAATGGGTCGGGGCGGTACCCTTCGATGTCGCGCGTATCCAGCCGGATTTTCTGTCCTTCGCCACCTATAAATTCCTGCTCGGGCCTTACCGATTGGGTTTCCTTTATGCGTCCGAGAAATGGCAGAAGACGGGCCGGCCGATCGAGTTCCATTCCTGGAACCGCGCCGGTGGCGAACGTCCGGATTTCTACCTGGAAACCATGCCCGGCTATCTCCCCGGCGCCCGCCGTTTTGATATGGGCGAACGCTCCGACTTTGCCGTGCTGCCGGTCGCGCTTAAATCCATGGAACTGCTGAAGAGCTTGGGCGGCGCGGCCGTTCATGAGCGGCTTCTCCACCTCAACCGGTTGATCTGGGCGGAGGCGGAAGCCATGGGGCTTGGCGGGCCGGAGCCCGAAATGCGCGTCGGCCACATCGCCGTCATCGAGCTCGGCGAGCGCTATCGCGACGGGCTCGCCGGCATGCTGAAGGAAAAGGGCGTCCACGTCACCGTGCGCGGCACGAAGATGCGGGTCTCTCCGCATATCTACAACGACGAAGACGATGTTCGGGCCTTGTTTGCAGCGCTGAAGACAGCGACGGCCTGAGCGCATGCGTCACGCCTGATCGCCGGGTGGGTTGCTGAGTTCACCGATCTCGCGGTCGACCACATTCATAGTCTCCCGGGTCTTCTGGATCAGGTGCTCGATGAAGGTGTCGGCCACGGAGGAGGCGATCGTGCCCCATGGGCGGTAGACGCTGAGATTGACGTCGAGATGGGGGCGGAAATCGCGGATTTCGATCGCCTTGTCCCGCGCCATCCAGGCCGAGAGCCGGTCGATGACGGCAACGCCGACGCCCTCGGCAACGAGGTTGACGCAGGTATCCGAAAGCGTGGCCTCGAGCTTGGTGCGGCGCGTCACGCCCCGTTCCTTGCAGAGGTCGTCAAGCTGGCGGCGCATCCGGTCGCCGACGCCGAGGGAGACGAAATCCTGACCATCGAGATCGTCGACCTGGACCGCCGACAGGCGCGAAAGCGGATGCCCCTTCGGCATGATACAGACCGGCGGCGTCGCGACCAGCGAGCGGCGCACGACCGAGGGGCTTTCGTCATCCACTTCGGCCGCGACCGCCACGTCAAGCTGGTTGCGGCTGGTGCGCTGGACGATGGTGGCGGAGCTGCGGATATCGAGCGTGATCGAGACATCCGGATAGTCCCGTGTGAAGCTCGCGACGATCGAGGGCAGCAGCGTCAGGCCGAAGGCGGGCAACGCCGCGACATTCAGCCGTCCGCTCCTCAGTTCGCGGATTTCGCGCGCGGCGGTCGAAATGCCGCGCACGGACTCAAACACGCGCTTGACCTCAGCATAAAGCATATGCGCCTCCGGCGTCGGGACGAGACGCTGGCGGTGGTTGCGAAACAGCGGAAAGCCGGTCTTGGCGGTCAGCTGCAGCAATATCTTGCTGACGGCCGGCTGGGTGATGTTGAGCGCATCGGCGGCCCTGGTGGTGGTGCCATGCAGCATGACGGCCGCGAATGTCTCGATCTCACGGGGCGTGAACTCGCCTTCATCCAGTATCAAACGGGCCTCCGTTCATCCGCCGCTCAATGCGACAAGGCTAGTCGCCTTTCGGCGAAATTGAAACCGGCGGTGATCACCCAGGCCAGCGCAAAATAGACGATTGCCGCAGCAAACAGCGGCTCATAGACCCGGAAGGTCTGCCAGCGCACCATGTTGGCCGCGCCCATCAGCTCGAAGACGGTGATGGTGGAAGCAAGCGCCGTGCCCTTCAAGAGCAGGATATTCTGGCCGCCGATGGAAGGAAGCGCAAGCCGTAGCGCCTGCGGCAGCAGGATGCTCAGGAATATTCGCGCCCTGGAAAGTCCGAGCGAGCGCCCGGCCTCGGCCTGCCCCTTGGGAACGCCTTCGATCGCGCCGCGCCAGATCTCCCCGCAATAGGCGGCCGTGTTCAGGGACAGCGTGAAGAAGGCGTAGCCGTAGGCGCTGCGAAACAGCGGCCAGAAAGGGCTGTATCTGAGCGCCGGTATGCCGGCAAGAATCTGGCCGACGCCGAAATAGACCAGATAGAGCTGGACGAGCAGCGGCGTGCCGCGAAAGGCGAGAATGAAGGCCATCGCCGGATAGCGCAGCCATTTGTGCTTCGACATCCTCAAAAGCGCCACCGGCAGTGCCAGCACATTGCCGGCAAGTGCGGCGGTGAAGAAAAGCACGATCGTCGCCTGAACGCCGATGGCGAGCTGCTGGACCAGATAGAGGGTAAAATCGCTCATCGCGGCCTCCACGCCTTGGAGTAGCGTTCTTCCAGCAGATGCAACAGCAGCGTGGAGACGCCGGACATCACCAGAAAGATCACCGCGACGGCGCAATAGAACAGGAAATAGCGGTGGGTGGCCCCCGCCGCCATCTTGCCCGCCAACACCAGATCGGTGAAGCCGACGAGGCTCACCAGCGAGGTTTCCTTGAGCACGATCAGCCAGAGATTGCCGAGACCGGGCAGCGCCAGCGGAATTGCCTGCGGCAGCACGATCAGGCGGAAGTTCTGCCGAGGGGTAAGCCCCAGCGCATAGCCGGCTTCGGACTGGCCCTTGGCAACCGACACCAGCGCGCCGCGCAGCACCTCGGTGCTGTAGCCGCCCTGCACGATGCCGAGCGAGAAGGTTGCCGCCACGAAGCCGTTGACCTGGAACTCAGCCACCAGGCCGGTCATCTGCAAGAGCGATGTCAGGGCGTTGGTGGCAGTGTAATAGACCAGAAAGATGATCAGGATTTCCGGGACCGAACGGATCACCGAGGTGTAGAAATTGGCGATCGCGCGGGCGATCCTGTTGCCGGAGATCTTCGCCGCCGCGCCCATGAGGCCGAGGACGAGACCGAGCAGATAGGCCGTCACCGAAAGCGACAGGCTGAGCCCCGCGCCCCAGAGCAGCGAGTCGCTCCAGCCGCGATCGCCGAAGCTGAGTAGCACCAACCAGGATGAATGGGAGTCCATGGGGCTTCAATTCCGCTTGCACAAAACGATGCCGGCGCGGGCGCCGGCACCATCAATAAGGAACATCGACAGGATCATTCGCCGTAGATATCGATATCGAAATACTGCTCGGTGATCTCGCCATATTTGCCGCTGGCGCGCACGGCGGCAATCGCTTCGTTGAGCTGTTCCTTCAGCGCGGTATCTTCCTTGCGCAACCCGCCGCCATCGCCATAGCCGAACATCTGGACCTGCGGCATCGTGACCTTGATCTCGTAGGCCTCGCCGTCGGGCGTGTCGAGGAAACTCTGGATCTGGATGCCGCCGGCCGCCATCATGTCGATACGCCCAGCCTTCAGGTCGGCGATCTCGTCGTCGAGCGTCGGATAGAGCTTCAGGTCGGCGATGCCGCCAAGCTCCTGCTGCAGATAGGACGCCTGGGTGCTCGAGCTCTGTGCGCCGAGTACAAGGCCCTCCATCGTTTCGGGATCCTCCAGGTCGAATTCGCGCGGATCGGCCTTGGCGCCGACCAGCACATTCGGCGAGAAATAGTATTTGTCGGTGAAGTCGATGACCTTCATGCGCTCGTCTGTGATCGACATCGAGCTCCAGATGACATCGAACTTGTTTTCCAGAAGCGCCGGAATGATGCCGTCCCATGGAACGTCGACGATCACGCATTCCGCATTCATTTCCGCGCAGACGGCATCCATCAGGTCGACCTCCCAGCCTTCCCATACGCCGGCGGCATTCTTGACCGAGAATGGCGGATAGGGCTCGGCGGCGACGCCGAAGCGGATGACCTCGTCCGCTGCCGAAGCGATGGGCGCTGCGGCAAGGCTTGCGGCGATAATGGCGAGTGATGCGATCTTCATGCTTATTCCCCTTTTTTGGTATGGTGAAGAACGAAAGTCAGTCCGTCTCCTTCGGACCGAGGGCTTCGGCCACCGCGAAAAGACGGTTCTCGGAAAGCGGTGGCATGGAGAGCTGGATCGCGGCGGGTAGGTCGCCAGCGATCGGAAGCGGCATGGCAAGCGCCGGCACCCCGAAAAAATTGGCCCAGCGGCGGAACGTGCCGCCCGCCGGGCCATAGGTGACATGATCGCTGCCAACCATGGTTGTTTCATCGACAAGGCGCGGCGCAAGTCCGGGGGCCACTGGCGCCGCCAGCACATCGACGGATCGCAGAAGCTTGAGAAACGCGCCCTGTGTCTCCGCCCGGAAGGCGAGGGCGGCGTGGTAGGCAGTCTCATCGATCGCCAGCCCCGTTTCCAGAAAGGCATGGACGGCCTCGCCGACGTTTTCGGGGTTTGCGGCAATGATGTCGCCGTATCGAGCGGCAAATTCGTAAGCGAGGATGGTGAACCCGGCATCCGCGACCTTTGCCGCCGGTGCGAAGCGCAGCGTGGTTACCTTTGCACCCTTGTTGCGCGCGTTGCGGAGCCAGGCCTCGTGGGCCTCCTTCACCGTCGAATCCAGCGACGCGGCATGAAAATCGGGACAGAGGCCGATTGTGAGCCCGGATGGTGCGACCCGTTCACGTTCCGGCGCGGTGCGCCCCGTCATCGCGAAGTGGACAAGGCGCGTCAGCTCAAGCGATTCCGCGATGGGGCCGACGGTATCGAAGCTCGGCGCGGTCGGTAGAATGCCGGCAGCGTCAATGGTTCCATTGGTGGGCTTGAGGCCATAAAGCCCGGTTGCCGCCGCCGTCGAGCGGTTCGAGCCGCCGGTGTCGGTGCCCAGCGCCGCCTCGCAGAAACCTGCCGCCACGGCCGCCGCCGAGCCGCTGCTGGTCCCACCGGTGCCCCGATCTTCCGCGAGCGGATTAACGACCGTGCCGAACCATGGATTGGCGTGCCCGCCGGCGGTCAACTCGTGCAGATTGGTCTTGCCGATGATGATCGCGCCCTGTTTGCGCAGCGCGCTTACGACGGGCGCATCCTCGCTCGCGATCCGGCCTTCGAACAGGCGAGAGCCGCCGGTCGTCGGCCATCCGCTGACATCGATGACGTCCTTGACCGCGATCGGCACCCCGTGAAGCGGCCCGCGCGAACGACCCGCGGCAAGCTCCGCCTCCAGCCGATGGGCTTCCCGCAATGCCTCATCGGCAGCGACGAAGATCATCGCGCGTATGACGTCATTGCTCTCGGTGATCCGCGCAAAACAGTCCGAAACGCGCGCGACCGGAGAACCTGTGTCCAGGTTGTTCGCATGGCTTCCGGCAATCGTCTGCGGGTCGGCGGTCAAGACAGTTCGGCTCTTTTGAGAATTAACGACACACAAAAGCTACCAGTTGCCTTCGCGGCATCATAATGCCGGAGACAACGTGGTTGATCACCAATAGTTATGAAACTGCCTGGCGGAAATTCTATCGGTCGTTTGCCTTCTTCCGGCTGATACGGTGGATAGTTCAAATCCAACCGAGATGCGTGTCGACGCACAAATCGTGCTGGAAGGCAGCTTCTCTCACGTCCGGGCGTGAATGCGCAGTGAGGACAGGAGGGTCTGCTTCGAAGTCTTCAGGTGGTCGCGGGCCGCGGCGATCGCCGCCTCTTCGTTGCGACCCTTTAGCGCAGCGATGATCCGCAAGTGCTCGGCGATCGCAGCCTCGTTTCGTTCGCGCTCGTCCTTCTTGTCCCACTGATAATGGTAGTGGAAGACGAGGGCGATCACCTTCTGGAACTCGGCGATGAAACGGTTCTTCACCACGCTTCCAACCGCTGTGTGGAACTGTTCGTCGAGCAGGGAAAAATCGTGGTAGCGCGCCTCGATATCGCATGCGAGCTGATGGTGAGCGCACTCCAGGGTTTCAAGCTGTCTCCAGATTCCGTGAACCGGCGGCAGAGCAACCAGTTGCGAGACGGCATTGAGTTCGATCATCGTGCGGAAGTCTGAGAGTTCAATCGCGAAGTCGCGGGTAAAGCCGAGCAGTTCCCAGCCCCCGCGCGGCCGCCTGCGCACCAGCCCGAAGCGGCTCAGCGAGGCGAGAAACTCCTGCAGCCCATAGGCCTGCACGCCGAACTTGCGCGACAGCTCCGTCACGTTCAATGCCGTGCCGGGCGGTACGTCGAAGCGCAGGACCCAGTCGAGAAACTGGCGCTCCAGCTCATCCTCCGACGGCTGGGTGGAGTGGACCGCGAGCCTGTCTTTCTCCTCGGGAAGCCGGAGCAGGGTTTTCGACCGGCCTTCCCAGCTGATGAGGCCTTCCGCGTTGAGCCGTTCGAGGGCGGAGCGCACGACCGTGCGGCTGACATCGAGCTGTTGCGCCAGTGCCAGTTCGGCCGGCAGCTGATCGCCCGCCTGCCTGCCGGCGCAATAATCCAGAAGCTGGTTATAGGCTTCCCGGAAACGCTCGTCGGTTCTTGCCATGCCTGTTTCTCCACGGTTTCCTGCCCTAGCACGCGGATTGTTTTGTCGACAATGATAAAAAACAATTGACAGCCGCGTTTCCATGGATAGTTTTGTACTTAATTATATTGCACCGAATTCGGAGGAACCTATGTCGGTGGCAGCGGAGGAGCCGCATCCCCTGGGAAGAATTGGCAGGATCAGCGCCGGTACGTTTCACCAGCTATCCGCCCTGATGACGCTGGCGATGCTGATCGCGATTTTCGCCTTCGGCAATGCGGCCTTCCTGTCCGTCAACAACGGGCTGACGGTGCTGTTGCAGACATCCGTGATCGGTCTTCTCGGCATCGGCATGACGATGGTGATCATCACCGGCGGCATCGATCTCTCCGTCGGTTCCGTGCTGGCGCTGTCCGGCACGGCTGCGGGGTTGATGGTCAAGGCGGGTATGCCGGTGCCGGTTGCCATGTCGGCGGCGGTGCTGGTGGGCGCGTTCTGCGGTTTTGTGAATGGCGTCGTCATCACCAAGATGCGGATCACGCCCTTCGTCGCCACGCTCGGCATGATGATGATCGCCCGCGGAACGGCCCTGCAGCTGACGGGTGCTGCGCCGATTTCCCAGCTTGGCGAGGCTTTCGGCGTTCTCGGCAACGGCGCGCTGTTCCGCCATGTGGAGAAGCTGCCGAACGGTCTTTCCAAGGTCGTGTTTCCGGGGATTCCCTATCCGGCAATCCTGCTTCTGGTCGTTGCCATTGGCGCTGCCTATCTGTTGCGCCGGCGCGCGCTCGGTCGTCATATCTATGCCACCGGCTCCAACGAGGAGGCGGCAAGGCTGTCGGGCGTCAATGTCGATGCGACCAAGATCGCCGCCTATGCCCTGTCCGGCGCGCTCGCGGGACTTGCCGGCAACGTCCTGATGTCGCGCCTCGTCACCGCCCAGCCCAACGAGGGCGTTATGTACGAACTCGACGCCATCGCTTCCGCCGTGATCGGTGGGGCCTCGCTGATGGGCGGCGTCGGCGGCATTTCGGGCACCATGATCGGCGCCTTCATCATCGGCGTGCTGCGCAACGGGCTCAACATGTCCGGCGTATCGGCCTTCATCCAGCAGATCATCATCGGTTTTGTCGTCATTCTGGCCGTCTTCATCGACCAGTTGCGCAGCAACCGCCGATAACCAGTCAAATCATGTCTTTAAAGGGAGGAGAAACCATGAAGACGATTTTGAAAGCAGTGCTTGCAGCCAGTGCCATCGCCGCCGTGCCGTTTGCCACGGCGAGCGCGGCGGAAATCGCGGTCATCGTCAAGACGACCAATTCCAACTTCTGGCAAAACGTCAACAAGGGCGCAACGGCCGCCGTTGACGGCCAGTCGGACATTACCATGACCTTCGACGGTCCGGCTGCCGAATCCGACATTGCGGCGGAAGTGAACATGGTCGACAACGCCGTCAACAAGGGCGTCGCCGGCATCGTGCTGGCACCGTCCGACCCGGATGCGCTGGTGCCCGCCGTCAAGCGCGCCAATGAATCCGGAATCCCGGTCGCGATCATCGACTCGGCTCTTTCGGACGCTGGCAAGGGCACCTACCAGACCTTCCTGTCAACCGACAATTGCGCGGCCGGCGAGCTTGCCGCCGACAAGATGATCGAACTGACGGGCGGCGAAGGCAAGGTCGCCGTGATGTCCTATGTGGCGGGCGTCGGCTCGGAGATCGGCCGCGTCGGCTGCTTCGTCGACAAGATCAAGGCGGATTCCAAGATCGAGATCGTTGGTCCTTATTACTCGCAGTCGCAAATGGCGACGGCGCTCAACCAGACCACCGACGTTCTCGCCGCCAATCCGGACCTTAAGGGCATTTTCGGCGCCAATGAACCGACCGCCGTCGGCATGGGCCGGGCCATCAAGCAGGCGGGCAAGGCTGGACAGGTCGCCGCTATCGGCTTTGACGGCAACAAGGACCTGCAGGATTTCGTCAAGGACGGCACGCTTAACGCCATTCTGGTGCAGGGCTCGTTCCAGATGGGCGAAAAGGGCGTTCAGGCGATCATGGAGCTGATGGACGGCAAGTCCGTCGAGCCCCAGATCGATACCGGCGTCGTGCTTGTCACCAAGGACAATATCGATAGCGACGAAGCCCAGAACGTTCTCTACTGAGGCAGCAATCTCGCGCGGGACCCTAGCGTCCCGCGCGATCAACCAATGTACGATGACGCAGGACAAGTCCCATGACCCCGCTTGTTGAGATGATTGACATCGAAAAGCATTTCGGCGGCATCAACGCCGTCAACGGCGTGTCGCTCAATCTTTATCCCGGCGAGGTGGTCGGCGTTCTCGGCCATAACGGGGCGGGTAAATCCTGCTTGATGCGCATTCTTTCCGGCGCCATGGTGCCAAGCAGCGGAACGATCCGCGTTGGCGGCAAGGACGTGAAACTGGAGACGCCGCATGATGCGCGCCGCCATGGCATCGAAACCATCTACCAGACGCTGGCGCTGGCGGACCACCTCGACGCACCTTCCAACCTGTTTCTGGGACGCGAACTGAAGTCCCGCTGGGGCAATCTCGACGATCGGCGAATGATGGCGGAGGCGAAAAAGGTTCTGGCTCGGCTGAACCCGAATTTCCGCAATCTCGGCGATCCCGTCGCGCGCCTTTCCGGCGGCCAGCGGCAGGTGATCGCGATCGGCAGGGCGCTTTATTTCAATGCCAAGATCCTGATCATGGACGAGCCCACCGCCGCGCTTGGCCCTTCCGAATCCGCCATGGTTGCCGATCTCATCCGGCAACTGCGCGACGAGGGCATCGGCATCTTCCTCGTCAGCCACGACATGCACGACGTCTTCGATCTCTGCGACCGTGTCATCGTCATGAACCGGGGCGAGCAGGTCGGCGCCCACGGCATCGAAGAGGTCACCAAGGATGATATTCTGAGCCTGATCATCAAGGGCGAACTTCCGCTGGACTGGACACCCCGGAATCAAGGACAATTGCAATGAACCGCCCCGAGAAAATGCAAACCGACGTCATGACCTGCGGCGTCTGCGTCGAACCTGGCCTTTTTGAACTGCGCGAGACGCCGCTGCCGACGGAAGCGCCTGAAGGCTGGGCGCTGGTGGATATCTGCGCGGTCGGCATTTGCGGCACGGACTATCACATCTTCGAGGGGAAGCATCCCTATCTCAACTATCCGCGCGTCATCGGCCATGAGCTGAGCGGCAGGCTTGTTGCCGATGCCGCCGGGCTCTCGACGGGCGATCTAGTCGTCGTCAATCCTTATGTCTCCTGCGGGGCCTGCCACGCCTGCAAACGCGGCAAGCCGAACTGCTGCGAGAAGATCGAGGTGCTCGGCGTTCACCGCGATGGCGGCATGGGCGCGCGCATCGCGGTGCCGGTAGGCAATCTCTATCCCGCCGAGGGGCTGAGCGAGATACAGGCGGCGATGGTGGAATTCCTGTCCATCGGCGCCCATGCGGTGGCGCGCTCGGGGATTGCAGAAGGCGACAGGGTACTGGTTACCGGCGCGGGGCCGATCGGCATTGGCGCTGCGCTGTTCGCCCGGCTGGAGGGCGCCGAGGTACATTTGCTCGACCTGAGCAAGGAGCGTCTGACCATGGCGGCTGATAAATTCGGCTTCGCACATTTGCACAGTGACAGCGGCCCGGCCAGCATTCTGACGGGCGATCTGGCCTCGGGCTTCGACATCGTGTTCGATGCCACCGGTTCGGCCCGCGCGATTGAGGCCGGGTTTCCGCTTCTCGCCCACGGCTCGACCTATGTGCTCGTCTCCGTGGTCAAGGACGACATCACCTTCAACGACGCGGAGTTCCACAAGCGCGAGACCCGCATCATCGGCAGCCGCAATGCGCTGAAAGCCGACTTCATGCGGGTGATGAAGGCGATCCGCAGCGGAAAGATAGACACCGATGCGCTTCTTTCGGCCGAACTGCCGCTGGCCGACCTGCCGGAGCGCTTCGCCGCGCTCGCCTCTGACCGCAGCGGGCTGATCAAGGCCGTGGTGCGGCCATGAGCGGAGAACAGTCCAGCATTCTCCGGCTCCACGCCGAGGACAATGTCGGCATCGCGCTCGCCGATCTTAAGCCGGGCGAGGCGGGCGCAAACGAGGCCATTCCGCGCGGACACAAAATGGCGCTTGAGGCCATTCCGCAAGGCGCGTTCGTGCGCAAATATGGCCAGATCATCGGCGTTGCGACCGTCGATATCGCCGCGGGCGCTCATGTACACACGCAAAACCTCGGAGTCGGCACGGAGCGCGGCGGCGATGCGGGCACCCCTGAAATTCAGCCTATTGCGCCCGCGTCCACGCGCGATACCTTCATGGGTTACAAGCGCCCGGACGGACGGGTCGGCACCCGCAATTTCATCGGCATCCTGACGACGGTGAACTGTTCGGGGTCGGTTGCCCATTTCATTGCCGAGGAGGCCGAGCGCTCGGGTCTGTTCGCCGATCTGGAAAATGTCGACGGCGTGGTGCCGATCGCCCACGGCTCGGGCTGCGGCATGGCCGGGCAGGGCGAGGGCTACGAGACGCTGATGCGCACGCTCGCAGGTTACGCCCAGCATCCGAATTTCGGCGCGATCCTTCTGGTCGGGCTCGGCTGCGAGGTCATGCAGCTTCCCGTGCTGGCGGCGAAGAAGGAGCTGCGCGACCCAAGCCGCTTCCAATTTCTCACGATCCAGAACTCCGGCGGCACGCGCAAGACGGTAGAGGCCGCGCTGCCGGTGCTTCGTGAACTGGCCGAAACGGCAAACGCGACCAGTCGTGAACCGGTCTCGGCCGAACATCTGGTCATCGGCATGCAGTGCGGCGGTTCGGACGGGCTTTCGGGTATCACCGCCAACCCGGCGCTCGGCATCGCCTCGGACATGGTGGTGGCGCAGGGCGGCACTTCGATCCTGTCGGAAACTTCGGAAATCTATGGCGCGGAACACCTCCTGACCCGAAGGGCAAGGCCCGAGGTGGCGGCCGCGCTGATGGAGCGCATCGCCTGGTGGGAGGATTACTGTGCCCGCAATGGCGGCGAGATGGACAACAATCCCTCGCCGGGCAACAAGCGCGGCGGGCTCACCACGATCCTGGAAAAGTCCCTTGGCGCTGTGGCAAAGGGCGGGTCGGCACCACTGGAAGCGGTCTACAAATATGCCGAGCCGATCGACCGGCATGGCTTCGTGTTCATGGACAGCCCGGGCTACGACCCCTGTTCGGTGACGGGCCAGGTGGCCTCGGGCGCCAATCTTATCGTCTTCACCACCGGGCGCGGCTCTGTTTCGGGCTATCGCCCGGTGCCCTGCATCAAAATCGCCACCAATAACGATCTTTGGGCGCGCATGGGCGAGGATATGGATATCAATTGCGGCGATGTGATCGACGGCGTGCCGCTGGCCGAAAAGGGCGCCGAAATCTACCGCATGATGCTCGACGTCGCTTCCGGCCGACCGACCAAGAGCGAGGCGCAGGGTTTCGGACGGGTGGAATTCATTCCCTGGCAGATCGGGGCGGTGATGTAGCACCGCAAATTCCGTTCTGTTCGTGGGCTTTTGCCGACAGATTTACAGCCGCTCCGCCTCGCCGCAATGGCGGGTCGGATAGTACTGATTATTGCAAGCATACCTCACCTGGAGGCGCGCATGACAAAAACCCCTATCCTGCAATTCGGCACCAGCCGTTTCTTGCAAGCCCATGCCGATCTCTTCATCTCCGATGCAATGGTCGAGGGGCGGGCGCTCGGTCCCGTGACGGTGGTGCAGTCGAGCGGCGATCCATCGCGGCGCAGACGTCTTGAAGCGCTTGCCGCGCCCGGCGGATATCCTGTGTTCGTCAGAGGCATCGAGAATGGCGCGCCGGTCGAGCGGGAGGTGCGCGTCACGGCGATTGCCCGTGCGCTTGCCACCGAAACCGACTGGCCGGAAATCGTTCGCATTGCCGTGGAGGAGGCCGAGATCATTCTCTCGAATACGGGCGATGCCGGTTGGATGCCGCAGGCCGCAGACGAACTGTCGTATTTCACACAGGCCATGTCCTATCCGGCCAAGCTCACACAGCTTCTGTTCGCGCGTTTTCAGGCCGGGGGTAGGCCGCTGACGGTGATGCCTGCGGAACTGATC
The DNA here is from genome assembly GCF_053484255.1 of Martelella sp. FLE1502. Lineage (NCBI taxonomy): Bacteria > Pseudomonadati > Pseudomonadota > Alphaproteobacteria > Hyphomicrobiales > Aurantimonadaceae > Martelella > Martelella sp. FLE1502. The sequence goes on from NZ_JBAKFQ010000024.1 coordinate 69,509, forward strand.
GCCCGCAATGGCGATAAATTGCGCGCGCGGGTTCTCGAACTGGCCACACCGCTTTCCGACGAGTTTGCGGCATGGGTGGCCGAAAAGGTCGTTTTCGCCAATTCGCTGGTCGACCGCATCGTCTCCGAGCCTCTGGAGCCGGCGGGCGCGGTGGCCGAGCCCTATGCGCTCTGGGCCATCGAAGACGCGCCGAACCTGACCTTGCCTTGCACGCATCCGGCCATCCAGGTGGTGCCCGACCTTGAGCGGATCGAGACGCTGAAACTGCATATTCTCAACCTTGGCCACACCTATCTTGTCGTAAACTGGCTGGCGCGCGGCGGCGATCAGGACCGGCTGGTGCGCGAGGAAATGGCCGATGCCGCCATTCGCGCCGATCTTGCCGATCTCTACGAACAGGAAGTCGTGCCGATCTTTCTTGCCGCTGGATATGGCGAAGAAGTGCGCGACTATGTCGAAACTACGCTCGAACGTTTCGCTAATCCCTTTCTGCTGCATCGGCTTTCCGATATCGCGCAGAACCATGGCGAAAAGATCCGTCGCCGTATCGGCGCATTTATCGGCTGGGGCAGGGGGCTTGGCTTTGCCGGTGACCAGCCGCGATTGACACGCATTGTGGAAGAGGGGGCCCGGCCATGAAGCCCAATCGTATTGGCAGGACGACGGTGGATGTCACCGACATTTCCTTCGGAGGCAGCGGCATCGGCAATCTGTTCCGCAAGATTGAGGATGAGGACGCCGAGGCTATCCTCGCCCGTGCCTGGGAGCGCGGCATTCGCTATTTCGACACCGCGCCGCATTATGGTCGCGGCCTCTCCGAACAGCGGCTCGGTCGGTTCCTCAAGACGCGCGAGCGGGCCGACTACGTTTTGTCCACCAAGGTCGGGCGGCTGCTCTCGCCGGGTCCGGCGCTTGCAGAGGCCGATGGCTTCATCGAACCGCTGCCAAATGCCGTTCGCTACGATTACTCCGGAGACGGCATCGAGGCCGCCTTCCAGCAGAGCTGCGAACGGCTCGGCACATCGCGCATCGATATCGTCTATGTTCATGACATCGGCGCCTATACCCATGGCGAGGACAATGCCCGCCACATGGCCGATTTGATGGGCTCGGGCATCGACCGGCTGCAAAAGCTCAAGGCGGCCGGCCGCATCGGCGCATTCGGCCTCGGCGTCAACGAAAACCGCGTCTGTCTCGATATCATGGCCGAGACGGAGATCGATGTGATCCTGCTGGCGGGCCGGCTGACGCTGCTCGACCGGTCGGCGGAAGAGGACCTGGTGCCGCTCTGCCGCAGCAAAGGGGTAAGCCTCGTGCTGGGCGGCATCTTTAATTCCGGCATTCTGGCGACCGGTGCCGTACCCGGTGCGCATTATGATTACGGGCCCGCGCCGGACGATATTTTAGCCAGGGTCGGCGAACTGGAGAGCCGCGCCAAGGCCGCGGGCGTATCCCTGCCTCAGGCCGCGCTGCGCTTTGCGCTTACCCATCCGCTGGCAGCGTCTGCGTTGATCGGCACGGCGAAGCTCAACTCGCTCGACCGCAATCTCGACGCGGCAGAGGCGTCTTGGCCGCCAGCCGCTGATGCCTTGCTGGAATAGGGGCGGGCTGGTAGGTCATGTACAGCACTACTCACTTGGTACCCAAGGAGGATGAGGACTGTTAGGGAGGGATCGATAGTTAGAGCATCGGGCGATTAGTCTGCAACGCATGCTGTTGATTTGAAGTAGTTCCA
>NZ_JBAKFQ010000025.1:0-70546 GCF_053484255.1 Martelella sp. FLE1502
GCGCACGCCACAAGTGGCCGACTTTTGCTCCGCCCCGTGGCCGGATTTTACTCCGACGTTGACACGCGCGCCCGCATCACGCTTTCGGGGCGACAAAACGGCAGTTCCGGGTCCCTGCTCGACCTTGAAAGGCATATAGAGCTGGCTCCAGTCACCGAACATACCTCTCAAATTCTCTCGGAAAATGTCTCCCGAAAAACTATCGACAGTCTGTCAATGTAGATAGTTTTACGTCGACCGAAAATTCGCTCATCCCGTTTTCGATTTTCACAACCGGCCCGTATTCTGTTCAGAGGATAAGAATACAGGTCAGGTGCAGCATGAGCTACCAGTTTATTCATATACAGACATACGGTGACAGCGCTCGAAGCGTGGGGCAGAACGAAAACCACGTAAACAGTGCACAGCAGGTGTTCGGCGAGGCGATGCGTCTGCCGGAATACTCGCGGCACGTCGACAACCCGCTTTCAGCACATTGCGTGGGTTGACGACGACCAGCTTGTGACTTACGCCAATTTTTGGCTGCGGTATAAGCTCCACCGCGGCGCCGAACTTAATGCCGTTTACGATCTTGACCATGATCGACAAATCAGTGGGCGTGAGCAAAGGGTCTTGATGGGATACGAACCAACGACCCGTCAAAATGATATTCAATTGAATAAACTGCTCGTAGCCGAACGGCAGCGTCGCCCCGGGCTGATGAAATTGCCGCCCTAAGCGCGGGCCGGTCTCCATGGCTGTTTCCGACTTCATTCTGGTCACTTTGAGCCAGGATACCAAAGCGGAAAGTTGGGTTCACGCAGTGAAGCGTGGCTGCGGTTACCAAAAGCGGTCCGGGAAACTACGTCTCGCGTACAGCGCTTCGCGCCATCGCGGCGATAAGGTCTGTCCTCGTCACAATGCCGATGATGCGGTTGTTCTCCAGCACCGGAACCGCGTCAACCTCCCCATCGGCCATCATCGGCAGCAATGCGCTCAACGGGGTCGTTGCCGCCGCGCGCGGACCGCGCACCTGCATAATGTCCCGGGCGATTGTCGGCTTCAGCTGTTCGCGACCGAGCATGTGCCGGAACGCGGGAAGGAAGCTGCGATCGTGCTTCAAGCCCTCTCTCGCAGCCTGACTGATGAGGTGGATCTGAAAGATCACGCCCATGAATTCCGCGCCCGGTCCGACCACCGGAAGTGACGTGAACCTGTGGCGTTCGAACAAATCCGCAACATCGAACAGCGTGGTGTCCGGACCGACCGTAATCAGATTGCGCGACATGATGTCGGTGACCGTCATTGCGCCGGTCTGATGGCTGGCTGCCTGCAGCTCCGCCGCTCCGATGAGCCTTGCCAGATCTTCCACGCCCAGGTTCAGGGACTGCCGATACCGTTGCAGAATATCGACCAGCTCGGCCTCGCTCAGACCGAGGCGCTCGGCAGGCGGCTGATCGCTCGTTCCCTGGACATTCTGCTCCTCGAACTGCCGGAATGGATAGCGCCGGCCGGTCGTGCGCGCGTAGATCCAGGCGATGAGGACGAGAAGCGTTGTTCCGGTTGCCACGGGCGTGATGGCGAAACGAAACCCCAGTTCGTGGATGGCATCGGGGCTCATGGCCGCCGTCATGGCGACAGCCCCGGCCGGCGGATGGACGGCGCGGGCGAGGCTCATGAGCGCAATCGCAATCCCCACCGCCAGGGCGATGCGGAGCGACGGCTCCGAAACGGTGAGACAGACGGCAACGCCGACAATTGCGGCAAGCGTATTGCCGACGATTGCGGACCATGGCTGGGCCAACGGGCTGTTGGGCACCGCGAAGATCAGAACCGAAGTCGCGCCGAAGGGCGCCACGAGATAGAGCCCGAGCCTGAGATCCACCGTCGGCGCCAGAACGAACAGCCCCACGACGACAAGACCGAGCGTGGCGCCGAGACCCGCCCGGATGGATTCCCGAAGGGAAATGGGCGCCATCGCGGGCCCGATAGCCCGGATCAGACGCCCTGTGATTGTCATTGATTTCATCTTCGCAACCGAGTTTCATTCTCCCGCCATCTGGGCCAGATCGGTCTGGCTGTGCGATCGTTCTCCTCGTTATGTCGATACAAACGGGTGTGCAACAGATCATGCCGAGCAAGTATCCCTACCGCTGCACCTTCGGCTATTGTTCTGGCGCAGGACGCTTCCGCCTTGGCCGAAGGCGCTCCAGTCTCTCTTGCCACTATGTCTTGGTCTCCACGCATTCTGCCAGTTGCGCCACCACCGTGCCCCAGCCATCGTGAAACCCGAGCTCTTCATGTTTCTCACGATCGGCACGACTTTTATGCAGCGCTTGCGCGCGGTAATGTGTGCCGTCTGGATGATCGGAAAGGGTGATGATCGCCGTTACAAAGCTGTTTGCGGCAGGTCGCCAGCCTCCAGTCAGCGCGTTTGTGTAGATGATGCGTCTCCCGGCCAGCACATCGAGAAAGCAGGCCGAGAGGTGCGGCACGAACGGCCCGTCATTCTCGCTCATTTCAGTGACGAACGCTCCGCCGGGTCGAACGTCCAGACTGACGACGCGGCAGATCAGGGGATGTGGTATCCACCATTTTGCAAGGCGTTCCGGATCCACCCAGGCGTTCCAGACGCGGTCCCGCGGCGCCTTGATGATCCGGGATACTTCGAGATCGAATTCAGCGGTCACTGTCTGCATTTCTGCCCTCCTGTTCCAGCATTACAAAAGCCTCCAGCCGATCGGCCTGGGCTTCCCAGATTTTTCTCTGCTCCGCCAACCACCGCTCGGCATTGGAAAGGCCTGGTCCGTCGATCACGCAGGTACGGGTTCGCCCAGACTTTCTGGTCCGGATCATCCCGCTGTTTTCAAGAAGCCGAATGTGCTTCATGAATGAAGGCAGCCCCATGTCGAAAGGACTTGCGAGTTCGCTGACGCTGGCCGGCCCCTGCCCGAGGCGGGCAATGACGGCACGGCGCGTCGGATCGGCGAGCGCCAGGAAGATCGCGCTCAGATCGTCGGACATCTGCGAGGCGGCTGTTGCCATCAACCTGCTCCTCAATCCTGTGCGGCGCCGACCAGATTGGTCTGCCCGCGCACATATGTTCCAGCCGACCCATTGCCCGCGTTCTCAAGACGGCACATGATGAGGCCCGATGGCGTTCGCTCCTCGGAAAGAAGTTTGAAACCTGATGGCGCTTGCGTGTCGCCAAACAGCTTTCGCCCCTGGCCCACAATCACCGGCGCGATCGCGATACGCAGTTCATCGACGAGGTTCGCAGCCAGGAGAGACTGACCCAATCTGCCGCTGCCATGCACCTGAAGTTCGCCGCTTTCCTCCCGCTTAAGGGCGGCGACCGTGGCTTCAACATCGCGGTCCAAAACCGTGACCGGGCCCCAGGCGACATCGACTGGGGAGGTGGCCGCCACATACTTATGAAGCGTGTTGAGCCGGGCGGCGTTGCGATCGGCTGGATCGGTAATGGCGGGCCAGACAGCCGAAAACTCTTCATAGGTCCGTCTTCCGAACAGAAATCCGGATGCTGTCGCCGCCCATTCTTCCACGCGTTTCTCCAGGGTCGCATCAACGAAAGGCACAAACCAGCCACCGCGTTCGAAACCATCCGACCGATCCTCATCAGGAGATCCCGGCCCCTGATAGACCCCATCGAGCGACAGGAAATTCAAAATGACAACGCGCATTCCAGCCTCCGGCATGATAGTTTCCCTTTTAGCCAACTATCACGCCGGAATACTTCGCTCAAGAGGAAAGTGAACTCCAAACGTTCCCGATAATAAGGGATGCTCCTGAAGCGCTAGGATCGAAGCGAAGGCTAACCCGCCCTAGGCTCTTTTACCGCTCGTGGCATTCAGCTTTGCCCGTCTTCTGTATATGCTTGCCCGCGCGGAACATTTTACGGGGAGGCTCTTGTCGTGATGGGCGGAACGGAGAACGCATCAAGGCTCAGCGATTTTCTGCTGGAACTTTACCATGACGCCTCGCAATGCACGCCCGACGAACTGCGTCTGCGCGTACTGAATAAACTGCAGCGCTTCATTCCCTTCGATTTCGGTGTGTGGGGCGGCGGCTGGGCTGACGGCCGGCTGGTCACGGACCTGACCGTCCTCAACCAAAGCGAGGCGATATTGGGCGAATGGGACACTGTCGCCCAGGAAGATGCCTTCTGCGACCTGACGCTCAACCGCCTCGGCGCGACCGCCCGCTTCGATGACGTTCCTGACTATCGCGCAAGTCTGGCGTACAACGAGCATTGGCGGCGCTTTGACGCCTCGCATATGATGGCGACGATTGTCGGGGAGAAAACCGACGGCTATGTCAGTTTCGTTGGACTTTGCGCGGATGACAGGCCGGTGATGTTCTCCGATGCCGAGCGCATGTTCAAGCAGATGCTTATGCCGCACCTGTCCCAGGCGCTGCGTATGAACCGGGAGCTATGGACCGGCCGGGCGGCCTTCGAACATGAGGCAATTGCGCTGGTGGACCGGCAAGGCTGGGTGCTGTGCACACAAGGTCCGTTTCACGATTTTGCCGGGCACGAGTGGTCTGGGCATATCGCCCGGCTCCCGGCTGACGTGATGACACTGCTCAAGCAGGGCAAACGTTGGCGCGGGGAACGTCTCGATGTGCGCATGTCCCGGTTTGGCAGTAATCACTTCGTTCACATGTCGGTTCATTCGACGCTTTCGGGCCTGTCCCGACGCGAACGCGAGGTCGCCGGATTATTCTCATCTGGCATGACCAACAAGCAGGTGGCGCGCGCCCTGGGCACATCACCATCCACCGTGCGCAACCAGATCGTACGTATCTACGAAAAGCTTGGCATCTCCAGCAAGGCGGAACTCGCGACACTTGTCGGCGGCATGTAGCACGCCTCTCACGCAATGGAGCAAACGCTCTATTGTCAATCGCCCCTGAACCCGGGATATCCTTGCGGTTCGCCGGAGGTGAATTGACCGTGTTTGGAAACAGACAAGCCCGCAGAAATGCCATGGCGGCCATCGCCGCAGCGTTTGCCTTGCTGGCGAGCGTTGCCCAGGCCGAGATCGACGGGTCCGGCCCTGATGCCTGGCGGGTAACGGGAGTCGCGCCGAACGACGTTCTCAATGTCCGTATGGGACCAGGCGCCGACTATCCCGTGATCGCGACCTTCGCGCATGACCAGCGCGAGCTGCAGCAGATCACCTGCGTGCCATTCTACACAATGGTGCATTTTTCGGCGATGACCGAAGCCGAACTCGATGCCCTGCCGCCGCGCTGGTGCCTCATGCGCACTGCCGATCTGGCTACCGCCGGCTGGGTGGCGCAACGCTACCTGATCGCCGATTTCGACGATGACATCCAGTTCGGAAACGGCGGAGCGCATGAGGGACAAGAGGAAGCGGTTGACGTCGAGAAGATTCTCCCTGCCCCCACGACCGGCCCGCAGGCGTGGTCAGGCGATGACCTGATCGAACACGCGCGAGCGCTCGTCGCGGCGCTCTATGACTATGATGACCATGGCGTAGGGCTTAGCCATCGCGATCCGTCCGCGCCCGACGTGTTTTTCTCCACCGGATTCAGGGATGCTCTGCGATCGCGCCCACCCGGCGCGGACCTGCTCATCGGCGCGCAGGATTTTCAGGGCAGCGTCTCCGAACCGGTTCCCGACCCCGATCAGCCCATGTTCCGGGGCATGATCACCATCAATGTCGAGGTTGAGAATTTCGGCCAGACGCACACGGCCGTCTTCCGCCTGCGCGGCGACGCCACGCGACCCGACGCACCCTTGCGCATCTTCCGCATCGAACATGACGGATGGTCGTACCCATAAGCGCATGAAAGGATCCACTCCATGAACTTAAACCAAGCGCCTCACCTGGCAACCGTCGGCCTCGTCCTCTGCCTGATCGAGCCCGCACAGGCCCAAATCGCAAAAACGCCGGTCGGCATGGTCGATGCCACCATCGATGAAACGCCCTATTCGGGCGAAACGCTCGATATCCCATCAGAGGGAACATCGACGGCTGAATTTCGACCCATGGGGCCGGTGACGTCCATTTCCATCCAGGCGCACAACCCCGATGCCGAGAGCATCATGCGCGACGTCCTGACGATCGAGGTTTCGCTGATGGGTGGCGACGCGTCGGCCTCCATCATGGATGTGTCGGTTTCCTGGTGGCCGGACGGGATGAGCGAACCTTTCTACCTCAGTGAGGACAGCGGGACGCCTGCCGAGATCGTCTTTGATGTGCTTTCGTTGGAAGACGGGGCCGCCGCTCAAGGCCGCTTCTCGGCTGTTGTCTGCCGCAGGGACAGTATGTTTGCGGACGCTGACCCGAACGACTGCCGACGGGTTGAGGGCACTTTCGATACGGATCTGCGCAAGGCCAATTGAGGCGACGTTTTTGGGCGTGCCAGGAATGGAGGGCTGGATAGCAGAAGCATGGCAGGCTCCCCCCAGCGACAAGCGATTTGCAACAGAGACGCCTACTCCGCCTTTCCAGGTGACAGGCCCGAGCAGCGGCTCCTCGCGGATCCGGCCGTAAAAGCCGTGCACCACGGCCCGGATCATCCCCTCGTCCAGAACCTCCGGAAGCGGCTTGCCGTCGATGATAACCGTGCGTTCCGGCGCGGGTCGTCCTCTCATGTCTGAAACTCCTTCTTATGACCGGCCTCAGCCCGCCGGACGATGCGCCTTGATCCGCGCCGGGTCGGTCTCGATGCATCCGGCGCCGATCAGATCGAGACAATAGGGGACCGCCGGGAAAACCGCATCGAGGCAAAGCCTTATCGAGGCCGGACGGCCCGGCAGGTTGACGATCAGGCTCTTTCCGCGCACACCGGCGGTCTGGCGCGAGAGGATGGCCGTCGGCGCCTGTTCCAGACTGATGCGCCGCATCAACTCGCCAAAGCCCGGCAATTCCTTCTCCATTAACGCCCGCATCGCCTCCGGCGTCTCGTCGCGCGGCGCAGGGCCCGTGCCGCCGGTGGTCAGGATCAGGTCGGCGCGAACAGTGTCGCAGAGCTCCGTCAGCGTATCCCGCACCGAGGCGACCCCGTCCGGGATGATGACGCGGTTTAAAGCGTAAGGCGACGTGAGGGTCTCCGCCAGCCAGGTCTCGATCATGGCGCCGCTTTGATCTTCATACTCGCCGCGGCTGGCGCGATCGGAAATGGTCAGTGCAACGATCAGCATCTTAACCTCCTAGCACGGACATCGTCCGCCCGATGCCCTCGACTCGGGTATTAGTAATTGAAAATGCATGTCCCTCGGGCTTCATCGCCACCGCTTGCGAAATCAGCGCATCGGCCGGCGTGTCGTCGTCACTCGTTCGCAACGCATCCCTGAGACCGACCCGGCCTTCATCGCCCATGCAGGTGTAAAGGTCGCCGGTAGCGCTGACGCGCAGGCGGTTGCAGGATGCGCAAAAATCGCACGAGAGCGGCGTGATGAACCCCAGCAGGCCGTCCGTTTCCGCGACTCGCACATAACGCGCAGGTCCGCCGCTTTTCAAGGCAAGCGGCTGAACTGTCCATCGCTTCGAAAGTGTGTCTCGAAGCTGCGAGAGCAAGATATTCGTCGATGCTTGCGCGAATATCGATGTGAGGAAGTGTGGCACTGGCTGAGGAGATGACTCGATCCCAAATTGCGGTACTGAGCTACATCATGTGTCTGGATTCGAAATTTGGTCAATATATAGTATCACTTCGAGACCCCTCTTCTCTATTTTGTTTGACGCAGAACAAACATCGCCCCTCGTGGTGGCGGTCACCTGGGCGGCAGCATAACGTCGGCTTCCAAGGCCCCTCGGGCTCATTGTATTGACGGAGATACTGATGATTTTTCGCGGATTGGTTTCATACCGTTCAAGGGTCCTCGGCATCGCAGGATGCGCGAATAGCCGGTCGCACTGCGTCAACTTGACCCGCCGGTCAGGTGATCATTGACCGTCGCCATAAAAGATGAGTATAAAATACATGTTTTATCCTGGCTCGGCCGCTAGCGACTGGCCGATACTCTGACCGGTGTATCCATGTTCCGCATCTTCGCCCTTTCGTTTCTCGCGCTAACCACCACGATGGCTCCGGTGTGGGCCGAGGATCATGTCGTGAACATGCTCAACCGAGGTGACGATGGCATCATGGTGTTCGAGCCCGGTCTGCTCGTCATTGAGCCCGGTGATACAGTGCGCTTTGTTGCCGCCGAACGGGGACACAATGCCGAAACCATTGACGGCATGATCCCGGAAGGCGCTCTGGGCTTTGAGGGTCGGCTGAACGAGGAAGTCGTGTTTTCGCCCGATATCGAGGGCGTTTACGCCATCAAGTGCAAACCGCATTACGCCATGGGCATGGTCATGATCATCGCGGTCGGTGAAGCTCAGGCGCCTGAGGAATTCGTCGCCCGTCGTGTCCCGCCACGCGCACGCAAGCGGTTCGAGGCTTATCTCGACACGCTTTGAACGCCACGACGTGCAAAAGGAAATCTTCGATGGCGCATCCCGACAAGCAGATCGACTGTCCTGAAGCAGTCGAAAGGAATCCGTCATGAACGGCCTGACAAACGTCCCACTTCGCCGCCGCACGTTCCTTACCGGAATGGCCGGCATGGCAAGCCTGCCCGCAATCGGCTTTGGCGCGGGCCATGCCGCAGCCGCGGCGCCGCTTGCGCAAATATTGCTATCCGGGCCGCCTGCCGGACCGTCGATCACGCTCGCCCAGGCCGCGGCCACGGGCGCGTTCTCGAAGATCGCCGACAAGGCCGCATTCAACGTCTGGCGCAATCCCGACGAAGTCCGTGCCGGCATCACCTCCGGCCAGATGTCGCTGGTGGTGATGCCGGTCCAGGTCGCCGCCAATATGTATAATCGCGGCTTCGGCGTTCGGCTTGTCAACACGCTGACCAACGGACTGCTCTATATCATTGCCACCGATCCGTCTCTGCAAACGGTCGAGGCCTTGCGCGGCAGAAAGCTTGCGGTTCCCTTCCGCAACGACACGCCCGATCTGATCCTCAAGCGGCTTCTCAAGGCCCACGATATCGATCCAGAACAGGATCTGTCGCTCGACACCACGGGCACGCCGGTTGAAGCCATGCAGCTCCTGCTGAGCGGCAGGATCGATGCCGCGCTTGTGCCGGAGCCGGCCGCCTCGGCCGCCATCATCAAAGGCAAGGCCTCCGGTGTGACAGTCACCCGTGCAATCGATGTGCAGAAAGCTTGGGGCGAGACAATGAATGTGCCGCCGGTTCTGCCACAGGCAGGCCTTGCGGTGACAGAGCCATTCTTCGAAGACAATGGAAGCCTCATTCCGGACCTTCATATGGCCCTGGTCGAGGCAACGTCCGCCGTCAATGCGGAACCGGCAGATGCCGCCAACAATGCGGCCTCCGCACTTGGCATGCCCTGGCCTGTTCTGAAAGAAGCGATCGGCTATTCCAATCTGACGGCAACACAGGCGACCACGGCGCGACCGGCAATCGAATCCCTGTTGTCGATCCTTGCCGACAGCGATCCCGGCATTATCGGCGGAAAGCTTCCTGATGACGGATTTTACGCACTTTAGCGCAAGCGTCTTGCGCCCCGTGCTGGATCGCCTCGGCCGGACCGGGCAGTTTCTCTGGTCCGGCTTTGCGGGGCTGGCAGCATTCTCGCTGCTTGCCGCCGTATGGCAATACGGACACGAGCAATGGGGGGCGTTCATTTTGCCCTCCCCGCTCGCAACGCTTACCGCCACATGGGCGATCCTGTCCGATCCGGCTGCATGGTCGCTGATCGCGCAGACTGTCGGACGTGCGCTCCAGGGCTTCCTCCTCTCCGCGTTCTCCGGTGCGTTGCTCGGCATGGTCGCCGGCCATTCCCCGGCAACGATCCGGCTGGCGCGGCCGCTGATCACGATCCTGATCGGCGTACCGCCGATTGCCTGGATTGTTCTGGCCCTGATCTGGTTCGGCGCGGGCGACGGAACCGTCATCGCAACTGTGGTGGTGACGGCCGTCCCCATCATCTTCGCGGGAACGGCCGAGGGTATTCTGAGCCGCGACCGGAAGCTCGATGACATGGCACGCGTCTTCGGCGCAAATGCCTGGCGCAGGATGACAAGCCTGCGTCTGCGACAACTCACCGCCCATCTGTTTACCGCCCTGACGCTGGCCCTCGGCATGTCGTTCAAGGTCGCGGTTATGGCCGAACTGCTGGCCAATGTCGGCGGAATCGGTGGCGAACTGTCGGCAGCCCGCAGTTATCTCGATATCACGCAGGCGCTCGCCTGGGTCATGATCGCGGTGATCGCGCTGCTGATCTTCGAATATGGCGTCATCCATCCCGTCCGGTCCGAGTTCGAGCGCTGGCGGCGTGCCGAAGTCCCGTGGGGGATCAAACGATGAAGACTGGCCTCACCCTGAAAGGGCTCCGTCATGCCTATCTCGGCCGCACGGTGCTGGACCATATTGACCTTGAGGTATCAGCGTCCGAGATCGTCGCCCTGGTTGGTCCCTCCGGCAGCGGAAAAAGCACGCTGGTTCACCTTGCTGCTGACTTGCTGTCGCCGATCGGCGGCCGGGTTGAGCGCAATTACAAACGCCATGCGATGATTTTTCAGGAACCGAGATTGCTGCCCTGGGCCACGGCGGCCGAAAACATCGCCTATCCCTTGAGGATCTCCGGCACCTCGCGCAGGGAGGCCAGGGCGAGGTTGAAGACTGTTGCGGCCAATGTTGCACTCCAACCGGACGATCTTGAAAAATATCCGGGCGAGCTTTCTGGCGGAATGCGCCAGCGCTGTGCAATCGCACGTGCGCTGATTGTCGCACCGGACTTTATCTATTTCGATGAGCCTTTCACCGCTTTGGATGTTGCGCTGAAACGGCGGATGCAGGATCTCGTGATCGCCGCGACGCAATCGTCCAGCTTCGGCGGTATCTTCGTGACCCACGATCTGATGGAAGCCGCACGGATAGCCCATCGCGTGGCCGTGCTGGATGTAGGCGGGGCCGGGATTGTCGGCGAACGTCTGGTTCCCGGAACGCCTGGCATGCGCGATGATGCCGAGCTTTTCGCGCTCTCGCAGCGCTGGATACAGGAAGACCCTGCCTTTCGTCATATTCACGACGTCGACGAAAGGATGAGCGGATGAGCCTTGTCGACACATCCGTTCTGCGCGGCCGGCTCAGCTTCCTGCACGTTGTCGGTGATGAAGGTTTCAGGCTGTTCTTCCCCTTGAGTGCGGTCTACGCGGCTGTCTGGCCGTTCCTGTGGGTCGTTATTCATGGCTACGAACTTCCTGTGGCTGGGGCAATACCACCGAGCATCTGGCATGTGCACGAAATGATCATCGGAGCGTTCGGCGCTGCGCTTCTGGGCTTCATAACAACGGCCATCCCGGAATGGACGGACACGCCGCGCCTTCGCGGCAAGGAGCTCGATGCACTCGCGGCAATCTGGGGTGTTGCACGCATTTGCGGGCTTGTCGGCACTGAGGGCTTCATGTGGATGGGCGCCATCGCGGATATTGTCTGGACCGGCTTTCTTGCGGCCTATGCGCTGCGCGTCAGTCTGGACAAGACGAACAGCAGACTGACCGGTTTTATCCTTTGGCTTGCAGGTCTGTGGCTTTGCGAAACGGCAACGCGTTATGCCTTCGCAACCGGGAACGTGGAACACGCGCAGCTTTTCACCCACCTTTCGGGCTTCATCTTCCTCGGGCTGCTCGGTCTTGCGCTGGCACGCATCACAGTGCCCGTTACCAACGATGTTCTGGATCCATCGGGAGAGACATCCCCGTTCAGGCCGCATCCCGGACGGCTCAATCTCGCCCCCGGTGTGATGACCATTCTGATCGCGGCGGAACTTTCCGGATTGTCCTTTGAGGTCACGGGATTTGTCTTCATCGCCGCCGGCGCGGCCTTTCTCGACCGCGTGGCCGAAGCTTTCGTCGGACGCGCATTTTTCCGGGCTGAAATCGCCGTGCTGGCCGGATCAAGCGCGCTGGCAGGAATCGGCCTCATCGTGATCGGATGCGCCCGGCTCGGGCTGCCGGTAATGGAAACGACAGGCCTGCACATCGCCCTGATGGGAGGGCTTGGCCTCGGCGTCATCGCGGTATTCTGCATTGCCGGGCTAAGACATACGGGGCAGCCGCTCGCATTTTCCGTGGAGACGAGGATAGCAATCGCACTGATCGTCATCGCGATCGCAATCCGAACTCTTCCCGAATTCGGGATCGCGTCCGGGCTCGTCGGTCACCACCACGCAGTGGCGGCAATTTTCTGGGCCGGCGGCTTTCTGCTCTGGCTCAGGGTCTACTGGCCAGCGTTCGCCAATCCCGCAACTCTCAACCAACATGATTGCTGAGAAGAACAATGACGACAATGGCAAGACTGCGCGCATGGCAGGGACCGGCGATTTTCAGCTATGGCTTCCGGCCCTTCTTCCTTTTCGGCGCGCTTGACGCCGCCCTGCTGATCGCACTTTGGGTGCCGTGGTATCTGGGCTTCATCCAGGTGCCGAGCATGTTCACGCCCGTCGCATGGCATGTCCACGAACTGCTTTACGGCTATGTGCCGGCGATCATCGCGGGCTTTCTTCTGACCGCCGTTCCCAACTGGACGGGCCGCCTGCCGGTGGTCGGCTGGCCGCTTGCGGCCCTGTTTGGCCTCTGGCTTGGCGCACGGGTCGTCGTCGCCTTTTCGGCTTCGCTGCCGCCCGCCCTTGTCTATCTTGCGGCTCTCGCCTTCCCGCTGACGCTGATCGGCTTTCTGACCCGGGAAATCCTGGCCGGACATAATTGGCGGAACCTGAAGGTGATCGTGGTCCTTTCGCTGTTTACCGCCACGCAGATCCTGTTTTACTACGAAAACATCCGCTACGGCACGTCGGTCTATGCCGAACGCGCCGCGATTGCCCTCATCATCATGCTGATCCAGACCATCGGCGGCCGGGTCGTTCCAAGCTTCACCCGCAACTGGCTCAAGAAGCAGGAAACTCCGGCGCTGCCGCCTGCTTTCGGCGAATTCGACCGGTTCGTGATGGTGATGAGCGCCGCCGGTCTCGGCGCATGGGTCGTGTTTCCCGCATTTGACATAGAAGAGCCGGTCCTGGGCATGCTTCTGATGGCCATCGGTGCCCTCAACCTGTTCCGGCAATGGCGCTGGCGACCTCTGCAAACCTTTGCCGAGCCGCTGGTCTTCATTCTGCATCTTGCATTCCTGCCGGTCAGTCTCGGCTTTGTCTTCGCCGGCTATGCCGCCTTTACGGGAAGCGCCGGCGCGGAAAGCGCTGCCATACACTGCTGGACCGTAGGCGCCATCGGCGGCATGACGCTTGCGATCATGACCCGCGCCAGCCGCGGCCATACCGGCCATCCGCTGACCGCACCGCCGGCAACGGCGGCAATCTATCTGGCGATCATGACCGCACTGGTCCTGCGTCTTGTGGCTGCTTTCAACCCGGCATGGACATTCACGCTGATGCCCCTTGCCGGCGTGGCATGGGTGGTCGCCTTTGTGGGCTTCGGCGTGGTTTACGGACCGATGCTGTCCAAGCCCCGCAGCTGAAACGGTTACAGCCAGGCCATCGGATCGACGCCGATCAGCAGGCGGTGTCCCTGCAACAGGAACCAGACATAGAAGGCCAGCCCAAGGCCCGTCCAGAGCCAGAAACTTCGATCCGCATGAAAATGCGCGCGTCCTTCAAAGATCGCGAGAAACGGCACGACGGAGGTTTGTGCGCGCACGGTCGCCCATTCGCCATCGCCGAGCCGGCGACGCGCCCGGCGGTCGAGCACCGGCATTCCAACGAGGGCGAGCAGTCCCATACCGCCAAACAGGATCAGCGACACCACATCCCCGTTCGGCGGAATGTGCGCAAGCGACCAGATCAGAAAACCGACCAGCACCGGGTGGCGGGTTATGGCGGTGATCGAGCCTTGTGAGCCCGTCTCACCGCTGCGCCGGAAGGTGATCGAAAACCGGTTTTGCGCCGCAAGCCCTGCGCCAATGAACCAGAAGGCGAACGGCATCGCGATCACCGGAACGAGGGCCTGCCAGGGCGCTGGATACCAGAGGTAAATCAATGGCGCCTGCCGGGCGGCGACAATGATCCAGACCAGAAGCAGGGTCGACAGGAAAGAATAGAGAGTGAGGTAACCACGGCGCCCGAGCAGGGCAATCAGCCGTGCCCGCACGGGCGGCGCCGGCGGAATAACATGGGCCAGCAGGAAAGCGAAAATCGCGAGCAGAAAATTCGTCATGTTTTGGTCCCCTCTCTCGCCGAAAGATAAGAATCATCTTCGATATATGATAATACCGACAACAGAAAAAATGCCCGGATGCGGAATGTCCTCTGCGTTCCGCTGCCGCAGCATCCACGGAGTGCGCCGATGCGTCTGACAACCTTTTCCGACTATGCGCTGCGCGTGCTGACGTATGCGGCATCGGCCGGCGACCGTCTGATCACGATCGAAGAGACATCGGCCGCCTATTCGATCTCGAAGACACATCTGATGAAGGTCGTGAATGTGCTGACCAGAAACGGATACCTTGTGAGTATTCGCGGTCGCTCCGGCGGCTTCCGTCTGGCACTGCCGCCCGAGCGGATCAATCTCGGCGCGGTAATCCGCTCAACGGAGGCCGATTTCGCACTTGTCGAATGTTTTGCGACAGGAAACCAATGCGTAGTTACGAGCTCCTGCAAGTTGCCGACAATCCTGAACGAAGCGCTCGCATCCTTCCTCAGCGTCTTCGACCACTACACACTCGCCGACATTGTGCTCTCGCCTCAGGTCTTCGCTATGGGGTCACCGGCACGATCCTCTCCGCCATAAGGCGAGACGACAAGACAGATCCGTCTCGCCTCCTCTATGGCCAGCGTATGGCGGGAATGGCTCGCTTTCGATACCGCGCTGACGCCGCCAGATGCACAGGTCGATCGCGCCTGGTGATGCGGTATCATGCCGGGCGCGAAAGCCACGCCCGGATCGTCATAGCGCAAGCCGTCCATCATCTCTTCATGCATCCCCATCATCGACTGTTCGTAGGCTTCGATCACCGTCAGAGTGCCAGCTCCGGAGCGCCTGCCCCCAGCTCGCCATCGCCTCCGTTCATATCCGCCAGAGCCAGCGGTCCGCGCGGAAAAAGGCGGCATGAAGACCCCAATAGACGGTCAAGAAAATCACCAGCGCCGAAGCAAGACCGAGTGGGACGCCGATGAGCGAACGCAGGGGCGAATGATCTACGAAGGTTACGGATGGGCAAGAAAAGCCGCTTCGAGTCCATGCAACGTTCGACCTTGTGAAACCCGTTCCAGGCATGGCTGGCATCGCCACGTCTCGCTCGTCATGCTCGCCTTCGCCATCATGCCAACGCCGCGCCACCCCCAAAAACGGTGCGTCGCATCGCCAACCGCCTCGCGCGTTAGCAAATCCGACCCGCACACATCATCCCATGGTCGCTCTGGCGACGAGCCCATATCAAATCAAAATCGCAACTGTAATGCTAACATCAGACACTTCGCCGCACCGGCTCCCACGCCAGCCCACTTGACTTTGATCGATTGCGAGGACACACCTTATCACTATGAACTATACGAGTTTCCATCTCCGCTCCCAACGGGTTCGCCTTATCGTAGGCAAATAGCCCCCGGCCTGGTCGCGTCGCGCCCCGGTCGCGGGGCACAGGCATTTTGCCACCGGGCGCTCGAAACAGCGCCTGTCAAGTGACACAAATCCCTAGATAGCAGAGATAACGCCCGCACTCGCGGCCTTCATTTTGCTGATGATCTCAGCAAGGAGACAGACTGTGCCTTCAAACCAAAAGAAACTGCGCAAACCTGCAATTGTTCTGACGAAAACCGACCACAAGCGCCTTCTGCTTCTTGCCGAACGCTTTGCCGAGCAGAATGCTGACCTTGCCGATTTTCTTATCAGCGAAATCGAACGAGCTCGTATCGTTGAAGACGAACGCATTATTACTGATGTGGTGCGTATGGGCTCGTCTGTTCATTTCACGACCGATCTCGGCGAAGACCGACAGGTAACGCTGGTTTATCCCGGAAAAGCCGATATCGCTGAAGGCAAAATTTCCGTTCTGACTCCCATCGGCGCAGCGTTGATCGGCCTGAAAGCCGGGCATTCAATCGACTGGACGACACGAGACGGCCGGGTCTGCCGCTTGACGGTGGAATCGGTCAACCAGCCCCAGGACCCGGCCGAGCTTTAGGCTCCGCCCTCTTTGAACACGCTATCCGGTTTGTTGCCCCTGAAGGGCAATGGGCTGTCCATCCGCTGTGAACGATCAGCCCGCAAGCCTCAGTCTCCAGACGCTCCGTCGAGCGAGAACAGAAACACAATGTCTGCTAACCTCAACTTGGATCAGTCGCGCAGCCGGGCAGAATTTTCACAAGGCCTGATATGGGTCGCGCTGAGCATGGCCGCTTTTATCGGGATGTCCGTTGGATCCCGAGAACTCGCCACGTCATTATCCATCAGGCAGGTCCTGTTCTTCCGCGCGCTGGTCGGCCTAGGCATCATTATCGTCCTGGCTAGACAATTCCTGCCCGAGATAAGGCAGGCAAAAATGGTCCGTCTGCACATTATCCGCAATGTCGTCCACTTTACGGGGCAGTATTTCTGGACAATCGGCGTCGTCCTCCTGCCGCTGGCATCGGTTTTCGCGCTGGAATTCACGATGCCGATCTGGGTCGCGTTCTTTGCCTGGCTTTTCCTCAAGGAGAAGCTGACGCGTCCACGTATTCTGGCAACCCTTGGCGGGTTTCTCGGTGTGTTGGTCATTGCACGCCCCGGCCTCGGAATGATTGATCCGGCGGCGAGCCTCGTCCTGCTGGCCGCCGCGTTTTACGCCTTGGCTTTGATTTGCGTGAAAGAGCTGACACGCAAGTGTTCGCCCGGTGTGATTGTTGTCTGGATGATCCTGATCCAGCTACCCTTGGGTTTTGTTTTCGCCCTCACGGACTGGCAGCCGGTCAGTTGGACCGATGTGCCGTGGATGTTGGTCGCCGGCATTGGCGCGCTCAGTGCCCACTTCTGCCAGGCACAGGCCCTCAAAAGGCTCGAAGCATCGGTCGTGATACCCATTGACTTTCTTCGCGTGCCCCTGGCGGCCATTGTTGGTTACTACGCCTATGGCGAGGTCATCGACCTTTGGGTTTTCCTCGGCGGGGCAATAATCCTGCTCTCGAACTATCAGGCGGTTCTCAGGGAAAGCAGGAGATACAGCGGAAGATAGCATGCTCAAACCACTTGTTATCATTATGGCTGATGGCTTCCACGCAGAACTGAGCCGTCTGCGTGGAAGCCATCAGCGTCACCAATATCCCGC
Source organism: Martelella sp. FLE1502 (assembly GCF_053484255.1). Taxonomy (NCBI): domain Bacteria; kingdom Pseudomonadati; phylum Pseudomonadota; class Alphaproteobacteria; order Hyphomicrobiales; family Aurantimonadaceae; genus Martelella; species Martelella sp. FLE1502. The sequence goes on from NZ_JBAKFQ010000025.1 coordinate 17,312, forward strand.
TAAGATACGTGCGCACCTCGAAATCCATGTGACCGTTGAACGCATGGTTGATCATGCCCATCGCCGCCGCCAGAGCCACCAGCGTCAGATATGGGGAGCCGCCCATCTCCAGATTGACCGCCGAGGCGCCGAGCACGCCTGCGACCAGTGCCAGCGACGCCGGATCTCGCCGCGCTTCGCCCGTATTGACCAAGCGACCAACAACGCCGCCTGCGAAGAAGGCGAGAACCGCACCGGCAATTTTCACAGATGTCGCCCCGTGGCCGCTCACGGCTTCGGTTACGATTTTGGTCAGGTTGCCGCTCATGAAAGAGGGGAACATCTGGATAGAGGACAGCAAGGCGAGATAGCCGACCGCATCGACCCACCCGGTAACGGCGTTGAGGACCAACGATACAAGACCCTGCGGGGCCGAAAGGCACGCGGTTTGACGTTTCGCGTCAGCATCCCGCCCGCGGGTTTCGGAATTCTCCGGCATCGAAATGTCCCGACTGTTTTGCTCTTCATCGGACACCGAAAAGTCCGCCTGGCTATTTCTTATGACGTGCTCTCCAGGAAGTCGACGTCAATACGCCCGCCCATGTTCAGGTGCTCGTCCTGCTTCGATCGATTGGCCATTGCCGTAATGCGAATACGGCATCCTCCCGCCCGTCTTGCACCTTCCTGATGAAGTCGGGTCTCACTTGGTACGCGCCCTCATTCCTCTTCGCCCTCCACCGCGGCCGCCATCGCCTCTTCCTGTACGGCTTCTCTGCTGAGTAACCCCGCATCCTCCAGCGCCTCTATATCGGGCAAGTCGCGGAGTGTTTCCATGCCGAAGGCCGAAAGGAAATGCTTGGTGGTCACATAAGTATAGGGCGCGCCGGGGGTGGGGCTTCGAGGGCCGGAGGCGATGAGGGCAGCGTTGCGAAGCGAGGCGATGGTGTCGCGGTTGACCTCCTTGCCGAAGATTTTTGAGACTTCGGCGCGGGTGATGGGCTGGAAGTAGCCGATGGCCATCAGCACCATGGTTTCGAATTCGGAAAGTGCTACGCCCCCGCCCCGCGTTGGCGCCATCGATGCCCGGATCGCGTCCGCGTAAGCTGAACGGCTTCGGTGCTGCCAGCCTCCGGCGACGGCGACGATCTCGTAGGGGCGACCGGTGAGTTCTTCGCGAAGATCGTCGATCAGCAGATCGATGCTGCAATCCTTGCCGACGACGCGGGCGAGTGTCTCGCGGGTGACCGGCTCGGCGGCGGCGAAGATCACCGCCTCGACGCGCAACATCCATTCGCGCCAGCGCAGCTCCGGCGGCTGCCCTTCAAGCTCACGATCAAACAGATGGTCATCTGCGGCCTTCGCTTTCCGGCGGCGTGTTTTGGCGGTATTTGCTCCGGTCATGGTCATAGCCCATAGATCCGGAACGACGACCTGCCCGACAATTCGTGCACGGCGCCGAAACTTTCCAGCCGTTCGAACAGACGCGAGGCCGCCCAGCGGGAAAGATTGCTGCCGGGGGCACTCGCGGGGATGGCGTCCTCGTCGAGTAACGCCCGAATGACGGGGCCTGCGCCCTTGGTCCGCACCTTCGGCGCGACGGCCACAAGAACATCGGCCCGGTGGGCGATTGCGTCCGCCGATCGCAATGCAGTTGCAGCGCCATCGGCCAGTGCCAGACAGACGGCACGAGCAAATCCCGGTTCCCCGGCCCTCACACGCCCCCTGCCCCCGATGGTCCGAAACGCCGGGCCGTAGCGCTCGGCCATCAGCAGCGGCACAGGCCGGTCCCATTTCAGCAGGGTGGCAACCATCATATCGGCCATCGCCCAGGCCAGCGGTTCGGTATCCGGGCGGACGGCAAGAATTGCGGAGACGAGATCGGCGACCACGAAGGGTACGGCGTGTCCGGACTGGAGCGCGGTGTCTGCCAAAAGCGGGATGGCGGCAAGCTGGTCGTCGAAGGCGAGCCCCATCAGGTCGGTGAGATCTTCAACCTGCTTTATAGAGAAGCCGGGCTTTCGGGCGGCGAGCCTTTTGTAGGCCAGAAAAATCTTTCCGGCCGGGCCGGGATCGTCGCCAGGGGCCGTCAGCAGAACGGCATCGCGCAACGCTTGTTCGTCCTCGTTGCGACCGGTCAGGCGCACGGCGGCGGCGGCGCATTTCAGGGCCTGACGGGCGCGCCAGCAACCGGCCCATGCAGGTTCGGATCGAACGAAATCATCAAGATATTTCAGTGCGATAGCGGAAGAGAAGGCCGCATCGGCTTCACTCAACTCGCGCCCGCGCGGGCTGGTCCAGCCCGGCAGGGGACCGGTGGGTGTGGCGGTTCTGGTGTGTGGCGTAGCGTACGAATCCATGGCGTTGAGGCTAAAACAAACGAGCATTTAATACCAGAATAATCGATCATAACCGCACAGCCTGTCTTTCGCATTTTATGATTGATAATCTTGCATTATCGGTCATATTTCTCATTATAAAGAAAAACCCAATTTTGAGGCCGCAAATGCCCGAAAACGACGCCGATCCGTACGCCAGCCCGTCTCTCAACACGGAGGCGGATGTTGCATTGGAGCATTCCGGGCCGTCGGGTGCGCTTTCGGGCCATCTGGCACCGCTGGTCGATCGCGCCCGCAGTTATGTCGAAGCCGCAAGCTCGACCAATACGCGGCGCGCCTATGCTTCGGACTGGAAGCATTTTGCAAACTGGTGCCGACGCAAGGGGCTCTCCCCCCTGCCCCCGGATCCGGAGACGATCGGGCTCTACATCACAGCACTGGCCTCAGGCGAGGCAGCGCCCGGGGCGAAACCGAGCGCGGTTTCCACCATCGAACGACGCTTGTCGGCCATTGCCTGGAACTATCAGCAGCGCGGCCTCACGCTTGATCGCCGCGACCGACACATCGCCACCGTTCTTGCTGGCATCCGCAATCGCCATGCAGCCCCGCCGCGCCAGAAGGAGGCGATCCTGCCGGAAGAACTGATTGCCATGCTGGAAACGCTCGACCGCGGAACGCTCCGGGGTCTGCGCGATCGCGCCATGCTGCTGATCGGCTTTGCCGGCGGGTTGCGCCGCTCGGAAATCGTGGCGCTCGATTGCGGCCGCGACCAGACCGAGGATGGTCGCGGCTGGATCGAAATTTTGGACAAGGGTATGATCGTGACGCTGCGCGGCAAGACCGGCTGGCGCGAGGTGGAAATCGGCCGCGGCTCATCGGACCTCACTTGCCCGGTCACCGCTGTCGAAACCTGGCTGAAACTCGGCAGGATCGGCCACGGCCCGCTGTTCCGCCGTGTGACCGGCAAGGGCAAGGCCGTCGGACCCGAACGGCTGAAGGATCAGGAGGTAGCCCGCCTCATCAAGAAGACCGTGCTTGCCGCCGGGATTCGCGGCGAACTGCCCGAGGCCGAACGGAAAAAACTGTTCTCCGGTCACTCCTTGAGAGCGGGCCTCGCCTCCTCGGCCGAGGTCGACGAGCGCTACGTCCAGAAACAACTCGGCCACGCGTCGGCCGAGATGACAAGGCGTTACCAGCGCAGGCGCGACCGGTTCAGGGTAAACCTCACCAAGGCGGCGGGGCTTTAGCTACCCCTCTCCTGCCGGGGCTCTCTCAGAGCTTTGGACCGTGTCGGGAGCGCTCCGTAATGCTCGACAGGTCAACTTTCTTGCCCGCGACTTCCGCGACGATCTTCAACGTGCCGCCAAGGGATTCGACATAATCGCGAAGCGTCGACAGTTTCATGTCGGCCCGCTTCTCCAGTCTCGAAACATTGTTCTGCTTGATACCGGTTCCGACGGACACATCCTCCTGCGTCCGTCCGGCAAGTACGCGCAGTTCCCGCAGATTGTAGGCCGTAACAAGCTCGCCGGCACGCTTTTCAATAGCGCCTCTTTCTTCTTCAGGAAGCGTCTGCATCAGCTTATCGAGATCATCCATGTTTCTTCTCCAACTCGCTCAAATGCTCATCGTACCGTTTGTCCGCCAGATCGATCAGGCGCTTGTAAAAGAGTTTCTGGCTCACACCGCTCTTTGCACCGCCGCAGAGGACTATGGCCTTTCGCTCCGGATCGAAGGCAAAGGCGAACCGCCATTGCACCTTCAACACCTTGACGCGCAGTTCCTTCATCTTCGCGTGTTTGGAGCCTTCGAGTGTGTCGACCTCAGGCCGTCCCAATCGAAATCCCTTTTCGCGAAGCAGCATCAGATGCGCGAGCAATTCGACCCGAACATCTGCTGGAAGATCTGTGATCTCGCCTTTGAAGCGGTCATGAAACGCGACCTTCCATTTCGTCATTTAATATCCTAAATGATATAGATACTTTGGGATATATCCAATTTCTCTCCTCAAGGCAACGGTGACGCTTCCTCCGGAGGTGCCGGCAAATGATCAACTATCCGTATCTCCTATGTCCGGACATCGGCTTTTCTCACCACGGCGGCACGTTCCGTGATGACGCCTGCGCTCCAAGTCATCTCCGCGGCTTTTTCAGCGAGCGTGCCAGAGCGGGCGAGACGGAAAAACCATCATCGCGGCGGTCCTCCCCTCTCCCGTCGGCATCGGGTTCTGGCGGCGGCGGGTTGTTTCCGGCCTCGATCCTTGCCCTGAGCAGCGCCATCACCATCGGCCAGACCGAGAATTGGCCGTCTCTCGCTCGTTCCGTCAGATTGCGGAGATACCCGCCGGGACTGATGACGGCCTCTCCGCGCTGATAGATCGCGGCAAGGGTAATCGCGGCCTGTTTGTCGCCCATAATTTCGGCGGCCTCCCGCCAGGCGCTCGGGCTGACGCCCAGCATTGGTCGGGCGATCTCGGCGATGCCCAGGAAGTCCCGCCAGTTGCGGATCGATCCCCCCTTTGCCAGATCCCGAAAGCCCTCGCAGGCATCCAGCACCAGTGCCAGCGGCAATTCCCGCTTCGGCAGGCTGTGCAGGTTGTCGGTTTCTTCGGCGCTGCCGCTCGCTTCTGGTTTATTTTCTAAGCCATATTCAGATTCAAATTGGGATTCTGGGTTTGAATTCTGTTTGTGGCGCTCAGAATGAGACTCATTGGCGTTCCTTTTTTCCGAATTTACGTGCAATTCCAATGTCTCACGCACTTCCTCGTGCAGCAGGGCCAAGGCATCGCAAATATCTTCGGCTATCGCCAGGTCGGGGCGGCGCGGAAGCCGGTCGATGATGTCTCGGTAAACACGGCCCATCTTCGCCCAGTCGCCCGGAATGCCCTCATCGAGCCCGGCCTCGATCATCTTGACGATGTCACGGCGCAGCAATGTCAGGCGCTCGCGTGCGCATTTCAACGCCAGACGCTCCTCGGCGACCCGCGCGGCCATCGCCTCGAACTCGGCCGCCCTTGCCACCAGCGGCGACAGGTCGAAGCCATAGGCCTGCTCGACCTGCCCTCCCCTGCCCTTCCTGGCGAAGCGCTTGCCGTTCGGACTATCGCGGCGGATGATCAACCCGCACTCGACCAGGACGGCCAGATGGCGGCGCAGCGTTGCCGGCGAGATCCCGTTGGCGCGGGCGATCAGCTGCTCATTCGACGGCCAGACCACGAAGCCGGTTTCCTCCGCAAGCTCGTTTTCGGGATAGAAGGTCAAAAGCGCGTTCAGGATCGCAAGACCGCGATCGCTCGCCCCAAGCGCTTCCCGCGCCTCGCGCACGGTGTGGAACAGTTTCCACTTGTTGAGCCGTGCCCCCTTCGGGACTTCCCGCGCCGCTTTCTGGCTTGAAAGCATCGCGAGCGACATCGGCCGCCGCCCAAAGGGCGTCGTTGTTGCAGTATGTGTTTGCATCTTTGTTCACCTGTTGCCAGGCAATAGAAATAGGATCGCCGAATCGACGCTCGTCGCCCAAAAGAGCTTGACTGAGATTCCAGGAAGTGCGATTCTCTAGTTACCACACGTAGAGAAGGCTTCCGGAAGTGATTTCGGGGCCTTTTTCTTTGCCATTTTCTCTCTGACCGTAGCTAGCGGCCTGTTGTTTGATCCTTTTCCTCCTTTTGCCTATCTTCAAACTCTTGATACAGTTCATCCAGTTTAGCTGAAACGAACTGCGCAAACGCGGGAACGACCTTGTCTTCGAAGATCAACGTCGTTGTAGCCTTGTCCGTCTGGATGCGCGCGCCGCGCTTACCCGAAGGCGTTTTCCATTGCTCGACACGGCCACCCTTCGGCCGTGCGCTTTTGACGTCCAAGGCCTTTAGTATAAGCTGGAACCGTCCGTCGCTACCGGCTGAAGCAAATCCCTCTTCCTCAAGAATACGCTCGAGCCGATCGCCATCCTCTTCCTTTTCTAGAGCTTCAACGAGCTTCATCCAGCGTGCCCGTCCAGCTTTGGGCGCCGGCCCAATCCGCCCGACGAGCCTCTCTGGCACTCGCCGTGCGATCGCTATATATCTGCTGACATCCGATTTGTCCGAGCAAAGAGCAGCTATGATGGTCGCGCGGTCACATCCCGAATCTTCGAGATTCTTCGCAAAGAATGCCTTTTCGATAAAGGACAGGTCCTCGCGATCCAGGTTCTCCCGTCCTTGAGCCACGAAAAGCTCTTGGTCAGTAAGGCTGCGAACGATAGCACGAACCGGTCTACCCAACGCCTGCGCCGCACGCAATCGACGACGACCATAGGCGATCTGAAAGCGCCCGCGGCCTGCCGGGCTGGGACGGACGAGAATTGGCACTTGCTGCCCGTTATCTGATATCGACTTCACAAGCTCATCGAATGCGGGGTCAACATCAATCGGAATACGATCCGCTATTGGCGAGCGCTCAATTGCCTCTGGGTCGAGTTCAACGACGACATCTCCCTTTTCCAGCTGTTCCTGAAGACGACTTGCCAGCTTTGCGCCATCGGTCATTTGTTTGAGCGATGTGCCCATAGCGGAAATGGCACCCGTTCTTACCCGTTCACCAGCCTTCTCGCTTTCACCGGCGCTCGAAGTCGGCTTCTGCAGATAGAGCGAGTTGATCGCGTCCTTGCGGCTCATGAGAAAAGCTCCTGAAGAGGATCGTTGGGGCGTCGACGGTGTCCATGTTGGGAGCTCCCAACAAGTGGATCATACGCGGTAGCCATACTGTTGGGAGCTCCCAACAAGTCGCCAGCGGAGGAGGCGAGGGGGGTAGTCATGTGCGCCCCCAAGCCAATTTCATCAGGTCCTCGATCTCGCCGTTCACCATTGTCAATGACTCCATCGCGCGATCGTAGGTCGATCTCGTAAGGTTGCCCGGACCGATTTCGTAAAGGGTTTGCTTCGTCAGGCCTGCGTCCGAGATCGCCGCCGATTTCACCATCGGACTGGTCAGGACATGATCGTCGAATAGATTGCGGAGCAGCGCGACCACTTTTGTTTGGGGCGCGTCCTGAGGTTCATAACGGGTGAGCAGATAGCGCACGAAGTCAAACTTCAGCGTTCCCCCCGCATCACGCACAACGCCTAAGAGATCGCGTGTCATCAGTAAGAACTGGCTCATCGACGATACATCCAGCATTTGCGGATGCACCGTCACAATCATGGAGGTAGCCGCGCACAGGCCGGCAAGTGTCAAGAAACCAAGCTGGGGAGGGCAGTCGATCACCACGACATCGTAGTCGTTCGCCACTTCGTCAATTGCACTTGCCACACGCGCGAAAAAGATCGCGCCGGCATCCGAACCACTGCCCTCTGCCAAGACCTTCGGCGTGGTATGCTCGAACTCCATTAGTTCCAAGTTACCGGGGACAAGATCGAGGCCATCAAAATATGTATGACGGATCACATCGCGCAGGGGACGACGACCGTCATCATACCGGATTGCTGCGTAAAGCGTCTCGTTGTGCCCCACATGCAGCTCGGGCAGCACGCCGAGCAGGGCGGAAAGACTTGCTTGCGGATCGAGATCGATTGCCAATACTCGATAACCCGCCAATGCTAGATATTGGGCGAGATGTGCCGATGTCGTGGTCTTTCCGCTGCCGCCCTTAAAATTCGTCACGGCAAGCACCTGCAAGTGCTCACCCTCTCGGCGGTGCGGAACAAAGTCGATTGCCTCGCGGCCGCGTGCGTTGGCTGCAAAGATTGCTCGAATTTCGTTGATGTCGGAGAGGGAGTAGAAGCGCCGGCCATTGCTCGCAGTTTCAGGTAACGGACCGTCGCCCGCGAGAGTCATCTTCCGAAGCGTCGAGTCAGACACGCCGATGAGCTTCGCAGCCTCCCCAGACGTGAAACGGCGCAAAGCCTTACTGGCGGTTGGCGGAAACAGAGTTTCGCTGATACTCTGAAGCTGCGATCCCAAGAGCTCAGCATGCGCGCCGATAACATCATCAACGTTTGGTAGTCGCGCTCTGTCAATCTGCGCCGAAGCGTTCACGTTAATCTCTCCAATCACGTTTTTTCCGCAGAAATTCCGAATATCCGTGATGATACCCGCGAAGCGTTTACGAGCAAGGCGATTTTAGTTAACAAAGCCTTAACGCGATGCCATGTTTCCCCAGCGGCGATCGCCGGAATACCTTTTAAGTGCATATTTTTCAGAGCTTTATCATCTTGCCTTCGATAAGTTCAGGACGAAAGCACTGGTACTAAATTTTCGATTTGGCGTGCGCTGACATCAGGGCGAAGCCGCCAAACTCGATGCTTTTTCAGACAGGTCTGTGCGAAATCAGCCTTCTTCTACCGAATCGCCATTCGAATTAGCTCCACCCAGAAGCGGGGAAAAAAGTTTGAGGGGTGGGGCACTAGGGGTTTTCCTTATGTCGTCCGGCCGGCCGCAATGGCCGCACATGCCCGTGGTCTTCGCCACCTCATGGCCTAGACCATCAAAGGCAAAGCTTTCAAACTTCTCGTCGCCGATGATACCGTCATCAGGATCACGCAGGACAACACGATGTCTGTCCTTTTAACTCAATGCAGGCGATGCAGCTGGAAATGCCGAAACCAATTCAGATCACGAGAACACTTGCATCCTAATTCATAGTCTTCCTTCTTTTCGGCTGCGTCGCAGATCCTTCAACGGAAGTGCCGAAGAGCGACGGCCAGCAGAGCACGAATGTCGGGCCATCGCTGATTGGCTTCAAGACCGCAGAGCCGCCCGGAACAGTCGTCGTAGAGCCGGAGGACCACAAGCTCTATCTGGTCCAAGACGCCGAGACAGCGCTGGTCTACAACGTAGCGGTCGGACGAGAAGGCCATGATTTTTCGGGCGAGGCTGTCATCGGAAGAAAAGCCGAGTGGCCGACCTGGACGCCAACAAGCTCCATGATCGGCGACCGTCCAAAGATCAACGCTCCTTTAGCCACGGGACTATCCGGCAGCGAGGTAAATCCGCTCGGCGCTCGCGCGCTATACCTTTACCAGGATGGCGTCGACACGCTCTATCGCATTCATGGCACGAATGATCCGTCTTCGATTGGAAAGTCAGTTTCGAGTGGCTGCATCCGCCTGTTCAACAGCGATGTCATTGATTTATATGACCGTGTCGGTGTCGGCGCACACGTAGTGGTCCGGTAATACCTAGACGAAAGTCTTATTTTAAACTGGTGGGAACGAGGCAGGGTTTATTGACACCGTAGCTTTTAGGCGGTTGACTAAACGGTGTAATACAGCCAAGCACTGCATCCAATATGGTGGGATTTCATGCCTCAAGAACGCAATTTTCTATGCTATACCAATGAAACAGGCCTTGAGGGTGAAATACATCAGAACGGCACAAAGTATATTATTATTGGCGAACCTTCAGGTCCTCACCAGTTCCATATGTTCGGTTACTCGCCTCGCGGCCGGAAGGTCGCGATCGGCGGCATCGGAAAGCGCTTCGACGCCCAAGGGAATGAATACCTGCATCTACGCGTTACACTCCCGGATGGCGCATTCGAAGCAAGCTTCACCGAAGATCCACGAACAGTCGCATACCTGCCTCTTTCTTCTCCAGACATTGTAACTTCGTCTGATACGCTCGCGGTTTAGATTTGCGCGCGCACAAGGCTTCCAGCAATGAGGTCGCGACCAATGGGCCGCGGCTTTGTCTCGAAGTCCGCCGCCATCTTTTCCCTTCGCGGTCAATGACCAAGCATCTGCAAGGCAGATGACATCTATTGAGCCGTGCCTCGCCTTCGCCTGCGGCCGCACCACCTCAACAGATGTGTCATGACAGCGAGTCAAAAAGCCGTCGGGCGGGCAGCGCCCCCCTCCTTTGCCCCCGGAAAACTTGGTTTTCCAGGGAAAAGGAATGGATGCCTTGCCCATGGCGGACCGTTGAAAACAACGCAATCGACGGAGCAAAAAATGAAGAATCTGGAGCGCTTGAACTACGTGCAGTTTGACGCAACGCGGGAAACATTCGAAGGGAATATCGCATCGCTTGAGTTTGACGAAGACATTCGCGGCGTCAAACTTGACAGCGACAATGAAGGCTCACCTGCATATCGCGTTTACGGCAAAACCCCGAAAGACCGGGAGGTGGAGATCGGCGCTATTTGGCGGCGTAAGAACGAACAGGGTCAGGAGTACTTTCAGATATCGGTGCATATGCCGGGACGCACTGTGCGGGCAAATCTTGGCAAGTATCCGGGCGAGATCGATGACAAGCTCATGTCCGTGATCTTCTGGCGCGATTAGACAGCCAATTCCAGGGCCGGCGCTTCGGCGTTGGCCCTTTGCTTCAGGCGATGAAGATCGGCCTAGAAGCCGACCTTCATGAGCGGGATACCTGCCTTGCGTGCCTTGTCGGCCAGGTTCTGGTTGATGCCATTTCCGGGCGTGACGATCATCCCCTTGGGCATCATTTCGACAATCTTGTCGTTGCGCTTGAAGGGCGCGGACTTGTTGCGATGCGCGGTCCAGTCGGGTTTGCAAACCACCTGCGTCACCTTGCGAAGTTCTGCCCATTTGGCGGCGATGAGCTCGGCCCCCTTGGGCGAACCGCCGTGGATCAGAACCATATCCGGGTACTTTTTGTGCGTCTGGTCGAGAGCATGGAAGATGGCCTCGTGGTCCTGATAATCGGCGCCGCCCGTGAACGCGATCTTGGTGCCGGTCGGGCAATAGATTTCCTTCTCTTCGTGGCGCTTTGTGGCGAGATAGTCGCGACTGTCGATAACCGCTGCGGTAAGCCCATTATACGACGTCTTCGAGCCAGTGCGCGGTAGCCATTCACAGCCAACGCTTACCCTATAGTGATCCGCGGCAAGATCTCGCATCGCCTCGAAGGCATTGCGCATTTCAGTCAGCGTATCCCCTTCGGCAGCTTTCCTTTCCAGTTCGACGCTGCTGATCTCACTGCCATCCTGCACGGCGATCAAGCTTCGCTGCTCGGCTTCATTGTCATCGAGCTTCTTCTGCGCTCGGGTCAGACGGCGGTGAAACACATTGGCGACGGCCCACAGTACCTCGGACAGTTCGTCTTCCAGCCGGGTGTTGGTGAACATGGTTTCAAGGCTTTCGAAGATGCCGGCGACACCGATCTCAACAGTCTCGGCGGTGGGAAGAGGGCGGTAGTCGTGCTCATCGCCGTTCGGGCGGTAGCCAAAGAGGGCGATTTCTTGGAGGAGGTGCGCGGTCGGGCTCTGCGGCTGCTGAACTTCGGTCGTGTAGGCGTTCATCGGTTCGTCCTCTCGTTTTCCTTGCGGTTTGTATGGGGCGATAAAAGAACCGAAAGGGCAGGGCTGACACCCGTAGGGCCGAGCGCAAGCGCTGGACCCCAACCGAAAAGAAAAGGGGAGGGTCCACTGAGAGTGGAAACCGCTTTTGTTGAGAGGGCGGGGTTGTCCTTTGTCCTGTCAGACCGCCTTTGCGGTCGGCTTTCGGTTCATCGCCAAAGCCATACAAGCCGCTACGGAAAACGACTTGTCAGGCGAGACCGCACGCCGGCCAACCGTTATGGCATGCGCAGACTGGCCCATGGTACCGGCCTGGTGATCGCCGCCATGATCTGCCGGTTGAGATTTTCCCGCAGGATCTGCCTGCCGAACTTCCGCAGATCGTCGTTGAAGTCGTCGAGTGTCGGCACAAGATCGACCACCTCGATGCCTCGTTCTTCGGCCCGGCTGCGCAACTGGCGGCTTGCCAGTTCGCCGGCATCGTCGTTGTCGCGGCCAATGAACAGCCTCGTGCAGCTCAATGGCGGATCGAACAGAGACAGATGCGTTGCCGTCAGGCAAGCGGCCAGCTCCGCGAAAGGATACACCGAGCCGATGGACAGCACTGTTTCAATGCCTTCTCCGGCGATGATGTCACCGCCCGCACTGCTTGAGTGAAACCGCACGGCGTTGCCGTAGAGCTGGCCCGAAACCCGCTTGGGTTCGGTGATGCGCGCGACAGAGTTGTTTTTCAGATCGAGCCAGGTCCGCGCACATGCCATGACCGCGCCGTCATTATCCGTCACGGCCGCCAGCATGGCAGGCAACTGCTGGGACTGACCGTCCTCATCGCGGAAGAAAACGCGGGGATGATACTTGAGTGCCGGGCCGAAGCGGCTGATATCCCGCCCGCGCAGATAGCGCTCTACGGGCGTATCCTTGAACGGTTTGCCGTAGGAGAAGAGCTTTCGGCCGGATTCGACTTGATCGACATTGGAGGGTGGTTTCTCCTGATCGTTCTCGGCTCGTCCAGGATCAGCCGACACCTCCGGCAGATTCAGGAAACGACGGGCTTCCTTGCAGGTTTCGGCAAAACTGCCTGCCCCGACGATACTCTCCAGCAGATCGAGAAGATCACCATATTCATGGGTCGCACGATCGGCCCACTTGCCAGCCCGGCGCGTGCCGGCGTCTCTAAGACGCACGGCCATGGATCTACCGGGGTCACCGTACTTGTTGCCCACCTGCCAATAGTTGCCCGCCCGCCGACCGGCGGGCAGATAGGTACGGCAGAACTGTTCGGTTCGCGCAGCGAGCTGATCGGAAAGTTGGGAGGCAGAAATCATGTCCACCTCTCCCTGACTGCGACGATTTTCGTGCCTTCCAGCACTTTTGCGAGAACGCTTTCGTCGTCCGGAACGAAAAGGCGTGTCTTCCATGCGATGGTCTCCGTATAGCAGCCAAGCGCTTTGAAAGCTTTCAAATCCCCCGGTTTGAAGTCTAGCATCTCGATGCGGTAACGATCCATCACTTTCGACCGCCGAAGCTTGATTTTATTGGACAATGTGAATTGAGCATTGCCAATGAGGAGGGCTTTCAGCACCTCCTCGGGATCAAGCTTGATGGCATCCGAAACGCCAAGCTGAGCCGCGAGATTGACCGCATCGATATGGGTCAGCATGCGGCCCAGGATACGCTCTCCGTCCTCGGCAGTGAGGCGGTAGACCTGCGTGTTGGACTGTGGAAGGTGCTGCCAGATCGGCAGCAGAAGGCCGGCGACAATCGTGATCGTCGATGTGTCGAATTGGGGGATGGTCTCAACCTTGGTTGCCCATGCCCTTTCGAACGCAGCGCGCTCGACCGGCTCCCAGCTGGAATCCGCCAGCGTCGATCGGTGCATCGCCTTTTTAAACATCGGCTGGATCAGCTGCACGCGCCGGATCGGATCGCCCGCTTCGGTGAACCAGGTCGCCGATGGGATAACAATGGCAGCGTCGCCAGTCTTCTTGTCGAGATAGGCTTGGGCGTCAGGCTGACGCTCCAGAAACCGGCGCGCATCGTCGAGCGACATCGGTTTGTTTCGGGTCAGCCTCTCGATCGTCAGGATCTCGGTCTTGCTGTGACCCTGTTTGTAGATCGGTACGCGCTTTTTGACCATGAAGCGTTCACCCGTGAGCGTCTCAAGGCCGACCTCATAGGTGCCAGCCTCAATCGCCTCTTCGACGATCCCGTCGAGGATTTGGGTGAATGCTTCAAACACCGTGTTCTGCATAGCAATCGTGAGCGCCAGGCAGCGATTGAGAAATTGGCTGATCGGGGGCAGGGTTTCGCGTAGCGACCCGTCCTGATCGGTCAGCGCCAGACCGGTCACCTCCTCGAACTTCGTCAGCGGGCACGACGGAATCTTGCCGGCATGGAGCTGGCTGAAGAACCGGCGCAATGCCGCGCGGGCATAGTCGCTCTCAAGGTTGTCTTCCGGCCGGAACATATTCTGACCGCCCGTCTGGCGCTGGCCCTTGGTGATGGCGCCAAGACTGTCGAGGCGACGTGCGATCGTGGACAGGAACCGCTTCTCGCCTTTCACATTGGTCGCACAGGGGCGGAACAAGGGCGGTTGCGCCTGATTGGTCCTGTGCGTACGTCCAAGCCCCTGAATGGCCGCATCCGCGCGCCATCCGGCTTCCAGCAGATAGTGGACACGTTTGCGCGTATTCGTCGCTGAACGATCGGCATGATACGAACGGCCGGTTCCGCCGGCGTCCGAGAATGCCAGGATTTTCTTGCTGTCGCCCATGAACGCATCGGTTTCGGAGTAGTTCGACGATGCCGGCCGGCGCTCCAGTTTCATGCGCCCGTCGCGCGTCTTGACGATCCGGCGCGAGCGTCCGGTGATTTCGGCCACCTGTTCGGTCCCGAAATGGCAAATGATCTGGTCAAGCGCCGACTGAACGGGAGGCAAGGCGCCAAGATGCTCGATGAGCTCATCACGCGCTTCGAGCGCTTCCCGGCTGACAACCGGATTGCCGTTTGCATCGTGAACCGGGCGGGAGCGCAGTTCCCCGTTCTCGTCCTCGAAGGCTTCGAATAGCTGGGTCGGAAAGGAGCTGTTGAGATAGTCCAGCACATAATATGCCGCGTCGGCGTTATGCTGAGTTCGGGGTTTCAATCTGTTGTTCTTCTGATTCATTTTCGGTTTTCCGCTTTGGATAATCATGATGCCTCTGCTCTCAACCGCAGAAGGACATCTCCAATGAACTCCCCCTCCAACTCTTCATGCCGACCTTCTTACGCCGGTCTCTTCCGCGCATTATGCTGGGCGGGACAGAAGAGACTGGGTGGAAATCACGCGTGGCCGACAAGAACGATATTGAGGAAAACCTGACGCGGGTTCGAGCGCGGCTGGCCGATCTGGATGCTGAACGGCATGAGCTTCAGCGCGAGATGGCTGCACTTGAGGCTCGTCTTGCTGCAGAGCCCGCGCCAACCGTGAAACAGCCCTCCTTCGAGAACGCCTCCGTCACGAATGCTTCGCCGTCGCACGAAAAGGTTGACCTGTTCCGAAGCCTGTTCGCCGGTCGGCCTGACGTGTTCCCGTTGCGATGGGACAACAGGAAGACCGGTCGCTCGGGATATTCGCCTGCTTGTGCCAACGAATGGGTGAAAGGAATATGCGGCAAACCGAAGGTCAAATGCGGTGAATGCCTCCATCAGAAGTTCATCCCGCCGGACGAAAGTGTCATGGAAAAACACCTGCGCGGTGGCGATGGCCGAAGTGGCGATTTTGTAGCCGGCGTCTATCCGCTACTATCCGGTGATACATGCTGGTTTCTGGCGGCGGATTTTGACAAGGCATCCTGGGCGGATGACGCGAATGCGCTGCTCGAAACCTGTCGGGCAAAGGGCGTTCCCGCAGCGCTGGAACAATCGAGGTCTGGGAACGGTGGTCATATCTGGATCTTCTTCTCCGAACCGGTCTCTGCCCGTGTGGCACGCCAGTTTGGATCAGTTCTTATTACCGAAACGATGGAGCGGCGGCCGGAAATCGGCTTTGCTTCCTATGACCGGTTGTTTCCAAATCAGGATATCATGCCGCTCGGCGGCTTCGGCAACCTGATCGCACTGCCGCTCCAGAACACTGCGCGCAAGGCTGGCAACAGCGTCTTTGTGGACGCGGGCATGCGGCCATATGACGATCAGTGGGCCTATTTGTCCTCCTTGCCGAGATTGTCTGCGGCAGCGGTGACCAAGCTCGTCGAAGCCGCCGAGCTTTCCGGGCGGATACTGGGCGTGCGCATGCCTGTGGATGACGAACAGGCGGACGAACCCTGGAAGATGTCTCCGTCACGCCGCAGCACGGCGCGACGCCTCGACGTGCCCGTTCCACCGACCATCAAGGTAACGATTGCCGACCAGATCTATATCGACCGCTCGGAGTTGCCTTCGGCCATGATTGCCCAACTGGTGCGACTGGCCGCGTTCCAGAACCCCGAATTCTATCGCGCGCAGGCGATGCGGCTGCCGACATTCGGAAAGCCGCGCATTGTGTCCTGTGCCGAACTGCATCCCCGACACGTCGCCCTGCCGCGCGGCAGCTTCGACGAAGTGGTCGGGTTCCTGTCCGATCACGGTGTGACAGCCGAACTGGACGATTTGCGTGAAGACGGAACCCGCTTGCCTGAGACGGTCTGCTTCCGTGGCGAACTTCGCCAACAGCAATCGCGAGCGTTCGAAGCATTGGCCGAACACGATACCGGGGTGCTTGCCGCCACGACCGCATTCGGCAAGACGGTTGTGGCCTCGGCGCTGATCGCGCGTCGTGCCAGCAATACGCTGGTTCTTGTTCATCGTCGCGAACTCCTTAGCCAATGGATCGAGCGCCTCAAGTCCGTTCTGCAGATCGACCCGAAGCAGATCGGCACCATTGGCGCCGGAAAGCGCAAACCCACCGGTGTGATCGACGTGGCGCTGATCCAGAGCCTGGTTCGCAAGGGCGAAGTTGACGATATCGTTGCCGATTACGGTCATCTTGTCGTCGATGAGTGCCATCACCTGTCCGCTGCAAGCTTTGAGCTTGTCGCCCGCAGATCGAAGGCGCGCTATGTTACGGGATTGTCGGCAACGGTCGCCCGGAAAGACGGGCATCACCCGATCATCTTCATGCAATGCGGTCCGGTACGCCATCAGGTAAGCGCCAAATCACAGGCAGCAGAAAGCGGCCTTCACCATCGGGCGCGGGAACGTCATACGAGATTCAGATTGCCGGAGGCCCTCGCCATAGCCGAACGCCCGTCCATCCCCGCAATCTATGCCGCTCTGGCGGAGGATGAGGCCCGAAACGAGCTGATCTTCAATGACGTGCTGAAATCGCTTGAGGTCAAACGCTCACCGATCGTACTGACCGAGCGGAAGGATCACCTCGAGCATCTTCATCAACGACTCTCCCGATTTGTGAAAAACATCGTCGTGCTCCGTGGCGGCATGTCCGCAAAGGACCGGAAGGCCGCGCATGCGGCGCTGAATGTCGATGACGGTGAGGAACGGCTGATCCTCGCGACAGGGCGTTATATCGGCGAGGGCTTCGATGACGCCCGGCTCGACACCCTGTTCCTGACAATGCCGATCGCCTGGAAAGGCACGCTGGCGCAATATGTCGGCAGGTTGCATCGGCGGCATGACGAAAAGAAGGACGTGCTGGTGGTCGATTATGTCGACAGTTCGGTCCCGGTCCTCGCCAGGATGGCCGCCAAACGACGGACCGGCTATCGGGCGCTCGGCTATGTGATGGAATAGCGCCCCGCCGATAGCGGGACACCAATTCTGCCCGATCAGTCAGGATCTCTGTGTCGCGACGGCCAATATCTGCATCAGTTTGTCCGAGGGTTCCCGGAACTTGCCGGGTTTGATCAGCGGGGCATGATGCGCATCCAGAAGCGCGAGCTTCTCGGTCGGGTCCGCGCGCAGATACATCTCCGTCGTCTGGATGCTGGTATGTCCAAGCCAGAGCGCCACCTTGCGGATATCGCCGGTAGCCTGGAGCGTGTGCATGGCGCAGCTGTGCCGCAGCACATGCGGGGTCACGTGCTTTGCGGCAATCGAGGGTGCCAAGCCTTCGGCGGTCGCCACATGCTGCCTGAGCCTGTAGGCGAACCCGTCCCGTGTCATCTGGCGACCATCACGGTTCAGGAACAGTTCGGGCCCCACATTGCCTGGCCGGACAGCCAGCCACGCGCGAATGGCGGCCTGGGTCTCCTTCCAGAGCGGCAGGACGCGCTCCCGCCGCCCCTTGCCCAGGATCCGAACGCTGGACAACGAAACTTCGGGAAAATCGTCCATTCGCACCGCGAGCAGTTCGGATGCCCTCAACCCTGCGGCATAGGCCAGATGCAGCATCGCCCTGTCCCGCAATCCACCCGGCGTGTGACGGTTCGGCGCGGCAAGCAGGGCACGGACTTCTTCCCTGGTCAGATAGTCGATCAGCTTGGCATCTGTCCGCTTGATCGGCATGGCCCGGATCATCATCGCCTGCTCAAGGCATGCTGGGTGTCGATGTTCGACGAAACGGAAGAACGATTTGACCGCCGCCAGCCGCGCGTTGCGGGACCGGACGGAATTGGCGCGCCCTTCCTCGATATGTTCAAGGAACGCCCTGATCATCTGCACATCAAGGTCTTCTATGGCGAGTTCCGAAGGGGTTCGCTTGAGCCGCCCCGCCGCAAACCGCAGCAGAAGGGTGAACGCGTGGGCATAGGCCGCGATGGTATGTCGGCTCGCTCCGCAGTCGCCCGGGAGATGGGTTCGCAGGAAGGCCGAAAGATCGGGAGCAAGCGGGGTCATGCCGTACCTCCGATCCAGATATCTTCGGCGGTCGACGCGATCATCTTCAGCAGGACCGGCGTGGCCTCGAGGTACCAGTAGGTATTGGCGATATCGACATGGCCGAGATAGGTGCTCAGCGCCTTCATGTGCCGCAACACCGCCTGCGGATCGTTGCCGCAAGCTTCGAGAGATCGCACTGCGAATGTATGGCGCAGATCGTGCACACGGGGGCCAGGGCCTGTTGGGTTGCGATAACCGAGCTTGCGCACGATCCGAACGAAGACCACGTAAACCCTTGTCGCCGTCGGGGCGCGGCCGTGGCCCAGAACGAAGAGATCATCGCCCGGATGGCGCACGGCACTGCGGGCTTCGAGATACCGTTCCAGCGCGGCGCGGGTTGAAGGATGTATCGGTACGAGGCGGCTCTTGCCGAACTTGCCCTTGCGGATCATGAGGCCATCCTCCGTCAGGTCGTCGCGCTGCAGGGACAAAGCTTCCGAAATCCGCAAGCCTGTCGAAGCAAGCAACCCGAACAGGTTGTGGTAGGTCAGCGGGCTGATCGGCGTCAGGCCGGGTACCAGAAGCGCTTGCTGCATGATACGACCGATCTGGTCTCGCGTCAGAATATGCGGGGCGGGCCGCCGTCGGCGTGAACGGCCCAGCAGGCCCATCGCCGGTATCTCGTGCCGCGCATCTTCCGCGTGCAGGAACACGGTCAGGGCACGGGCGCGATCAAACCGGGCCTGCGCTGCATAAGGCGTCGCGGCGCCACCGGCCCATTCCAGGATCAGCGCGGTCGTTACATGCGTGATGGAACGTTCCGCGGCAAAATCCGCGAAGGCGCGCAAGGATGTCTCTTGCGCGGCAAACTTCATTCCAAGAGCGCGATTGAGTTGGACGAAGCGGTCGACATGGTGATGCATCATGACGCGCATCCCGGCCATGGCTGCGCTACCTCTGCCAGCATCTCGACATCGACCTTGGCATAGATCGCTGTCGTATAGCGGGAGGTGTGGCGCAGCGCGACACCGATCTGGTCAAGATCCGCACCGCCGCGTAACCAGGCGGACGCCAGTGAATGCCGAAAGACATGTGAGCCGGTCGGCAAGCCGGCAAAGCCGCCGCGGTTCAGGACACGGGAAACGATCCCGGCGATCTCGGCGGCGGATCGCAGTGGGGTGAAAGGAGCCTGGGTTCGCAGAAAAACCCTGTCCGTGGCGACCACCGGACGCGCATCCTCGATATAGGCCAGCACCGCATCGCCTGCATCCTGCGGCAGAGGCATCATCACTCCGCGTCTACCCTTGCCGTGCAATCGCAACCGGCTCGCGCGCCAGTCGATATCGGACAGGCGCAGTTGCCAGATGTCTCCCGCGCGCAGGGCCAACCGGGCGAGGAGGAGGAGAATGGCGCGGTCCCGTATCGCGACCGGCGTATCGGAGCGACAGGAGGCTATGATCTCTTCGATCTTCGCGGTGGGTATGGTGCGCGGGACGGTCGAAAGCCTGCGCCGCACAGCGGGCGGTACCGCATGGAGGAGCGCCGGGGCGCATTCACCTTGAATGATGGTGAAGCGCAGGAAGGAACGCAGCACGGTGACCGTCATGCGCACGGATGATCGGGAACGCTCTTCGCCCTGGTCCAGAACGATCGACCGGATTGCCGCCGCGTTGTAATCCTTCGGGGCTGCCCCAAGGCGCTCCAGCCAGCGGTCCGCTTCGTTCACATAGCGCCGCACGGTCTCGGACGTTACTCCACGTTCACGGCGCAACCATTCCGCAAACGCGGTCAAGCAGAGATCGCAGGCGGTGACGCAGTCAGGCTCTTCGATCGGAACCAGACCCTCATCCCTAAGGAACCGCACAAAAGTACGAGCACCACGACGACGATCCCTGGTTCCTGAACCCTTGACCCGTTTGCCGCGCTTGGTTTTGATCCCGCATCGGCAATCATGATGTGCGAACTGGTCGATAATGACATCATCGAGCCCGTGGGCCGGAACACGCATCTGCAGCGCCCATTCCGCGAAATGGCGCGCCTGGCTCAGTCGTATCGAATACGTCACTTCGCTGTAACGGGCGGCGCGAAGCTTCCCGGCATAGGCCTGCAGATATTGCCCGAGCCGTGCGACGTCATCGGCAATGAAGACCATTCCGGTGGCTTCGAGATAACTCAGGAACCTGCGGGTATCGGTCGCGTAGGCCGGGTTGCGCAATTGCGCAGGTCTGTAGCGGCCGCAACGGCAGCGATGGCGCAGGAACCGATTCACTGCCGATACATCGAGGTCTCTGATCGGGATCTTCCGGGCGCGTGCCCACTTCAGGAAATGTCGGGCGGCGCTCAGCGCGCCAGCCGACAGCCCGGGATTATCTGTGAAATACCTGCGGACGAGAGTCCGGTCATCGGCCTCGGCATAGCCACCGAGCGGAGAGTTGGAGGGGGAGTTCATTGGAGATGTCCTTCTGCGGTTGAGAGCAGAGGCATCATGATTATCCAAAGCGGAAAACCGAAAATGAATCAGAAGAACAACAGATTGAAACCCCGAACTCAGCATAACGCCGACGCGGCATATTACGTTTTATCCGGAGCTCCGGATAACACATATTCGCGGGGCGTCACGTCTACATTGAGGTCGTTCCACTCCGATGGCGGGATTTCCGCGATACGGCGCTCCATCAGCGCCTCGCCGGTCGAAACAATCTGAACGACAGGCGCATGACCATCATTGATGTCCGCCTGGATCGCCCGCAAAACCGAAGGGCATTTCATGGCGGTGATCAGATGGTTGAAGAACCGCTGTTTGTTGCCCTCGAACGCCGATCGTGCGGCGCTTTTGGCGCGCGGATTAAGCGTTGCTCCATCCGCCGTGATACCGGCGGCTTCAAGCGCCTTCTCAAGGTTCTGGTGGATAATCTGGTACGCGTTGGCATAGGCGTCATAGATCTCGGTCTGTGCCTCGGTCAGCTCGTGGACGAGCATCTCATACTCGACATCCTTGAACGAAAGCAGGCGAGCCGTATAGAGGCCAAGCGCCTTCAGGTCGCGTGAAATCACCTCCATGGCGGCGATCCCGCCGTCTTCCATGGAGGCGATGAAATCGGCCCGCGTGCTGAACGGAAAGTCGCCGGTCTGCCAAAGGCCGAGCCGTGAGGCATAGGCCAGATTGCTGACCGTTGTGGCTCCGGTCGCCGACACATAGAGCACGCGCGCGCTCGGAACGGCATTCTGCAGGAGAAGCCCGACGCGACCCTGCTCCGAGGGCTTGCGTTCGCCGCGCTCGCCCTTGGCGCTAATGGCATTGGCCATTGCATGGGCCTCATCGAACGCGATGACGCCATCGAAGTCATGACCGATCCAGTCAAGGATCTGAGCAAGGCGGCTTTTCTTGTCCTGCCTGGCCTGGCTGCGCAGCGTGGCATAGGTCACGAACAGAATGCTCGGCTGCTCCGGGATTGGCCGCCCCTGGGGAAAGCTCGAGATCGGGATAATATCGGCGGGCGCGCCACCGAGCGCCTGCCAATCGCGCCGGGCATCCTCGATCAGCTTGTCGCTGCGGGAAATCCAAAGGGCCTTGCGACGGCCCTTCAGCCAGTTGTCGAGGATGACGGCGGCAACCTGTCGACCCTTACCGCAACCTGTGCCATCACCGAGAAAGAAACCGCGCCGGAACCGTGCATTTTTCAGGACGGTCTTCGAGGCGTCATCCGACAGCGCTTCGACCGAAAAGGCGCTGGCTTCAGCCTTTGCCGGCTGGATCGACGCAAAGTCGTCGACCACATCGTAAGTGCCTTTCAGAAACGTCTCGTGAGCCTCGCCGGCGTAGATCACGGTTTCGAGCTGAGGGGCTGACAAGACGCCATCGGCTATCAGCTGCGCTGGAAGGCGGGGCCGATAAGAAGGTAGCGGGGCCTGTACGGACGCCATGGCGGCCGACTGGACCAGTTCGCCGGGATGCGGCTTGGCGTGATCAATCGCGATCGTCTGAACCTCGTAGGGCTCATAGATTTCATCGGAGCCCTGACCGCCGGCGCTGATGTCGTCGCGGGCCTGATAGGCTACGTCGCAGATCTCGGCGTTATCCAGGGGATGCGCTGCGGATGTTTTAACGGTCGCGCGTGCCTTGGCGCGGATCTGTGCCAAGGCCGGGGCGGCCGGAGCCGGGTGCGGCGCTGTCGACGGAGTTGTCTTCGCCAGCCGGGCAGGGCAGTGCTCGACCACAAGGTCCAGCAGCTCGCCCGCGGTTTCGCAGCGCGCAAACGCCCGCGGTTCAACCGACTGTGGCACCTTGTCGAACACGGTCAGGCGCGTTTCGACGGTCGTGCCATGCCGGGCATAGGCTTTGCCCGAAATCGAAGCGGTGAAGACAACTGAAGCCGCTTGCTGCAGGTCGTCGAAAAACGAGCGCCACGAATGCGACTGCGCCGTAAAGGAAGCGCCGGAAATCAGCACAAGGCGGCCGCCAGGGCGAAGTCGGGCGAGGGCAGAGCGCAAATGATGCGCGGTCGCGGCCCTGTAACGGCGAGTGACGCCCGGGGCGGCCGAAAATGGCGGGTTCATGAGAATGGCCGACGGATCGACCGACGGGTTGAGCCGGTCATGGATTGTGCCGGCATCATGGCGGGTAACGTCTGATCCGGCGAACAGTTCAGCCAGCAAGGCTGCGCGCGTTTGCGAAATCTCGTTGAGATGCAGGTCTGCGCCGGCTATGGCGGCGAAAGCAGCCAAAAGTCCCGTGCCGGCCGACGGTTCGAGAACAAGGTCGTCGGCGGTGATCGCCGCCGCATGCGCGGCGGCGAATGCCAGGGGCAGGGGAGTGGAAAATTGCTGAAGGGCCTGAGATTCATCGGAGCGCTTCGTCTGGCTCGGCGACAGGCTGGCGATGGTCTCGATCATCGTCAACAATTGCTGCGGCATCTTCGCCTGTTTGCGCATGGTGGCGCCGTATTTTTGCAGGAACAGAACCTGGGCGCATTCGGCAGCCTCGTAGGCGTGCTTCCACAGCCAGGTTCCGTCTGTGTCGGAACCGCCTGAGGCTCGTTCCATGGCATCACGCAACGCAGATGACGTGATGCTGGTCCCGCTGTCGAGGATCGGCAACAAGATCCTGGCTGCCTTCAAAATGGCGGCGGGATCATCGGTGACGGGGGTTCCGGTCGTAACGGCTTCGACGATGGTCATGGGGATCTCCGGCTTGGTTGACGGTTGAGACCTCCCCTTTCTCTGTCCTGGGAAGGTTCAAACCTTCCCGGTTCCCCTCTTGCTTTTGGCTTCGAAGACGAACCGCAACATAGAAAAGCCGCCCGGTTGTTCGGGCGGCTTCTGTGCTCCCGCTCAGCGTAATTTGCAGAAAAATATGCGGTCGCCCGAAATACCGGGCCGTTACGGCCGGGTTTTCGTGACACGTCGCTCTTTTGCCACCCACTCAGCACGATAGGTCAGGCGTAGCACCGTTAGAATGACTGCATTGACAAAAACTCCTCGCGGCTTTCCTGCGAAAGCCGCCCGGCCACCTGGAAGATCGGATTCCAGTCCGAAGCAAAGATCACTAACCTTCGGCTCCGTAAAGGCGAGCCCGTGAATGCTATGAGCAAACTCGTTCCTAATCTTTCGAATCCTGTTGCACTCTCGGAGCTCGAGATCATCGATGAGGCCGAGGGCATGAGCTACCTTGATACGTGCAGAGAACGAGCCCAAGGCTGCGGTACCACCTTCGAGTAATTCGCGGGCTGTTCTTCCGTTCACGAAAAAGGCACGCAGTGTATCAGCCAACTTCTGATCAATCAGAGCTGCACCGACTAACGCGGCCCCACGGTCGGTTTCCGACTGGAACTCATTGAGAAAGTCCGTAAAATTCTGAAGGTCAGTTTCGCGCATATTAAACGAATAGCAGGTGGACAGGTTTGAAGCCACAACAATGGCCGATGCCTATGCGGCGATAATGCTACGCGCCTCCGTCAGGCAGTCATCTATTGTCGAAAACCCCCAGCATGAATCGATGACATCATTGTCATCGCCCATGATCTCAAAGCCGCAAAACTCTCCGCGAAGATAGGCGTCATAGACATCCACTTCCGCCCGCAAAATGTCGAGCGTGCGCGCGCGCATTTTTGAAGACAGTCGTTTTGCGCTGAATTCACGTCTGGCGTCTTCGAGCGTGACGAAAACGTATCCGACCTGGCCGCTGTCCCACGGGCAGGAAAACCCAGTGGTGTTCATCGTCAGGCCGCTATGGTCGTAGAGATAGAGCGGCAGGATGATTGCGTTTCGCAGAGCGCGTTTTTCGATCGCTTCCAGATCGAAAGGCGCTTCATCCTCATAACCTGCAAGAGCGATGAACAGCTCCTGATTGTTGTGATAGCTGTGTTTGTCTCCAAGATTATAACGGGGATGCCAGCAGATCATCGTGCCCAACGTGTCGCACTCGACACGCGGGTTCATCGGATCAGGATCGGGGACGATCCGGATTGTCTTGTCATTAAGGGTTTCGCGGTGCAATTCAAACATGCCGTGCTCCTTGTTCAGATACACGGCGAAGGCGCCGCCCTCGAACATTGAGGCGGCGTCAAAGAACGGGCTGTCAGTCCAGCCAGTTTTCAACCTGGAGACCGGGCACCCGCAGGAATTCGCGCGTATTGGCTGTCACCAGAACAGCATCGACAGCCAAGGCATGGGCTGCAATCAGCAGGTCATTTGGACCGATCGGCGTACCAGCAGCTTCGAGGCCTGCTCTGATGCGGCCGTACCGGGCATGTGCTGGCGCATCCAATGCGAGTATTTGCATGCCGCCAAGAATGGCCTCGACCTGGGCTGTCAGCTTGGCAGACCCCTTGCGTTCGCAGCCATAGCATAGCTCAGCCGCGGTGATAATGCTGACACAGATCATATCCTGCCCGACATCAGCGATATGGCCGACGACGGCGCCGGCCGGATTACGCGCGAGATCCGACACGATATTCGTGTCGAGCATGTAAAGGCGGCTCAAAGGTCGATTTCCCTTGCTGGCAGCAGGGTCTCATCGACGTCGGGAAACTGGTCATCAGGGCCGAGCGGTTTCAGTCGCGCCAGAATGTCCAGAAGGTTTTTGTTGGGGGCAGGTTCGATCACAAGTCGGTTTCCCTCCCGATGTATCAGCACACGGTCGCCAGGCAACTCGAAATCGGCCGGGATACGAACCGCCTGGCTCTTGTTGTTGCGAAACAACTTGGCTTCGCGTGCTTCGGACGCGTGGGGTTGGGGCACGATAACCTCCTGTCAACATCTTGTATATACAGACGCATATACTAGGTCGGATATGAGATTTCAAGCGTAGTGAGATGCGTAGCACGGCTTTCCATCCCACAGACGGGCATGAATGAAGGATTCCGGGCTGAAACCACTGTTGGAGATTCTGACGCGCCGGGCAGGACCGATAAAGTGGTCGGCATACGGAACGACATGCTCGGTCATCGACGCCTCATTCTCGCTCGACGCGTCGATCGATCCGATCGGTCGGACCTCGGCCATGGACTTGCCGATGAGCTTTGTGACCTGCCAGAAATCGACGTTTGTCTGATCATAGCCCCAGGACGCCACGAAGATATGGCCAATCTCGATGCCGGCGTTTGACGGCCGATAGCGATTTTTGCACGCAAGCGTCCTGCGGCGGTCCTGGAAGCCTTCTTCGATCCGCTTCTCGCGCGCTTCCGGGCTTTTGAACCAGTAATGCCACTCGGGGCGCGCGCGCTTGCCGACGAACAACTTGGCGCAGGGCCTGCCGCGGTTTTCGAACAGATAGGCGACGGCATCGGATTGCGGATCGGAACGCACGTCAGCACCTTCGGGGATGAAGTCTTCTCGTTTCGGTCTGTAAGCTCGCATGGGTTTTGTCTCCGTATCGAACGGCGGAGAAACCAACTTTCTCGCTATTGTTTTCCGTTCACGGAAAAGACGGCCGCCCTCTAACTTGAGAGCGACCGTCCACCGGAGACCTGGTGGTGATGGGATCTATTCAGCGGCGGCTTTCAGGAACGCCGGCAGCACATCGGGCTTCGGGTTTTCGACCTCGCCCTGCGGCTGCTCATCAGAACTTTCGAAGGCCATGCCGTCGGGCAGCCAGCGCGCGGTGCGCCTGGCCGTTTCCGGATCGATGCCGACCCGTTCGTCAGCGCCCTCCCGGAAAGCCGCTTCCATCGAGGCGGCGAGCGCGTCTTTCTTGAAGTCGCGGCGCTCATCGGCCCACTTCTGACCGATAACCTCCGCGGCGACGGAAAGGGCATGCTTTTTCGGGACGCGCGACCAGTAGTTTTTCGCGTCCGGACGCCAGCAATATGCAACATCAGTGCTGCAACGGCGGCCGATCTCCTCAAGAACCGGCGAGCTATGGTCATCGTTGGCCAATTGCTGCTGAACAGCCTGCGCCGTCGCCCAGGCGAACAGCGCCTGCTTCTTTTCCATCGGCAGCGCGGACATCGAGATGAAGTCCTGCGGACTTTCGAGCGAGATCCACGACAGGTCGAGCGTGCTCTTGATTTCCTCGAGCACGGCAGCCGCGACTGTATCCTCCAGATATTCACGGCTCCTGAAAACCTCCGCCTGACGCATCGAGATATCGATCGGCGCGGCGGCATAGGCGATGGGCAGGCGGACGATCATCGAATAGAGCATCGCGTCGAAGGCGGTTTGATAGTCGCTGGCAAGGTGGGCCTGCAGGTTCTGATGCCGGATCGCGCGCAGATCCGCCGAAAGCGAATTCGACACGCCAGCCTCCTTGCGCTTTTCTTCGGCCGACATCGCTTCAGAACCGCCAGAACGAACCTCCTGTCGCTTGTCGTCCGGATGCACCAGACCGGTCTCAACCCTCAACGCTCCGCGGTGATCGATGGACACAACGCAGCCTGCCCGGGCGCGCTGTTCATCGGTGTATTCCGACCGGTTCACGTCTGCGGATAGCGCCTCCAGATCGTTATGGAGTTGATCCCAGCGCGCCTGCACCTCGTCGGTCCAGGCCTCCTCGTCGATCTCCTCCATCTGCTCGATCTCGCCGTTCAAGGCATCGAGCTTAGCCTGATCCTTGGGGGCCGGCTCGACGGGGAGGGGGTATTCGCGACCATAGCGCATATACTGGTCATAGGTGACCGAGAGATGCACATCGACCCACTTCCACTTTCCCGTCAGCTTCTCCGCCTCGGCGTTCAATGCCTCGGTCGCCAGACGATGCAACAAAGCAACATCTTCCAGAACAACATTGTCGGCTTCGGAAAACAGATCCCTGCGCACCGTTCCACCGGCGGCCGTATAAGCATCGACGCCGACAAATTGAGCGACATTATCGCTCGCCGACACTTCGTCCTCTGTGGCCAGGTGGCGAACCTGATAGGCGTTGATGCCGTGATAGGTAGACTTGAGCTGTTCGAAGATCTCGACCTGCCGGCTCCGGTCCTTGCAAAGCGTGAACGCCGTCAGCGCGTCCAGGGAGAGCTCGTCGTTGCGGAAAGCCGTGAGAAGAACCGGATCGACCTCGGCCAGTTTGAGGCGGCGCTGCACGAGGTTTTCGGTCACGCCGAACTGATTGGCGATTTCGGTGGTCTTAAAGCCCTTTTCGATCATCGCCGCGAAGGCTTCATACTGGTCGGCGGGGTGCATATTGGCACGCACGACGTTTTCCGTGGTCGAGCTGATGATAGCCTGCTCTTCGGTCTCGACCTTGCAGGGAACGGCCGTGTCGGCCGGCAGCGCGCCTTCTTCGATCAGCGCCTGCAGCTGCTTCAGCCGGCGACCGCCGCCATGGACCAGGAACTTGTTCTTGCCTGCGGGATAGACGAGAAGATTTTGCTTGATGCCGCCATCGGCTTTGATCGAGGCTTTCAGCTCCGCATCAGCGGCCGGGCCGGCCTCGGTTTTGCGAACGTTGAGCGGGCTGAGCGCGAGCTGCTTGACGGGGATGATCTTGATGTCGTTAGAGGTCATTGTTGTTCTCCGGTATCGGCCGGGAGGAAAGACTTTCTCTCCTTTTGGAAGCCCGGCAACCGGGCTTCGCTGAACTCTTGCTCTATCGATGAGTGGAACCGAAACAGCTGGCAAAATCAACGTTTCGGTTGTGTTTTGTTCCTTCATATGTTGCATAGACTTCGTTGCGGACATTTCGCAGCCAAGGCCCCCACTTTGGCGAAACCCCTGTTCGAGGCAGGTGCCGTAACAAAAAACGGGCTTCGCGCGGCGGCGAAGCCCGTTTGATTTGCTAAGAATTTCGGGCACCTCATGCCGCATGTTGAATGGTTTGTTCGGAAGACGCCTGCAGAAGATAGTCCGCTGCTTTCTGGGCCTCGCTTGCGGCGCGGAAGATGAACTTCTTGTCGTTCTTCAGTGATCGAAGCCAACTCTCCACATAGGCCGCCGATTGCGCAAAGTCGGGGACCAGATCCAGGGAAACGCAAAGCATGGCGGAACCGATTTCGGCACAAAGCTCCTCGAAGGCGAGGTCGGCTTTGCGGCAAAACCTCTGATTCCGATCAAGCCGGCCTGCATGGCTGGTAGCGTGCACCATTTCATGGGCGAGGCTGGCATAGTATCCGTTTGCGGAGTGAAACGTCGCGATTGGTGGCATGTGCACATAGTCATCGAGAAGATGATAGAACGCCTGAGGTTCATCAGTCGTTCGTATCTCGATACCGGTCGCAGCGAAGAACTGATCCAGATCGACATTGGGTTCCGTCCCGAGATCGCGCGGTTCGTCCGGGTCAACGCCGTAAAAGTAATCAGGTAGGCCGTCGATCTGATCGGCATTGAACACGCGATAGCCACGCGCATATGGCCGGACGACAGCTTCGCCGATATCGGGATCGTCGACCTCGAACGTGCCGTATTTGACCACGGGAGCGGACTTCTCCCCTCGGCGAACTTGAGCATCCATGGCCTTTGCCTGTTTGTAGGTCAGCCAATAGTTTGATCGGAATCCGTTTTCGGCCGCGATGCACCACAGGATGATAGCATTGATGCCCTTATAGAACTCGCCGTTTGAACGGCGGGGGAAGCCGGCACCACCCGTCCACGGCTTCTGCCAGGGTGGGGTGCCAGCCTCGATCGCCTGGATGATCTTGTCGGTGACGAGCTGATAGACGTCGGCTCCGGTTTTCTGTCTGGTCACGGTCATGTTCCTTTTTTCGAGCAGGCCGGAACAGCTTTCTCTTCCTTTTGAGCCCGCTCACCAGGCTCACACATGCCTCTATCTTTTTTGGCATCAGGACAACGGTTCCAGTTTGGCCGGAACCGCCCTATCTTGCCTGTCTTGGATGCCGCTCATTCGGAGATGATCGATGTGCAATTTGTATCGCAATGGCTCGACGCACGAGAATATGCGGCGGCTGTTCAAGCCGACCGCCGATCTGACGAACCGGGCAAATCCGACGGGTGAATTCTACCCGGATCGACCAGCGCCCGTTGTTCGCAACAACAACGGGGAACGCGAGCTGACCTTTGCGACCTGAGGCATGCCATCGCCGGTGTTTGCGACCAAAGGGAAACCGGACACAGGCGTGACCAACATTCGCAACACCAGTTCCCCGCACTGGCGCCGATGGTTGAGGCCGGAAAACCGCTGTCTCGTACCATGGACGGAATTTTGCGAGTGGGAGAACCCAAGCCGAAAAAGACAAAGCGGTGGTTCGTGATCGATGCCGACAAGCCGCTGGCGGCTTTTGCGGGGATCTGGACGACGTGGGAAGGTGAGCGTGGGTCTCAAAAAAATCCGCGGCCGGGCACACACGAGCTGTACGGATTTCTGACCTGCGACGCCAACACGATTGTTCGGCCGATACACCCGAAGGCCATGCCGGTGACCCTCACAACGGAAGAGGAAATGGATATCTGGATGAGGGCTCCTTGGGACGAGGCGCAATCGCTTCAGCGTCCCTTGCCTGGTGATGGCCTGATCTTGCTGCCGGTCTGAGCAGAATGCGCAGCGCAGCGACCAGCTCGCCACGAGCTGGAAGGGCCTGAAAGGAAAAGGAATGGAGAACATCGGAGCGCTCAACATCGTGACGGCCGACAGGCCGGGAGCGCGGGAACTTTCGACAGGTCCGGACGGCGATAGAATGCAGCCGCAGGAGCATTAGCAAAGCGACGGGCGAAGCCCGGAAGGCGGGACCGACTGCATCGCTGGACGGACTTTCATTGCGCGGCGCCAATGGCGACGGCTCGCCTTAGTGATCGTCACCCGCATGGGCGAAAACGGCCAACGGCTGGCTTCGTGCCGAAGGCATAGAGCGCGGTCGACCAAAGGGCGAAAGGCAAAAAGCAGAAAAGCCCGCCAAATAGCGAGCTTTTCCGTATAATCGTTTGACGATGAGGGTGGTTTTACCCCGCGACCTCACGCGCCCTTGTAGGGCCTATATGCGTTCTGTAGCCTAGGAAGTCAACATTTAGTTGACCGCTTTAGTGAGGAAGAGTCGTTTGCCATTCACGCATGAAGAGATCCAGTGCCTACCGAAAGTGCTGTCTGCGCCTCGCTTTGCAACGTACCTGTCAGCCATGAACAGTGACAAAGAAGCGGCATTATCTCTCTATCAGTGGAATGTCGAACTTTCGGCCGCTTTCTTGGTTCCGCTACAAATCTGTGAAGTCAGTGTGCGAAATTCGATCATGGAAGCCATCGAGAAAAGCTACGGCCCAAACTGGCCTTGGGAACACAGTTTCTTGATCACGCTGCGCGACCCTAAATATGGTTATAACCCTCGAAAAGACCTGCGAAACCTGCGTCATCTCAGCACCACCGGAAAGATCGTGGCTGAGCTCAAGTTCGTCTTCTGGCAGAAGATGTTCACCAGCGCTCATGACGGCAACATCTGGAACCACCATTTTCAAACAGTTTTTCCGAATTGTGATCAAACGAAAACCGTCCAGCAGCTTCGTGGTGAAGCCTACGATGCCTTGGACAAAATCAGACAACTTCGCAACCGGATAGCTCACCACGAGCCGGTTTTCAGGCGTGACATCACGGTTGAGTATGACCGCATCCGCGAAGTTATTCGTTGGACTAATCCGACCGCTGCCGGTTGGGTGGATCGAATTTCACAAGTTACGCCTATCAACGCTGGACGCCCATAAGCCAGAAGATTTAATCCACCTTATTTTCGTGCAACTATTCACCCGCACCAATGCCGTTTTCTCGCGTTCCAGGCGGCCGAACCGCCCCGATACCGAAGCGCAAGCCCCGCGCTGACAAGGACTTTCCCGGCGTCCTGGCCGTCCACCTCGACATGGATCAGATTCCGACCGTACTTATCGGTGGTCCCGCTGTCGATGATTTCGACGGTCCCGGCCTGACCGATCAGATCCCGCAGCCTGTCCCGCGCCTGATAACCAGCCTTTTCCTCATAGCTGCAACGCGGTTTGGAAATCTCGGGCGTATCTATGTCGAGCAAACGCATGCTCTGACCACCAATTTTGATGGTGTCCCCGTCGTAGACGCTGATTTCCCCGGCGCTGGTCTCGATCGTCGTTTGTCTGCCGTATTTTTCAGCCTGCCGGCCGATCTCGCGAAGGACCGATTTCGGGACGCCGATCGATTGAACGAAGCTGCTGGCCTCCGGAACGGCGGCGATAATGGCGATGCCCCCGGCAATACCGAGCAAAAATTTGGATCGCATGCGTTTCATGTCGGGTTCCTAAGCTCCTACTGGATCGTCACCGCGCCCGTCTGCCGCGCGGCCAATTTTCGAGCGAGCAGCCCGTGCAAGGACTTTTCGAGATGCAATTCCCCCTCGGCGGCTTTCCGCGCCATTCCCCGCAAATAGCCTCCCGGCGAACTGACTTCTCCGTCGGCCTGTTTTTGGGCGGTAATAGCAAGGGCGAGCGAAGCGAGCCCTTGCCCTGCGACTTGTCGCATTTCCGCCCAGGCGTGAGCCGACACGCCGAGCATGGGGCGAAGTTCCGCGGCATATGCGTCCAGCTCGCGCCAGCTTCGCGGTGGTACGGGGGAAAGCTCGGAAATGATCGGGCACGCTGTCAGCACGGTTCGAAGATCTATCCGCCGTCCGGATTTCACCGATTCTTCGGGTTGCTCATGCCCCTCAACCTGCCGAGGCTCATTTTCAAGAGCCATCTTTTCAGCGCCGTAGGCGCTGTCAGCTTGAAAACTAGAGTGTTGCGCGTCGGCGTAACTCCGTTCTTCATTACAAGATACAGTTCCGGGGTGAGTTGTAGGTTTTAATAGGTGTCCGTCAGATGACGCCTTGGTGTCAGTTTTCTTGTCCAGGTCCCTCATGACGAGGGCATTAAGGGCCTTCCAGAGGCGTTCGAAATCGCGGTGCATCCGCTCAAGATGCTCGACGCTGGCGCGGCCGATCTTGCCCAGGAACGCTCGCAGGTGGCCCAACCGCTTTGCGAAGCTATGCCAGCGGCGTGCCGGAAGCGTCTCTTTCGACATCTCCAGGGCGGCCATGATGTCTCGCCGCAGCGACGTGATGTCGTTGCGCAGGATGCGCCGGCGCTGATTGTCGCGATCGTATCTGTCGGCCTTCGCCGTCAGCTCGTCAAACCGCGCGTCGAGCAAGGCGAGGCTGATGCCATGCGCATGCACGATGCGGCCGGAACGATCACGCTGTCCGGAGCGCCGGCAATTGGCGCTATCGTGGTGAGAGATAATGCCCATGTCGGTCAGCGACCGCAAGGCGGCCCGTGTCGCGTTGACGCTTATATTGAGCTGGCGAGCCAACGCCTCGTTGGACAGCCAGACGATCGGTTGAGATCCTTTTTGCCAGTCCTGATCATAGGTGGCGTCGAACAGGATATTCAGCAGCAGCATTTGCGTGGTGTTCGTCCGCAGTACGGGCCGAATGCGATTGAGCAGCTTGCGGATTTCGGCGCGGCCGTGACTTCCGATCGGGGCCTTGGCCGCAAGATCGGAAAAATAGGCACGCTCGGGTGTCTGTTTGCGCCACCCGGTCGATGATTTTAACATTCCGTTTTCCTTGCTTTTGAGCAGGGAGCAGGCAAAGGGGTATCGTGCGCAGAAACTGCGTTTTTCCTCTTGCCCACGATGTCGGGTGAATGCTAAAAAGAGCCTATCAACGTCTTGGCTATTTTTAGCACTAAGCCCCCGCCGGTTGCAGCCGCGCGGGGCTTTGTCGTTTTGAGGCTACCTCAACTTTTCTCTCCTTTTTGTCGCGCTGAGTTTGACTTCACCGAAGCCAAAATAGATTCAGCGGCATCCGCCAACTGGTTCTGTCTCGCGTTGATCAGGCTATAGTCGCCACCCACAACGCAAATTGCGCTGCCGCCGGCAGTGCCTTTCGAGAGCGCACATGCACAAACGGGAGCTTTGGCTGTGTTTGTTCGCGCTATGCTCATCCCTGAACCTCACGCGTCTCAAAGCCATAGTCGATCATTGACCGGTATCTGTAGCCGGGCAGGGCGGGACGTTGGCGGCCAGCAACAAGACTGCGAATGGCCCTCAGTGCATTCGGAAAAGCGTACCCATAGCGCTCGATGAGCCAGAACCCGCAACACGCGAGGACCAGAGTGATGAAGGTCCATAGCCGCAGGTGCAATGTCAAAAGCAGGAAGAAGAATATCAGGCGGGCATCGAAGATAAGCAGGCGCGGCGTTCGCACTGTTTCCCGCCAGTAAACCGGCGTGCCGTAGATGTTGAAGCTGCTTTCCGCCATCAGTTCGCCACTCCGACATTTTCAAGGAACAGGATGCCGATCATTTGACCGGCCCGAACCTTGACCAGGGGTCCGTTCGGCGCGTTGTTGTTGAGGTCGCTGGAAATGGCGTCGCCAGCTGCGGCGAAGCCGGCATAGATGCTTTCGTTCACCGTCGGCTTGTTGGTGATGATGGAGCCAATATTGTCGGAAATGCCAACATATTGCTGTTGCGGTTGAGACAGAGAGCCGCTCAGACCGGATATGAACGCAGCCGCCAGCTTACCGCCGTAGCGCTGAAAATAACGACGGTCGATGTCTGTTTTCACGGCGATGGTCGACTGCTGTGCATCGATCGCGTAGGCGCTGGTGTCGTAGTTTGCGCCATCGGGCATCACGATCCGATCGAACTGGATGACGAGCGCGCTCTGCGTCTTGTTCACCTCAAAAGCGCCAATGGCGCGGGCGCCATCAAGGGGGCCATTGATGATCTCGGCGATCACCGGTCCGGGCGTATCGGAATCGGAAGCGTTCTGGATGCGCGCCATGACCGTATCGCCAGCGACCGCATAGGTTTGAACCGACGAAGCTCCGGACGACTGGACGGAACCATTGCCACCGCCCTGTCCATTGCTGGCCGTGAGCGGTTCAGGCGGCGTATACAGGTCCTGTTCAATGACAACCGTTGCCTGTGAGGCCACAGGCTGCCATGACTGAAGCAATCCTTGCTGTTGTGCGCTCATGGCGCTCGCAAGCTGATCGATGCGTCGATAGTCAGTCTGCGGTTTGGGGGGCTGCCGCCGATCGGCGGTTCGGTACTCAACAGGCTGGTCGCGACGCTCAATGACATTGGCGGGCGCGACGGGTCGTTTGACCGGCGGCGGATCTTTCTTCTGCCCAATCGTGTCGATCGACCGCATGGCTTCGTCAGGTGTCGCGATGAAGCTTTCGTCGTTTTCGAAAGCACTCTTGGCACCGGCCTCGTTCGACTGATCGAGCGTATTCTGGTAGCGCTCTGACCGTCCTTGCTGTTCGCCGCCGGGCGTACTCTCGACATTCGGTGGGCGTGCAACGCTCGACGATGGAACGGGCGAAGACGAATAACTCTGCCACAGCACGAAACCAAGACCCACCGCGATCACCAGGATGCCGCCGTAGACAATGCGATTGTTGCGCTGCGCGCTCCGATCAATCGTGGAACGCCGTTCATCGTTCATGGGCGATTCCGTTTCGACTTCCGGCGCGGCCTGGTGCGTTTCGCTGGTGTCGGGGTTGTTGTGGTTCTCGTTAGATCGGTTTTCTGCATCGGTCATTGGAAAATTCTCACTTTCTTGACAGAGCCATCGGACGAGATCAGTGCAACGGGCGTCGGTTTGAGCTTGTAGGCGTGCACCGAGCCAGGACCGGTCAGGCTTTCAGTCCAGGATGGTGAAAGCAGCGTGCTGGTCGTGCGGATGTAGAGATCCTTTCCGTATCGCCATGCCGATACGGACGGTTCGTCCGTGGAAAGCCTCGTGGCGTTTTGTGGAATGCCGGCGCCTTGGACGAACGCCATCATGACCTGGTTGGAGGCGCGGCTCGGCGGAGCGCTGACGGCCGTGGAAACATGCGCGTTCGGGCCAAGACCGTCGACCTGATAGTCGCGCCGATATTGGGTGACCTTTTCGTTTGTTTCGACGTCGATGATTAATGGCCGGTCCTCACCGACCAGAGAAACGGTCAGGTTTGTAAAGGCATGCGGAAGAAGCGGCGTGATCATGAGCTGATTGCTCCCCTCCTGCATCGCATAGACCTGAAACGCATTGGGGCGACCGACGCCATAGCTGGCAATGGGCCAAGCCTTTCCGGTGCGGTCAAAGAAGGCGAGGTTGGAGATCGTTCCGGGTGAGGTTTTGATCGCGGTGGTTTGGGCGGCTGCCTCGAGCGAAACCTGAACCTGATCAGAGATCGCCTTCGGCCGAAAGCCGGTCGCGGGTTGAGCTGCGGCTTTCTGGCTTTCATTCACCCGACGCTTGTAGTCGCGGATCAACTCGGGGGTCATCGGCATTTGAGATTGAACTGCCGCGCCGTAAGCCGTGATTTCTTCCGGCGAAAGCGGGCGGTCCAACTCATCGAGCGACTTGAGTAGGTGGTCTGACCCAATGACAGGAAACTCGCTGTCGGGCTGCTCGTATTGTTGCTGGTCGGCTTGCTGCTGATTAATCTGTTCGGCGCGCTGCGTGCCTTGTGCAGCCGCCTGGGCAAGTCCGCTCGGCGCGTCCTGCGCGAGAGCAGGTGCCGTGGTCATTAGTAGAACGCATAGAACGGCGCCTGAGGTACGCATTGTCATTAGGCGCCTCCACGCGCTGCGATAAAGCGGTTGATCGCGACGGCTTCAGGGGTCTGATAGGTTTCCATCCGATTGATGGTAACTGTCACAAGAAGATCCTGCCCCGATACTTCACTTGCGGATTCATAGGTGATGCGGAGCGGAATCTGCACGACCCACTGATAGACGCCACGAGCGTTTGGCCCCTGTGAAAGGATCACTGCGTCTTGAGCAACCGCCGTGGTATTCAGCCTGCGCTCCTTCACCATTTCGAGCTGACCGCTCTTGTCGAGAGCGTCGATGAACGAGTTCCATCCGGCGGGCTGCGTGAAATACTTCTGCACGGCTGTGAGGTCGGCGCGATAATTGGTGAAGGAGTAGGTCAGCGCTGCGGTAACGGCCTGGGTGGCGAAGTTGGCGACTTCGTTTGCATTGAGGTGCGGTTTATCCAACGCCACCAATGGCAAGATTTGGCCGTTGGTTGTTGTCGCAAAGTAGCGGGGCTCGGGCCGATGGGTGGCAAGGTAGGCCGCTGCGCCCACCGAAACGACGGTTGTGACCAGAAGCGCACAGCTGATTACCGACATCACCCGGAAAGCCGTCCGATACGTCTGTGTGCGCTTCATGACGGTTTCGAGTGCGCCGTAGGATTGCTCGCTCATGCCTCACTCCATTGTGAGCGCTGTATCGAGCGCTTGTTGGGTGAGGTTGCCAAAAGCGAACTGTCCGCCCTCGGGTGTCTTGTAAATGAAAAAGGGAACACCCTTGATCCCGTTCTGGCGCATCCACAACACGTTTCTGCGCAGAATATCAGCCGTCTGATCGTCGATTTTGTCGGAAGCGATCGCAGCAACCTTTTGGCCACCAACGCTTGAAGTCGCGGCATACTCATTTTTCAAGAAAACCGTGCCGACATTGTCCGACTGAAGGATGGCCGCAGAGACATTGAAAGCCGCCTCGCTGAGGATCGGGGCAAGAATGATGCGCAGGTCGATATCGCCGTTCTGGATGAGCGGTTTCATTGAATCGATCGACCATGCACAATGCGGGCACGTGGGATCGGCAAGCAGGAAAAAGGTCGGTGCGTCGGGCTTTGGATTGCCGACCGGAAACCACGCGCTGAAATCATGGGCCTGCTGCACCAGCTCATCCAAAGTCTGGGCGATCGGAATGTCTGGTGTATTTTGAGAGCCCACCGACGCCAGTTTGGGCGGTTTGCTTGCCTCAACCTGATCGGCCGATGCGGCCGGCGTGGCATCCTCGCCCGGTTCAACCACATTCGAAGACGGCGCCTCGTCAGATTCCGCAGGAACTGCCCCGGTCAACCGATTAGGGGTTTCGAGAGCGTCGGGGTTGGATGCAGCGGGCTCCTCGTTGGCGACCTTCGGTGAAGGGGGCCGTGAAGGAGAGAGCGCGCTGGCGGTTTCCAGTGAAACGGTATTCGGCCTGGTCGACAGCAACGCGCCGGAAATGTCCTCGCCTTGCGGCCCAACAACCGAGCCGAAGATCGTCAGTCCGTCCTCCGTTGTGAGCGCAAATTTCTCTGTGCCGTCACCCTGCGGCACAGCCCATGCCTGCATACCATCGACCTTCATCAACGGGCGCGCGCCGTAAAGGTTGAGCTGGTTCTCGATGAAAGGTGCTGCTGATGTGCTGCAACCGACAAAGGTGGTCTGCCAAGGCAGATCGATGTCGGCCTGAGTGACGTTTTCGGCGATCGCCCCGAGTGGCCACAGGCCGAGTAAGGCGGCGGGGAAAAGGACGGACGTAGAAACCGCCGACTTGCGTTTGAACATTAAGGAGGCCCCCGGTGCTAATTTGTTCCTGTCAATGTTGCATTGAATGACGTGAGACTGTATTACATCAAGACATTGGAGCTGTGAAGTCCCCTTGGAAGACGGGTGATTTCGGGGAAAAATCAGACCTCATCGGGGGCTCTCGTGACAAATCAAATTGAGTTATACGAACACGAATCGTATCGAAGCAACCCAAATTTGCTGAAAAATAGCTCTAAATCGCCTGTTGTCATCGCGCTCGTGTTCGCTGTGGCCATATCGGCGGTCAACCTCTACTTGTTTATGCGTCAACCAGAGGCGGTCAAATCAAGCCGGGTCTCCGATGCAACATCGGTGCAGGTCTCAGAGCTACATTCAGAGGTACAACGGCTTAAAACCGCGCAGGCTGGCCTGGTACAGCAACTGAACACGCTGACCGCCAGGAACGGCGTCCTTGAGCGCATTATCGGTCATGTGAATGAGCTGAAGAAGCAGGACGAGTTTATCCTGAACGAACTGGTCACGCTCCAGGGCACGGGCGGGCCTCTTGGCTTTGAGGCCGCAAATGGAGGCGTTGGCGTGCAGCACGAGATTGTAACCCATCCGGTCGTCGCCATGCCGGCCCCGGATGGGAATAGTGCGGAATAGGGCGGGCTATGGATAGTTTTGTCCAGCTCCTGGAGCGCGGTGTCGCGATCATTGCCCCCCTGCAGGCGTTGGTCGCAGGCACCTGCTTTTTGGTGGGTCTTGTCTTCGTGGCGCGCTCGATCGTCGGCATGGCTTCAGCCCACGAGCTCCGTAGTATTGGGGGCGCGGCGTCCGGCTCATACACCGGTCCGCTGGTCCTGTTCTTCGTCGGCTCACTTCTGATTTCGCTGTCGACGGTCATCGGGGCATTCCTGATGAGCTTCTTCCTGCAATCCGAGAGCGTGTCGGCGGAACAGGTATTCACCTACGCTCCCGAAATCACCAAGCCGCTTTCCGCTGAAATGAGCCAGAGAGCCGTTATTGCTCTGGTTCGTTTCGCGCAATTTATCGGCCTTCTCGGATTTGTACGGGGTCTGTTCCTGCTCGCCCGCGCCGGCAACGGCGGACAAATCGGCGATACGGGACGCGGGATTGTCCACCTCGTCGCAGGGACGTTGGCGATCAACATCGTCGTTGTCCTGCAGATGCTTGAAAAACTTCTGGTCAAATAAAAAGGAGAGACCAAATGCAGAGAAAGTGCACCGGCCTGCTGACATTTTCCGGCTTTTATCTGGCCATGCTTGGGCCAGTGATGGCGCAACAATCGCTGGGCGATCTAGCCAGCAATTTTTCGACGACCACACTTGGCCCATGGGCCGACCTTCTCGGCTCCATCGCCTTCTTCGGCGGCCTTTTGTGCATCATCATCGGCATTGTGAAACTCGTCTCGAACTCCAGGAATCCGCATCAACAGCATTCCCCGATGTCGATGCTCATCTGGTTTCTCGCCGGCGCACTGTTGATCGGCTTGCCGGCCTGGGCTGGCGTTGGTGTCACGAGCTTCCTCGGCTCG
Organism: Martelella sp. FLE1502; assembly: GCF_053484255.1. Classification (NCBI taxonomy): domain Bacteria; kingdom Pseudomonadati; phylum Pseudomonadota; class Alphaproteobacteria; order Hyphomicrobiales; family Aurantimonadaceae; genus Martelella; species Martelella sp. FLE1502. Next base: position 56,899 of record NZ_JBAKFQ010000025.1, read on the forward strand.
GGTGCGGATACCTCGACCATCGATGGAACGCTGAGAAGCATCAACTGATATGGCACGTTTCGGCGAAACCCTCGACTACATCGCAGCGGCCTTGAGCCGATCGGTCTTCCGCAAGTCGCTGGATGGCTATTGCCGTCTGGTGACCGCGGAGGACAACGATACCCTTGTCGCCGACGACGGGTCGCTGGTGAGTGTCTTTGCGCTCGAAGGGTTCCGCTCGCTGGCCGGTGAAACGGAAGTGTCGCAGACTGTCGAACAGCTGCGACGCACGATCACACCCTATTTCGCCTCTCCCGGATGCGCCCTGCAATTCTGGTTCGGCCATTCGCCGGATCTCGGCGCATCTGAAATCGACATGGCATTAAGCTCGATAGGGCGCGTCGCTCATGACAGCGGGCTTGACGTTGGCGACTTGATTGACGAGCGCCGTAGGATTTTGCCGCGAAAGCTGACCGGAGAACGTTCTTATCTGGCGGTGTGGTCACGCCCCTCCAACCTGACAAAGAACGAGATCAAGGCGGGGCAGGCGGCGAGGAGGAAAAACCTCTCAGGCGCGCCCTCGATGCGACAATCGCAATGGCCCGATGCGGCTCTGGAAGCACTCAGAACACGTCACAGGTCGGTCTCGGATGCGCTTTTTCGCGAATTTGCGCTGGTCGGCATCGAAATGGAGCGCTTGGATGCGCGTACGGCCATCACAGCCGCAAGAGGCGTTCTCTACCCCGAGTTTCTGCACGCATCACCAAGTTGGTCTCCTGTTCTGCCAGGGGACATGATGCGGAAGAAGATGCCGTCCACGAATGCCGAACTGAAGAAGGGCGATATTTCCAATCTTACCTGGCCGGCGCTTTCTCGCCAGTTGCTGACCGAAAGCGCGACGATCGTCGATCAGTCGACGGTTGAAATCGGCAACAGCGTCTTCTCGGGATTTGATTTGTCCTTGCCGCCTGAAATCGTTGTTTCGTTCAACGATCTTGTGCGGCGGGTTCTCGACAGCAAAGACAGGATTTCCTGGCGCACCTCGATGCTGACCGAAGCAGGCGGCTATCAGGGGCAGATCTTCAAAGAACAATATGCACGGCTGTTCACCTGGACCGCGCCGTCGCGCAACCGGCGTATCGTACAGGCGTTCGATGCGTTGCGCGAAGCCGACGGCATCGACGATACGGCCGTTCGCTTCCGTGTCTCCTTTGCGGCCTGGGCTCCGAAAACCCACAAGGACGTGCTCATGAGACAGGTTGCCAATCTACGGCGCGCGGTCGAGCGCTGGGGATCAGCGCAAACCGATGCGCTGATTGGCGATCCCGTCGAGAACGTCATGTCGTCGGCGCTCGCGATGAACTGCGCGTCGACCGCGCCGCCCATGGCGGCGAGCCTGTCACACGCGCTGGCGATGAGCCCGATTTCGCGCCCGGCGAAATGCTGGGACCATGGTGCTGTGCTGTTCAGAACTTCGGACGGAAAGCTGTGGCCCTATCAGCCGGGATCATCCAAGCAAACTTCATGGGTCGACGTTATCGTCGGAACGCCGGGCTCCGGCAAGTCGGTCCTGCTGAACTCGATTAACCTTGGCGTGGCGCTGTCACCGCAAAGTGGCCAGTCAGATGATGGTAGCGGATTGTTGCCACGCATTTCGATCATCGATGTCGGCCCGTCCTCGGCCGGATTGATTTCGCTCCTGCGTGACAGCCTGCCGGCGAACCGGCGTCACGAGGTCGTCTATCACCGGCTCCGGATGGAAGAACAGTATTCGGTCAATCCGTTCGACACCCAGCTCGCATTGCGGTTTCCTCTGGCTCACGAGCGCGGATACCTCGTCAATCTTGTGACCTTGCTATGCACGCCGGACGGGGCTGAATCGGCCTATGACGGTATTTCCGCGCTGGCAGCAAGCTGCATTAACGAAGCCTATGAGCGGTTTTCGGATGACCGGGAGCCGAAGAAATACGTCCCATCGGAAAGTTATGAAGTCGACGCCGCTCTCGGTGAGGTCGGCTATGTCGCCGACCAGTCCTCGACCTGGTGGGAGGTAACCGACGTTCTGATGGAAAACGGTCGACGGCATGAGGCGGCACTGGCGCAGCGCTTTGCTGTTCCGACGCTGTCCGATCTCATCTTGGTATCGAATTCCGAGACAGTTCGAGAACCCTTCCGAGAAATGGTGACGCGCACCCAGGAGCCGGTGCTTAAAGCATTTCAGCGCATGGTCAGCTCCGCGACCAAGGACTTCCCCATCCTCGCTCGCCCGACGCGTTTCGATGTCTCGGGCGCGCGCATCATAGCCTTTGATCTGTCGGACGTGACCGCGACGGTCGGGCCGCAAGCAAAACGACATACTGCCATCATGTATATGCTGGCCCACCATGCCGTCACCTCTGACTTCTGGTTGGACGAAGACGAGTTGCGGGGCCTGAAGGCGCCGCAAGTCTACATCGACTACCATCTGCGCCGTTGGAAAAATAACCGTCAGATGCACAAACGACTGTGCTTTGACGAGTACCACATGACTGGTGGGCTCGGTATTCGCCAGCAGGTCATCAATGACGTTCGAGTGTGCCGGAAAGCGGGTGTCCAGATCGCCTTGGCATCGCAGCTGATGGATGACTTCGATGAGGCCATTCAGAAGCTCGTCACCAATATTTGGTTTTGCAACGTGCCGACCGAAAGCGCGATTTCAGAGGTCTCCGAAACCTACAATCTTTCAGCCTCTGCTCGATCGATCCTCCGAACGCTCCATGGCCCCGTCCCAGGCGAGGGCGCTCCGGTCATGGCTTATCTGACCCTTAAGAGCGGTGTTTACACCCAATATCTGATCAATGAGCTCGGCCCGATCGAGCTATGGGCGCTGTCCACGACATCCGAGGACACGGCCCTGCGGTCCATGCTCTATGACCGTCTCGGCTCGAAGCGCGCGCGCACCATTCTTGCCGCCCGGTTTCCCGATGGGTCCGCAAAGGCAACGATCGAACGCCGGCTCGGTGAGTTGGAAGATCGGGGTGTTGCCGTTGACGAGGGCAAGAGAGGCGATGTCATCCGCGATCTCGCAGATCAAATTGTGAAGGAGGCAGTAGCATGAGTTTTCGAAACGCAGCCTTGGCGCTTCTGTTGTCGTCATCGGCCGCTGTCGCGCAAGATACGGAAGTAGCGACCAAATACATCACCTTCAACGATGTGGATGCGGATGCGACACAGGTCGCTCGCAAGATGTATGGGCGCTTCTATCGCATGGTCGAGGCCGAGCGCGTATGGCTGGAAGAGCCGACCGAAAGCTATGACCAGATGGTGGTGCGCCTCGGCGACAACCGCAAATGCGATCCAAACTGCGGCGTTGTTGCTCTTTATTACAGCGAGCCGGACGCAATGTGGCTTGAAGTCTGGCGGGGCCTTGGCGATGCGGTTGGTATTGGAGACGTCGGCATGGATGGCATTCGCTCCATCCATGGCGAAGACGGTCGTGTTTGGAAATGGTTCAGCACGTCCTACTCGCCCCAGGTACTAGGTGATGTTTACGAGTCCCGCGTTGCCACGGAAGATGAGAAGCGCGCCGCCTATGGCGTCCTGAATGCTCGATCGGCACCTCCCGAGGGCGTCGAGCCGCCTGAGTTTCTCGCATTTGACGTGGACCTGAAGAGCGGCGACGAAACCGTCATTACAGCGCGTTCCCTTTACTATTGCGGCAACGGTCCTTGCCCACTGATTGTCCTCGACGGCGATAACAAGGCGATCGCCAACTTCCGGACCTATGCCGAGGATTTCGCTCTCGAGCCAGATCGCGACGAGGAAGGTTACCGCCTGATCGAATTGTCTATCGACGACGGCATCGGCGTTTACAGCGTCGGCAGTGGTGAACGGGTCAAGACAATCGGTCTTATGCCTGTCCTGGAGGCTGGTCGGGAGAAGCCGCTATGAAACAGGTTATCTTGTGCTTATCCGCGTTTTCGCTCGGACTGGCATCGGTAGCGGCACATGCCGGATATCTGGATGCTCTTAAGGGGCATGAAGGCGGCGACAGCTACTCGATTATCAACAAGAAGGGCAGCGCGCTCGGCAAGTATCAGATCACGGCCGGTACATGGGCCACGCTCGGATATACCCAGGGATCTGGTGGCGACTGGTCAAACTACACGTTCACAGACAAGGCCCACGCAGCTGGCGTCTCGTCGCTCGACGATCTCCGGTATTCCGAAGCCGGCAAGGCACTGCAAGAGCGTGCCGTGAACGAGCTGACTATCAGCAACTGGAATTCAATGAGTTCCCAAACACGCGGGCTGGTAGGTCAGACAGTGAATGGCGTGCAGATCACACAGGAAAGCCTTCTGGACGCGGCGCATTTTCTTGGCTCCGGCGCCCTGAATGATTGGGTCGCAAGCGGTTTTGATCCCAACGCGCTACCCGAGAGCTATCTCGCGGCCAACAGCCTGTCCTCCTACGCGGAGCTGCAGGATCTCATCCTGAAGCGCATGGCATCCATCAACGGCAATTCATACGACGGCTTCGGATACACGAACAGCTATTCCGTCGGGGGAATGTATGGCGCGACCAGCGACTTTCCCGGCTTTGGATCAAAGCGGCCAGTTCTCATTCAGGAAGTGCCGCCATATCAGGGAGAAAAGAAAACGCTATGAAGAAGCTTGTATTGTTTTTTGCACCTGCCCTGATGCTGCACGCGGGATTGACCCATGCCGCAGAGGGAACCGACCAGATCGAACATCTATTCGATTCCATGCTCGGCGGCCAAAGCGGAGCATGTGCTGACACCGTTAAAATCAGTTTGACCGACGCAATCCGCGCAGGGATCGACACTGAGGTGGCGCGAAAGGAAGCGGCGCTTCAACAGCCGAAGCCCGTTGATGGCCTTGGTTGCCTGGACAACCTCATGAATCTGGACCTGGATATCGCCATTCAGGTTCCTGACGTGCAGGGCCTGTTCGATTCTGCCTTGTCCAACGCAGAACAACAGATCTGCTCCTTTGCACAAGAAGCCTGGGACAAGGCCACGGAGCCCCTGACATCGGCGCTTCAGCTGCCGTCCTTCGACGGCATCTCGGTAGACAGCTTTACCGGTGGTTCCAGTGACGTGCTCGACTTCGGGTCCGTCAACATGGGCCTGTCACAGGGCGGCGATTATGGCGGCGACGCGGGCGTGAGAGATGCTGGCGCGAATTCGTTGCTGCGCGATACCTATCAGAAGCTCTATGGCACCGGAGGACAGTGATGAAACACCTGATTTATGGCTTGTTGGTTTCGGTTGCGAGTGTCGGGCTGGCTCAGACGGCTGAAGCGGCCTGCTCCTGCGGTGGCGTGCGCAATATCGTTGCCCAATACAGCAACAAAACAATCCAGGACGTCAACGACCACACGACGGATGTCGGGCAGCAGATTGCGGACACGATCCTGAAAGGGGTCGCACAGCTGAGTGCCTATTCTGATCGATCCGTCGAAGCGCAAAAGCGCATCGAGGACGCAGCACAGTTGAATGACACGCTGCGGGCGCGTCAGGAGGCCCGCGGCCAGGCTGAGGGCGGTCGTTACGATCCGGCAGCCTCGGCCTGCTTCGACCTTTCCGGGCTGATGCAATTTGGCGGCGGAACTGCTTCCTATGGCGTCGGCGGGACAGACGTCTCCAATCTTTCGCGCAATCGCTCGCGTGGCAACGGTGCTGAGGGACAGGCAGTTTCCCAGGGCGGGCTTGCGATCGCCAATGCGATTATCAAAGACCGGGACGAGCTGGAAGATGTTGGCGGGTTCAAAGATCCGACGTCTGACATTCGTTTCCTGACCGATGCGCAGACGTTGGACACGTCCGAAGGCAAGGTCGCTCAGGCATATGCGCGCATGGTCAACAATATGGTTGACCCCATCCCGGCAAAGCCAATTACGGAAGGCGAAGCGAAAACGCCGGCCGGCAAGGCGCAGATGGCGGCGCGCCAGGTCGACGCGACACGTCGCTCAGCCTCTCACGCCATTCTTTCCTACCTTGGCGATCTGACTGCGCCGACCGGCAGCAGCGAGCTCGCCGAATGGGCGAAGAAAGCAGCGCCGACCAACTACCCTTATGAAATCGGAGACAAGGTTTCGAAGCTTCAGGCTTTGGATATTTTCGTTGAAAGTCGCTTCCCGAATCCGGAATGGCATCAGGCCGTTGCCAAGATGTCACCAGAAGCCGTGGAACGCGAAAACCTTCTGACCAATGCCCTGCAGCTCTACGTCTCATGGGAGCGTTTCGGTCTCGAACGGCGACAGGCGGCCGCTCTGTCTGCACTGCTCGCTCTTCAGCTTGACGATCGCGACAGCAGGACAACCGTAATCCCGGTGAACGACTGATGAAAAGACGGCGGAACCGACAGGATGATCCGCACAAGACTGGCTGGCTTGCCCGACGCGGCGGCATGCACCAGCTTGCCTTCATCGTCACATCCGGGTTTTCGGTCGGCATGGCGGCATGGGATATTATTTCCAGCACGTTGCGACCGAAGCGCTATTCGCGTGACAGGTTCTTCAAGACGGACGAAGACGGCGGCATCTCCCGCTTCAAGGCCCAGACATCTGGAATGAGCCAAGAGGAAATCGACGACGATGCCCGCGCCTGGCTACGGGAGCGAACGGTTTACACGATCATCGCATTTCTTTGTCTCGCTGCGATCCCGGCCATGTTTGCCTTCGGCATCTTCAGCATTTTCACGCTCACAGCACTCATCGTTTTGGCACTTTTGCTAGCGGCCAAGGCCATGAAAGCCGACTTTGCCTACTGGCAAATCCGACAGGGCCGTTTCGGTCCCTTTGCGGACTACCTCCAGCACCGTCTTCCTTACGACATGCAGATAATCAGGAAGGATTGAACCTTGCGGCGATTTCTCAAAGGTCTGCCCCTGGCCTTCATCTTTACCAGTTCCGGCGCGTTCGCACAGGAAATCGATGTCGTGGACATTCTGTCCGGCGGCGGCGACGAACGAACGAACACCTATCTGAACACGATTTTTGGTCCGCTTTTTCCCGGCCCGAACGACAAAACCCTGATCTCGGTGCTGATCTCGGACTTCAATATTCTGTTCTTCGCCCTCGGTGCGATCCTGTTGGCCTACAACATTATTATCGGGACGATGGAATCGGCGCACCACGGCGAGGTCCTCGGCCGACGTCATTCATCCCTGTGGGCGCCGATCCGCACACTGGTCGCAGCAGCGCTGCTCATTCCCATCCCTGCGACGGGGTACAATGGCGTTCAGCACGCAGCCGCCTATCTGGTGCAATTTGGTACGGGCACGGCATCGTATTTCTGGCAGAAAAGCGTGGATCTCGTCTTCAACGACCATATGCCGATCGTTGGCACGGACATGTCCCAAAAGGACGGTCAGTTCATTCAGGCTGTTTGGCGCATGGAAATGTGCCGGGCTGTCTACAACGCTGAGGCTGCAAAGGGCGGGGGCGACATTGCCGGCATTACCAAAAACTGGCGGACAACCGCCAGCGGCAGCTTAGCGCTCTCCTATGACATGCCCAACTATCGGGGTGCGTGCGGCACGATCACGCTTCCTTCAGAAACCAAAGGTTTTCAAAGGGTCGCTGCGTCATCGGACAAAACATACGCCGATTATGCAAAAGCCATGCGCGACGCAGTTACTCAGATCACCAATAATTATGCGCCGATGGCGGATTCGGTCGCCTTGGCCGTTTCTCAACGGCAGCCTTTGCCCGACTATAGGGGTCTTGCAGATGACCTTGCGGAATGGCGCGAGCTCCATGCCAACATCCTCAAGGACTATATTGCAACAGACAAACTTCAAAAGGATGTACAATCCGCGGCGTCCGAAACAGAAACGATCAACATCAACGGCATCGGCGACAAGGAGCAGAACATCGACCTGTCTGCCAGTCTGAAGGATGGCGGATGGCTGCAAGCGGGCTACTACTATCAGCTGATCAGCCGCTTCACCGCCGACGCTTCGGCCGTCGCGGGAGGAATCCCGCAAACAACACCGGGCGGCGCGATCGGAGCGACAGCCAATCCGAAAGGTCGAGTCGGAGAGTCTATTGCCTCGCAGTATGACGACGCCAACTGGTATCTGTTCGGTTCAGCCCAGGGAGACGCCACGAAATTCCTTGAGAGTTTCGCCGGCACCTACAACGGTGTCGTCGAATGGTGGAACGAGAGCGTCGCCAGAAGCGATGTACGCGCCTTTACCAACGAGCGTGCAGCCTTTGCGGATTCAACGGCCGACATGACATCCTATATGGTGTCTGCCGGCAATTTGTACGAAGCCTTCGACTTTCTGAACCCGGCTGCCAATGACGGTGACCCGATGGTGGGCCTGATCGCCGTTGGCAATCAGCTGGCGTTCTATAGCGGCGTCATCATGATTTCGCTTGCGGTGCTGGCAGCGGTTCCTTTTCTCGGACAGTCCGTGATCGCGTTCGCCGGCTTCCTCGGCTGGGTTTTGAGCGGAATCTCGGTTGCCGGCTACTTCATGGCGTTTGTGCTGCCAATGATCCCGACAGTGATTTGGGTCATCGGCGTGACGGCCTTCTTCCTTTTGGTCGTGGAGATGATCTTCGCCGCACCACTGTGGGCGATCGCTCACTTGTCGATGGAAGGCGAAGGTCTGGGCGGTCGGCAGGCCAGGCGCGGATACGTCATGTTGCTGGCGCTGACGGCAACACCGGTGCTTATGCTCTTCGGGCTTCTTGTGGGCATGATCATCTTCCGGATTGGCGGAACGCTTCTCAACGGGGGCTTTTACTACGCTATCACCGCAGCGCAGGCTCTGTCTGGTGACAGCTACACCCAAATCACCTGGTTCATCGGCATCTTGGCCATCATGGTGTTTATGCTCTTCGCATATGTCGTCATGCTGGAACGCTCTTTTGCCTTGATCGCCGAATTTCCTGGCAAAGTGTTCCGACTGATCGAGCCGGATGCCGTCAGCGATCTCGACACGCATGCAGCCATGCGGGCCAATGTTGCCGCTGGTGGAACAGCCGGTTCAATGGGCAGCCTGACGAGTTCGGCAGGCGGCGGCTTTACTAGAAGAATTGCAAGTAAGGCCCCTAAAACAAATGAGTAAGGAAGGACAGGAAATGGTTGGCACCAACTCGCCCGTTTCAGTTCGGTTGGATGTCGATACGCGCGAGAGACTGAACGCCTTGGCCAATCGACTGGACAGCACCCCACACGCACTAATGCGTCAAGCTGTTGCAGAATTTGTCGAAAGGCGCTCGACGGCAGTTCCGGCTCAAACGCCAAAGCAAAACTGACGGTGGTCAAGTGTCCTTTGAGAACGGCCGACTAGATCAGCCGGGCGTTTCTAGTTTTCAGCGACTGGTCTGATCATGCTAGGCGCATATCAGGAGTGCGGGCTGCGCCGCCGCGTCAATTCCTGAGCTTTCCGATTTCATATGCTATCGGTCGACGACTGCTGGACACTGAAAAGCTAGGAGAAGAATGGCGGAAAGCGCCCCATTTCGGTCGTCCAAGCGAGCTCTCGATTGCCATCAAAGCTGCCGATCCGCGCAGGTCGCTGCGGTGCCTATCAGGGGGAAAGGCTGGCAGGCTTTGGGTAGAATACGCGACTGCCCAGCGGTCCTCGCGTGCCCGGGCAGATCGCGCCGAACATGCCGTGTGGCGCGGATGAGCCGCCATCATAGATCGAAGCGAGCGAATGAAGATGCGGCGACTGATCAGCATCGCCTGTCTACAGAACCAAATGCCGCAACCTGGCTTCATCTAGAGCCGGCCGCAAGCAAATTGCTGAACCCATCGCACTGGCATGAATTCTAGCTGTAGAAATCCACGATCCGTTTGCCGTTGAAATCGCGTACGACGAAGGGTGTATCGAAGACCCTTTGCAGCATCGTCTCCTCGATGATTTCGACCGGTGAACCCTCGGCGGCGATGCGGCCTTCACGCATGGCGATGATACGGTCCGAATAGGCGGAGGCGAAATTGAGGTCGTGGACGACCAGCACGACCGTCTTTCCGAAGTCATGGGCCATGCGCCGGATCAGCCGCATCGTCGCCACGGCATGTTTGACATCGAGATTGTTGAGCGGCTCGTCGAACAGCACGTAATCGGTATCCTGCGCCAGCACCATGGCGAAGAAAGCCCGCTGCCGCTGGCCGCCGGACAACTGGTCGAGAAACCGGTCCGACAACTCCTGGAGATCGGCAAAGACGAGAGCGTCATCGATCCGGCGCGCGTCTTCGGCCGTCAACCGCCCCCGCGAATAGGGAAAACGCCCGAAACCGACGAGATCGCGCACCGTCAGGCGCGCGGCGATATGGTTTTCTTGGCGCATGATCGAAAGCTTGCGCGCGAGCACATCGTCAGCCGTTTCCGCAATATCGAGCCCGCCGACACGAACTGCGCCGCTGTCCGCCTTCATCAGCCGGCTGACGACGGCGAGAAGGGTCGATTTGCCCGCGCCGTTGGGACCGACGATACTGGTAAGGCCGCCCTTCGGGATCGTCAGCGTCACATCGTCGAGCACGCGGGTGGCACCGTAGCTTTTTGAGATATTGCTGATTGCGATCATCGGAGATTTCCCCGCAGAAGCAGAAAGATGAAGAAGATGCCGCCGGCAAATTCGACGATGATGGACAGCGCCGTCCCGAAGGAAAAGACCCGCTCCAGAACGGTCTGGCCGCCGACAAGGGTGAGGGCGGCAAGCAGCACCGCTGCCGGCAGCACAACGTGATGCCGCCCGTCCGGCATTATCATATAGGCAAGGTTTGCCACCAGAAGGCCGAAGAATGTGACGGGCCCGACCAGCGCGGTTGCGACCGAAACCAGGATGGTGACGACGAAAAGCGTCAGCGTGACCGCACGCTTGTGGGAGACACCAAGCGCAATCGCCGTTTCGCGCCCTGTCAGGATGACGTCAAGGTCCGGCAAAAGCCGCCAGCCGAGAACCGAGACGGCAAGGATGATCACCGCAGAGATGCCGAGCAGCTCGGTGTTGGCGGTGTTGAAGCTTGCAAAGAACCGGTCCTGCAACACCACGAAATCGGTCGGGTCGATCAACCGCTGCATGAAGGCGGAAAGGCTGCGAAAGAGACCGCCGAACAGAATGCCGACAAGCATGACGAGATGGATACTGCGGGTGGCGCCGGAAAACAGCCAGCGAAACAGCAGCAATGCAAACCCGCTCATGACCGCCGCCTCAAGCACGAACATCACGCGTTGATCGATGACATTGAGCCCGCCGGCCCCGAGCGCGAACACGAAGAACGTCTGCAGCAGGATATAGAGCGCATCAAACCCCATGATCGAGGGCGTCAGGATGCGGTTGCCGACAATGGTCTGGAACAGCACTGTGGAGACTGCAATCGCATAGGCTACCAGCAGCAGGGCCGCAAGCTTGACGCCGCGGAAACCAAGCACGAAGGACCAGTTGCCGCGGGCGCCAAGTGTCATGAAGGCAACGGCCGACACAAGCGCCAGGGCTGCCAGCACGGCGATGATCAGTGCGCTTTTACGACCTCTTTGATCAGCGTGCATGGGCTTCCTGCCGCAGGAGAAGATAGAGGAAGATCGCCGAGCCGAACACGCCCATCATCGTGCCGACGGGAATCTCGTATGGCGCTATGATCAGGCGACCGGCGATATCGCAGGCAAGCACCAGCACCGCCCCGCTATAGGCAATCCACGGCAGTGTGCGCCGCAAGTTGTCGCCCATCACAAGGCTGACGACATTGGGCACGATCAGACCGACAAAGGGGATGGAGCCGACGGTGACGACCACCGATGCCGAAATCAGCGAGACGATGGAAAGCCCCGTCAGCATGGCACGGCGGTAGTTGAGCCCGGTCGATATGGCCACGGCCTCACCGAGACCGGCAAGCGTAAACCTCGCCGCGGTGACGTAGGCGACAACACCGAGGCCAAAGGAAATCCACAGCAGTTCATAACGACCGCGCAGGACCATCGAAAAATCGCCGTTGGTCCAGGCGCCGAGCGACTGCAGCAGGTCATAGCGATAGGCAATAAAGCTGGTGATCGCGGAAATGACGCCGCCCAGCATGATGCCGGTCAGCGGCACCATCAATACCGCGCGCGCCGGAATTTGCCGCACCAGCCTGAGGAACAGCGCTGTGCCGGCCATCGCAAAAACGGCCGCCAGCAACATTTTGCCGATCACCGGCATTCCGGGAAAGAACAGGGCCGCCGTCAGCATGCCGAGGGCAGCGGATTCCGCCGTGCCGGCCGTGGACGGTTCGACGAACCGGTTCTGCGCCAGCATCTGCATGATCGTGCCGGCAATCGCCAGTCCGCCGCCGGCAAGGAGCAACGCCAATGTGCGCGGAAGCCGGCTTGCCAGCAATACCAGTCCGCCGTCCTCTGCCCAGAACAGCGATGAAAGCCCAAGCGTGCTCGCACCCGTCAGGAGGCTTGCGAAGAACAAAACGAGGCCGAGAACAATTGCGGAAAAAATGCGGATCATGAAAGTCTACTTTTCAACTCCCGGCCTTATGCGGCGCGCGTCGCCCGGGGTCAATGGCGCGGACGTCCGGGCTCACGGCAAAGTGTGCACCCCATCGCGCGACACGACCGAGACGTGCTTGTCAGCCATGCCTTTTTGAATATGTTGACCAGAACAATCAAGTATGAGGAGTCTCCCGTGAGAATCGACGCAGTCCACCGTGCCACGCTCTTCGCCGCCATCGCGATCGTTCCGACCCTTGCCGCCGTGCCGGCGCTTGCCGAAACCATGACGATCGAGCATGTAAGCGGCAGCACCGAGGTTGAGATGAACCCCGAGACCGTCATTGTCTACGACCTCTCCGCACTCGATACGCTCGATGCCCTGGGCGTGCGCGTAACAGCCGTGCCGGATGCACCGATGCCGCCTTCCCTTTCTGAGTTTTCCTCCGATGACTACGAGAAGGTCGGCTCGTTGTTCGAGCCGGATTTCGAGGCCGTCAACGCGCTGCAGCCCGATCTCATCATCGTTGCCGGCCGCTCGCAGGCAAAATACGACGACCTGTCGAAGATCGCCCCGACGATCGACCTGACGATTGCCAATGACGCTTTCCTCGAAGGGGTCGAAGGCAATGCCCGGCTTCTGGGGGAACTTTTCGGCAAGCAGGAAGAGGCCAAAGCCGAGATTACGGCCCTGGAAACCACGCTGGAGACGCTCCAGGGGCTGACCGAAGACGCCGGAACCGCACTTGTGCTGCTGACAACGGGCGGCAAGATTTCCGCCTTCGGCCCCGGTTCACGCTTCGGCGACGTCTATGACCTTTATGGCTTCGAACCGGCCGACGAAACTCTCGACGTCGGCACGCACGGACAGGCGGTTTCGTTCGAATATATCATGGAGCAGAATCCGGACTGGCTCTATGTGCTCGACCGCGACGCTGCCATCGGCCGTGAAGGCGAAGCAGCGCAGCAGCTTCTCGACAATGAACTCGTCGCACGCACCAAAGCCTGGCAGAACGACCAGGTAATCTATGCCGATGGCGGGGTGCTCTATCTTGCAAGCGGCGGCGTGCGCGCGCAGAAGGCCTTGGCCGAACAGGTGTTGGAAGCGCTGAAGGACTGAAATCCTGGCTGCAAGCGGCGCGGTAGAGAATCGGTTTGGTCCGGGGTCGCTTTCCTAGGCCGTGTGGACGGATTTTATGAGGTTGAATGCTGCAGCGATTGAAACGATG